>CAZNPP010000163.1:0-9815 GCA_964574785.1 uncultured Chloracidobacterium sp. | reverse complement strand
TACTCACAAGGGCGTGGCACTGCCACACCCGAAGTTATCGCGCAGCGGCACGCGATAGAGAATGAGCTGCAAACTATCGCGATCGTCGAACGGAAGCTGATGATCCCAATGCGCGACGGCGTTCGAATCGCCACCGACGTTTACCGGCCGAAGGACACTTCAAAGAAATATCCCACAATCTTTGTGCGCACGCCATATAACTTTAACTTCTGGGACGTCCGCAATGGCGCACCGCGCGATCTCTCGAATGAACTCGAGGCTGTCAAACGCGGCTATGCCTTCGTGCAGATGAACGAACGCGGTCGCTACTTCTCGGAAGGAAATTACGACATCCTTGGCCCCCCACTCACTGATGGAGAAGACGAGTTGTCGTGGATTGCTAAACAACCCTGGTCCAATGGAAAGGTTGGAACGATCGGTTGCTCGTCAACTGCTGAATGGCAGTTGGCAGTCGCAGCGCAAGGGCATCCTGCCTTTACCACGATGATTGCGCAGGGCTTCGGCGCCGGAGTGGGACGCGTTGGGCCCTGGTATGAACAGGGGAACTGGTATCGAGGCGGCGCGGTCCAGATGTTGTTCATCGCGTGGCTTTATGGTCAGCAGAACCAGGTACGACCAATGTTTGCACCAGATACATCGCAGGAGGAGTTGATTCGCGCCGCGAAAGCTTTCGACCTCGCACCGCAGTTGCCGCCGGTTGACTGGTCAAAGGCACTTCGCCACCTTCCGGTTAAGGACATAATGAAAGCCATTGATGGTCCTCGCGGCATCTTTGCCGAGCCCATGCTGGTACCGACTGGGGGCGCGATGATCAAGCGTGAGCCTAATGATCCCGCCTGGTACAAAGGCGGGTTGTGGCACGACAACATGAGGATCAACATTCCCGGATTCTGGTTTATGTCCTGGTATGACGTGTCAGTTGGTCCAAACCTCGCAGCCTATAATCATGTGAGGAACAACGCTTCACCGGAGATCGCTGATAAACAGTATGCAGTGATCGCTCCGACGCTCCATTGCGCCTTCAGACGAGCAACCGAAAACACAGTCGTTGGCGAACTCAATGTTGGTGATGCGCGCTTGAACTACGACGAGTTGACTTACGCCTGGCTTGATTACTTCCTCAAAGGCGAGAACAACGGGATTCTCGAGAAGATGCCCCGCGTGCGTTACTACACCATGGGAATCAACAAGTGGCAGTCGTCAGATACGTGGCCACCTCGCGGCGCACAGCCGATCAGCTATTTTCTTTCGAGCGGCGGCAAAGCGAACACGTTAGATGGTGATGGTGTGCTTGTTTTCACAGCGCCGGCTGCGGATCAGCCGGACAGGTTTGAATACGATCCCATGAATCCAGTGCCTTCACTTGGAGGCAATGTCTGTTGCACTGGAAACGCGATCACAGCCGGCTCTTTCGATCAGCGTAAGAATGAAGAGAGACCTGATGTTTTGGTCTACACAACTGAACCATTGAAGGAAGGAATTGAAGTCAGTGGCCCAATCGAGGTCATACTTTACGTCTCGTCTGACGCGAAAGACACAGATTTCACTGTCAAGCTGATCGATGTCTATCCGGATGGCCGAGCTTACAATCTGGATGAAACGATTCAGCGGATGAGGTATCGCGACGGCTATGGCAAACCAGACGTGTGGATGCAGCCAGGGAAGGTCTACAAGGTGACATTAGGACCGATGATGACGAGTAATTACTTTGCAGCGGGACATCGGATTCGGATTGAAGTCTCGAGCAGCAACTTCCCGCGATTTGATCGCAACTTGAACACAGGTGGAAGGAACTATGATGAATCCAAAGGAGTGATTGCACGCAATGCCGTTCACCATTCGCGTGAGTATCCATCCGAAGTAAAGCTTACAGTAGTCAGAAAGTGAACAAGATACCCTATACTTGAAGCATAGGGTATCCTTTCATCAACCGAGGCTAGTGTGACACTTGAAAGGGAGTTTCTCGCTCTCGCAACCCCCCGCAGGCAGTCCTACGCTGTCTCCTGACTCCTGACTTCCGTTCATTTCCACCTTTGTGGAATAATGGCACCCGTCCACTCACAACAGTCCCCGTCAGAGAGGTTAGGTGATGGCTCATTCTCCCGGCAGTTCTAGGATCAAGGTTCCGGCCGGAAGATATGTTTACATTCTAATATGCCTTGTCCTTGCCTCCTTCGTTCATAACTCGCAAGCCCACAACTATGAAAAGTTTGACAATGAAGCCATTAGTGTTTGCCTTGACACCAGCACCCAAAGCCATCAGGAGATCACAACACTTCAGTTTGGGCAAGTGGTCCAAAGTGACCTCGCTAGCGATCAGAAACACACTTATCAGATCGCGCTAACTTCCGGACAGTACGCAAACCTGGTTATCGAGCAACGCGGGATTGATGTCGTCGTTCGCGTTCTTCGTCCTGATGATCAGCAGGTAGCGGAATTTGATGACGAGATTAGACCACGCGGAGATGAGACACCCGAAGTCGTCGCTGAAATGGATGGTCGCTACAAGATCCAAGTAGCTTCGAAAAGACAGGATGTTAGCGACGGGAGCTATTCGATCAGATTCGCAGAATTGCGTGACGCGACGGACCAAGATCGTCGCGTGGAGGAGGCACGAGTTGTTCTTGCTGAGTGTGTTCGTCACTGGCGCGGTGGCAAATACGACTCGGCGCTCAGCCATTGCAGAGTCGCTTTAGCAACCAGGGAAGAATTGTTGGGGCCGAACCATCCCCAAGTGGCCGCAGCACTCAACATGCTGGGAATAGTGCACATGCTGAAAGGAGATCTTGATCAGGCACACCTTCGGCTTCAACGAGCACTAACAATCCGACAAAACACCTTCGGTAACGAGCATCCAAGTGTTGCTTCTACTCTCAACAACATTGCAGAGGTTAACCGTCTGAAAGGAGATTACTCAGCAGCCGATCGGCAGTTCCGACTTTCCATCGACAGCTGGGAGAGATCTTTGGGGCGAGATCATAGCTTTCTGGCCCTACCACTTTCGAATCTCGCCATTGTGCGTCGGGTCTTGGGCGACTACGTAGAAGCTGAGTCGCTCTACCAGCGCGCACTCGCCATTCGTGAAAAGACCCTCGGAGCAGAACACGCTGAGGTAGCGGCATCTATGAACAATCTAGGCTCACTTTACATGGTTAAAGGAGATCTTAGTAAGGCTGAGATGATGCTTCTTCGCGCAGTGCGAATTTGGGAACAGTCGCTAGGTCCAGAGCATCCGAACGTAGCTGCCGCTTTCAACAATCTGGGTGCAATTCACCAAGATAGAGGTGACCTTAACAAAGCCGAAGAGTTGCATCGACACGCTCTTAAGCTTTGGGAAAAAGCCCTCGGACCGGACCATCCGAGTGTGGCGTCGGGGCTAGACCACCTGGCAATCGTCTTGAGTGACCGCGGCGCATTTGAAGAGGCGGAGAAACTGCTTCAACGAGCACTAAAGATCAGGGAAAAAGCACTCGGTCAAGAACACCCGGACGTCGCCTTATCCCTGAGATATCTCGCGCGGCTCTACAGTCAAAAAGGCAAGTTTGAAGCTGCTGATCCGCTATTCCAATCATCGCTAAATATCCTGGAAAACGCTTTTGGTGCTGAGCATCCGCAGGTTTCAGTTGTCCTCAGTCATATGGCTGCCTCCTATGCAGCACGCGGGAAGGCTGAGTTGGCGACAGGAACGCAAGCACGGGCAAATGCAATTATTGAAAGCAACTTGGTTCTTAATCTTTCAGTCGGCTCTGAACGACAAAAACTTGCCTATCTCAGCACGCTTGCCGAAAGCACGGAACAGACTATTTCGCTACACGTCGATCTAGCTCCAGAAAGCGAAACGGCTAGTTCGCTTGCAGTCACTACTATCCTGCAGCGAAAAGGTCGAGTGCAGGACGCTATGTCTAATGATCTACTCGGTTTACGCCGGCGTTCCAATCCGCAAGACCAGCAGCTCTTGGACCAACTCAACGAAATCATAGGGCGCTTGGCAAGGCTCGTACTTTCAGGTCCTCAAAAGGTATCTCTGGCTGAACACCAAAAGCGGATAGCCGTTCTGGAAGAGCTGCGAGAGCAGATTGAGCACGAAATCAGCATTCGCAGTGCCGGATTCTTTAAACGAGCCGAGCCAGTAACATTGATGGCTGTTCAGGCTCTTATTCCCGCGAACGCTGCGCTAATAGAGATCGCTAGCTATCGGCCTTTGTTTGGTAATCACCAAAGTCAGAATGATGACCTGCACTCCGTAGCTTACGTGTTGAGGCGTGATGGTGCAGTGCAGTGGCTGAAACTCGGTGAGGCTAAACAATTGGATGCACTTATCCATGAGATGCGTCAGGGTTTGGGCAATCCTGGTCGAACCAACGTCAAAGAAGTTGCACGCGCGCTGGATGAGAAACTGATGCGTCCCTTGCGTAGCCTAATCGGTGACGCCACACAACTCTTGATCTCACCAGATGGCGGCTTGAATCTAATTCCGTTCGAAGCTTTGGTAGATGAGAGCGGTCATTATTTACTGGAGCGATATGCAATTAGTTACTTGACGAGCGGACGAGATTTGCTGCGATTACAGACGCGACGTGAAAGCCAGAACAAACCGATCGTAGTTGCCAATCCGACATTTGGCGAGCCGGCGATGATCGTTACTGACGCGAGCGACAATAGTAATGCTACTGCTTCGGATCGTGCGCAGTTCGATTCCTCCCGTCTCTTTTTTGGCCCACTACCAGGTGTTGCGGCGGAAGTGAGCTCTCTGAAGCAACTTTTGCCTGAAGCAACCTTCTTTACGAGGGAACAAGCGACCGAAGCAATACTGAAACGAATAAGAGGACCCACTATCTTACACGTTGCTACGCATGGTTTCTTTTTTCAGAGTGAAGACTTAACGAGCAGTGCTGATGAGGTTGCGAAGATGGACGGTACTCGACTGGGTAAATGGGTCGCACGTGTCGAGAATCCGCTCTTGCGTTCGGGTTTGGCACTAGCTGGGGCTAATCAGGGCCGTAGCGGAGATGACGATGGCGTGCTTACGGCGCTCGAGGCTACAACTTTGGATCTGTGGGGCACAAAACTAGTCGTGCTTTCAGCCTGCGACACTGGTCTTGGCGACGTAAAGAATGGCGATGGCGTTTATGGCCTACGGCGCGCCCTGTTTCTCGCTGGAACTGAAAGCCAATTGATGAGTTTGTGGCCTGTTTCAGACCGGAGTACGCGCGATCTTATGGCTAGCTATTACAAGCAGCTCATGAGAGGCGCCGGCAGAGGTGAAGCACTACGTAAGGCGCAATTAGAGATGTTGCGCAGCGATACTCGCCGGCATCCTTATTACTGGGCCAGTTTTATTCTTGCCGGTGAGTGGGCAAATCTGAAAGGCCAACGCTGACAATTACCAAGGGAGGAACTCTCGACACAAGAAACTTGTTGAGAGCTTATACTCGTCTCGCATGGAAGCCTCGTTAACTGCCGAGACCTTCATCAGACTGCTTAATCGGCTCGATGCCGATCATGAGCGTGCCGGCGAAAAGTATGAGGACCTGCGCCGCACGCTGATTCGGTTCTTTGAGTGGCGTGGCGCACCTTGTCCGGATGAACACGCTGACGAGGTTTTCAATCGTTTGGCTAGGAAGCTCGACGAAGGAATTGAAATAAGAAATGTGAGTGCTTACAGCCATGAAGTCGCCAGGTTGGTATTTCTTGAGACGACGAAAGGAAGCTATAGCAAGCGACTGCCTCTCGAATCATTAGAGACTGACTTGATCGCGGAGGATTTATCTGAAGAGGTTAGAGTCAAAGAACAGCGCCTCGAATGTCTTGAGAATTGCCTGCGCACTTTACCCCGGGAAAGCTCTGAATTAATTCTCGGATACTACCGTTACGAAGCGTCAGGCCAGATTGGTCGCAGACGCGCCTTGGCGGAGCGGCTTGGATTGCGACGCGATGCTTTGGCTAATCGAGCACAACGACTGCGCGATAAGTTAGAACGGTGTGTAGCGCACTGTCTTAGAAAGAAATTAGCGATATGAATTAGCGTATTTGCCACTAGTTAACGAGAGATGAGTAATCAGGAGCAAACTATCGAGCGTTACCTGTTAGGAGAACTGCCAGAGACCGAGCGAGTTCTGCTAGAACAACAGTACTTTAACGATCAGCAACTCTTTGAGCAGGTGGTTCAGGTTGAAAACGAGCTGGTTGATAAGTATGCGCGTGGTCTGCTTTCACAAATGACTCGCGAGCGCTTCGAGAAGCATTATTTGGCCCACCCGCAACGGCGGGAACGAGCCAGGTTTGCTGAGGCCTTGGCTGTGAAGCTCGGTAGGGAGGAGATGGTTGAGACTCGCGAACCATGGTTTCGGCAATTACTGACTTCACTGCGTGGTCCAAGATTGGCTTGGGGATTAGCTACGGCTGTGCTGCTATTTGCTGTAGTGGCAGCATGGTTGTTCGTGGACGCCAAACGGTTACGACAGGAACTGGCGAGAAGTGAATCCGAACGGGTTATCAGTGAACACAGGGGACGCGAGCTGGAGCAGCAAGTAACGAATGAACAACTGCGATCTGAGGGGCTTGCTGATGAATTAGAACGCTTGCGGTCGGAGCAGGAAGGTACTGAGCCCCCAGCTACGGCTGAAGTAAAGAAACCGTCAACGTTTGCCACGCTGGTACTCAGCATCGCCGGAACACGATCTGTTGATACTGGTCCACCCGCACTTCTGAGTATTAGAAACGGTACAGAACACGTAAGGCTACAGCTAAATCTGAGAGAGAGTGATTACTCAAACTATCGCGCAGTGTTGCAGTCCGCGGGAGGAGCGGAGATTTTTTCTTGGAATCGCCTCACTCCGAGAGCAAATAGGGCAGGCGCAACCTTATCACTAGTCCTGCCAGCCCGCAGATTGACACCTGGCGATTACATCCTGACGCTCAGAGGTGTGAGCGAGAGCGGTGAAGTTGAAGATGTGAGTAAGTCACTCTTTCGAGTTGCGAGAGAGTGATGGTAATTGATAAATGGTAAATGGTGAATGATGAATGGAGTTCTTGATGATCAGTAATAACTAACGAGTGGGTGCTATCAGTGATGCCCCCGGCTTGTCCCGTGGTCCCTCACGTTTGTTGCTCGTCGGACTGACAGGATTCACAAGATTCACAGGATTGAAAAGAATCTAAAGGCTCGCCTCGTAGTACTCACGCCTGCTGATACTCAATCCACCCGCTTCTAAACTGCTGACCTCTGACTACTGGTATTCTGAGAGGGAGACGTGGTCAAATGCCCACGCGTTCATTTCCGGAGTCATAAACACCTGCTTCTTCTGTGTTGCCGCCATACTTGCGTTTATTGTCCTGATCGCTATCGGAAATAGCATTGTCGTGAGTCGCCATTCCTTCTGTTTCTTCCACGAAGTCACGTCACGAACTGACTATAGAGATAACTTTCAATAGAACGACGACAAACTTGAAGTCTGTCAGACAGTATTCGGTTCGTGTGGTTTAGTGGATCGTTTTTTGTTTCTTCCACGAAGTTTAAGTCGGCCCTTCGGGTTTATTGGCTGAATGATGAAGGATTTTAGGAGGACATGTCCTAACTCCGGCTTAGGCTTCTCACCGCTTAACTTTGAGACACGCCAGAAACGACTCGAGCGACGCAGTACACAGTAATACTTAGAAAAATTTCCCGATACGTGTTGTGAGTTTTTGCCACTACTCAATGGAACCGTTGAAAAACAGGTGATTAGGTCGGGCAGACCAAGACCAAAGGCCAAAAGCCAAGGATCGAAGTCCTAACAACTGAATGGTGTTGTTATGAGAAAAAACGCGCTGCTGGCAATAGCCATCCTATTTGCCGTCGTGCTCGGCTGTGACGACAAAGAGAAGCAGGCAAAAAGGCAGCAGGATAAGCAAGCGGCCGAGAAGTTACGTGCTGCCGCATCCCAACTCGCAGTATTACCGGATAAGGTTCAGCTTACCGATCAACCTTATATCAAAGGCAAGTTGGCGATTGTGCGGAAAGACGATGGCCGCAGTTTCTATATGTACGATCCCGATATGTCCACATACGGTGATACATACGCACGTTCGCCTGAAGAGGTCCAGACAGTAGTGCTTCGCGTCTGTCAACGGATGCAAAAGGGAATCTATCGAACAAAAGAAAATCCACCGCGTGAACTTCCGGCTTACGGGACCGACTGCGACGTGACTATCGTCGACCGCTCGATCCCAGCCGTCATTTATAAGAAGCGATTCGAGGCGAAACTGCGCGACGAATCGGTTGCCACCAACAATACGCAGCAAATTGAAGCTCACGCTGGATATCAGATTGATGAATTCCTGAAATCGCTGCCGCGAAAATGAACTAATCGAAAGAAACTCAATAGCTACTCGCAGAATAACCTCGTACTAGAAAGGGAGGAAGAGGATGCCAACTCTAAAATTAAGATTATGGCTGTTTCCCAAGGGCGGAGGCTTGGAATTTGGATTAGCCCGAGGCATGCCAGGCGGCATACCAGTCCTTGCGTTCAATGTCCAAGGCGGCAAGGTGCAACCACTTCATCACGGCCAATACATTGATAATGACATGATGGTAGCCGAGGAGCTGAAGGATGGGATCTTCAGGAGAAATCTCTTCGTTGTTAGAGACTCTGATGCTGTCTCACTCGAACTGTATCAAGCCTTCAAAAAACGCAACAAATTCATGGTTTTGGCGGCCATTACGTCTGTGGCTTTAGGCGGTATCGAGAAACATGCAAATCTGCTTATCAGACATGCCTATATCAAGGAATTCAAAACTGGGTCGACACAATTCGATGATGGAAGGCCTGGTCGTAAGAACCAGGACGGCATTTTGTTCAGTTTTGAGAGCCGTAATGCTGACATTTCTTTCGGCAGCAACTCCGAGGAAATCTTTAAGCGTGAAGTTGCAAAGATTGCAGGCGCTATTGCAGGCAGCGTCGCTGCTATAGGCAAGAAGGTTGGTCTATAAGAGGTTTCTTCATGAGCGGGTGAAAGGAACGATACTGGTCCACTGCCCGGTGAGAACAACTTTCAACAACACTATGGAGGAGATATGAAGTTTCAAGGGATGAACCACAACCAATTATTCTTCAGCCCGAATGCTCAATTCATCAGTATGCAAAGGTTGAGAGTGAGCGGCATGGTGCTGCTAATTTTGTCGTCGTTGCTCACGGTCCTATCATTGCCGAGAAATACATTCGCGCATGCGGTCTTGGGCGCTGATGCTCATATAAGTACTGCGGCAAAGTCCGCTAACCAGCCAGACCAGCCAACTGTCGCCAAAGACTCAATACAGGTGACGGCCTTCACGTTCAGCTCGTATCGAGGCAGCTATGACGCGTGGAGCTGGGTACCGCGAATGACTTATCGAGTCAATGGGCCGATCGCCAGCGGCAGCCAGCTCTACGTCGAATTCACGCTGCCTGGCAGTGGGCCGTGGGTGAAGTTCGATTGCCGGACCGAGGAGACACAGCCAGGTTATTGGTGGAAGACAGAATGTGGAGGGCGAGACATTCCTGAAGATAAGGGCAGCACCTACACCGGTCCTGTCAATTTCGCCATAAAGATGCGGAATGAGCTGGCCGGAACCGACACCACGCTCTTCACTGGCAAGTTGAAAGTTGCAAAGGCGCCCTCCAGCGAGGTGGGACCAAAAGCGGCCAACAAGGTCGTCTTCTACGTTGATCATGACTGGAACCTTCCCATTGGTTACGTCTTCCTGACGCCCAACGACGCGCATGGCTGGAAGAAACCGAGCCTCAACGTGGCCTTCTGGACGCGCGGCGACTACAACGGGAGTTTTCAGCCGCATC
>CAZNPP010000162.1:0-9818 GCA_964574785.1 uncultured Chloracidobacterium sp. | reverse complement strand
TCAGACGCGGAGATGCGGATTGACCCGCGTCCCCGCGTCTCTTTATTCTGTCACTCATGGAAACCATTCTCGACGCTGTGGAGATTCAAAAGCTCCTCCCTCATAGGTACCCCTTTCTATTGGTTGACCGCATAATAGAATTGGTTCCACGTGAGCGAATTGTTGGCGTCAAACAGGTGAGTATCAACGAGCCTTTCTTTCAGGGACACTTTCCCGGAGCGCCTGTAATGCCCGGTGTTCTCGTCGTGGAAGCTTTGGCACAGGTTGGAGCCGTGCTGGCTTTGCGAGAGATTGGAGATCGTGATCAGAAACTGGTGCTATTCACTGGGATCAGAGAAGCTCGATTTCGCAAACCTGTAGTGCCCGGCGATACCTTGATTCTTGAAGTCACCGCTATCCGTATTGGCTCGCGCGTGCAGCGGATGCGCGGCGAAGCAAAAGTTGATGGACACCTTGCTGCTGATGCCGACATCATGAGCGTTGTTGCCGATCGCAATTCAACCGGAATTAGCTGAAAGCGATTGGTTATTCAGGATGTCCACCACAGTTAACGCACCCTACGTGATACATCCCACTGCTGTCGTCAGCCCTAAAGCGTGCATTGGTCCTGACTGTTTTATTGGGCCGTATACAATTGTGGGTGATGAGGTCGAGCTTGAGAGGGGCGTCCGTTTGGAGTCTCACTGCGTCATAGATGGCCGGACGACGGTCGGTGAAAGCTCTCATATATTCCCGTTCGTCTCTATCGGACTAGCTTCTCAGGATCTGAAATATAAAGGCGAACCTTCCGAAACCCGCATTGGCCCACGTAATACTATTCGCGAATTTGTGACCATTCATCGAGGTACCGCGGGTGGAGGCATGCTTACAAAAACAGGGGCTGATTGTTTGCTTATGGCCCAGGCCCATATTGCCCATGACTGCATTCTGGGAGATAGCGTCATCATGGCCAATGCAGCAACACTTGCCGGCCACGTTCTGGTAGCGGATCGGGCAAACATTGGCGCTTACTCGGGTGTTCATCAGTTTTGCCGAGTAGGAAAAGAAGCTTACATTGGCGGGTATTCAGTTGTCGTGAAGGATGCGCTGCCGTTTGCATTGACGGTTGGCAATCATGCCCGCTGCTATGGATTAAATACGACCGGTGTGAAGCGACGAGGGCATCCTCGAGATGTAATCGACGCTCTCCGTCACGCATTCCATCTGTTGCTATCCGCAAGGTTGAACACATCACAGGCTCTGGAACGAATCCGGGCAGAGATCGCTGGGGTAGATGAAGTAGATCAGTTGGTAGAGTTCATAACCACTTCAAAACGAGGAGTGGTGAAGTGACCTACGGTCTAATAGCCGGCAATGGTAAGTTTCCGTTTTTGGTTCTTGAGGGAGCCAAGCGAGCGGGAATATCCCTTGCTGTTGCTGCAATCCGAGAAGAGACTGATCCGGACATTGAGCATAGAGCGGAACGAGTTACGTGGGTCGGAATCGGGCAACTCGGCAAGATGATCCGTTATTTCAAGAACGAGGGTGTTGAAAAAGCAATAATGGCGGGTCAAGTAAAGCATGTGCAGATATTCAGTCGAACTGTGCCTGATGTACGCATGCTGAAGATGCTGCTCAAGCTTAAGAGGCGTAACACTAATGCTTTGATTGGGGCAGTGGCTGATGAGTTGGCAAGCGAGGGAATTGAACTGATTGATTCAACCTGCTTTCTTCAGGACTATTTACCATCGGCGGGCACACTGACAAACCGGTCTCCAGATACCCGAGAACGCGAGGATATAGCTTACGGGCTTGAGATCGCTCGAGAGATTGCGCGGCTGGACTTAGGACAAACAATCGTGGTCCGCGCAAAAGCTTGTGTTGCCATAGAGGCAATGGAAGGTACGGATGCGACCATACTCCGTGCAGGCGAGTTATCACGCGGCCGCTTGACAGTAGTTAAGGTGGCAAAACCCGACCAGGACATGCGCTTCGATGTTCCCGTTGTAGGTTTACCTACGGTTGAAACCATGATTGCTGCTGGAGCCTCCTGCCTTTGCATCAGTGCTGGCAAGTCCTTGATGCTGGATCGGGATCCAATGATTGAATTGGCGAACC
Source organism: uncultured Chloracidobacterium sp. (assembly GCA_964574785.1). Classification (GTDB taxonomy): domain Bacteria; phylum Acidobacteriota; class Blastocatellia; order Pyrinomonadales; family Pyrinomonadaceae; genus PSRF01. The sequence goes on along the minus strand of CAZNPP010000162.1, from coordinate 7,721 downwards.
AAAAACGGATTGCAATTGTGGCGGTGTGATTTCGAATCAGCGGCCTGGACTCGTTAATCCTGCTGATTGTTCTGCCTTAGGATCGAATGGGGTGGCCAGATACCTCTTCGCAACGGCTTGAGCATCATCATAGTTAATACCTGACTGTACTGCCTTGTTGTATTCCGATACTGCTCGATTGCGTTCGCCTCTCGCATCGTACGCATTGCCACGTTTGATGTGAGCCCACACCTCAATCCATGCGGGTTTCAGGGTGCCGTGGAGCGCGGCGTCGAAATTGTCTAACGCCTGCGCCCAATTGCGTTGCTCAAGAAAGAGTAGGCCAAGATTGTAGTAGACCCATGAGTTCGAACGATCCAGCTTAAGCGCTGCTTCAAACTGTTGTTGGGCTTCAGCGTACAGCCCTTCTTTCATCTGTTCGATGCCTCGACGGGCGATGATAGAGACCTTAAGGTCTTCAGACATCCGAAGAATCTTGTGATTAGGATCGACAATAATTTCCAGTGGTTGACCAGAGGACTCAAAATCAAAATCCTCGCTACGGCCCTCGATGTTCACGGTGGCAGAGTGGTTATCACCTTCGGCCCGTAGCATCAACTCAACTGGCATGCGCAGAGCTTCGAGGTTCTGTTTCACCGTACCACGCGTACGGAACTTTCCTTCACGTGTCCGTATTATCTGATAGTCGACAGTAAACTCGGGCACCCCAGTACCTTCGATCCATTGAGCAAAGAAGTAACGCATGTTTGTACCAGCAATTTGAGACGTCAGCTTTTCGAAGGCATCGATCGAAGCATTTTTGCCCCGATACTGCTCGAGAAAAGTCCGAAGTAACTGATCAAACTTCTCCTTACCAATCGTCTCCCGCAGCATGCGATAAACCATCGAGCCTTTGTAATAGACGATCGACTGATAGGCAGCCGATTGGTCGTCTAGTGCTCCCGGGGCTCTGGCGATTGAAGCAGTTTGTTCGAATGTAAGGGAGCGTTCCTGTTGTTCGCGCTGGATAGCGTCAAGTTGGCCACCGGAAAGACTAGATTCCCGAAAAGCAAAGGCACTCCACTCAGCCAACCCTTGTGAAAGCCAGGCATCGTCAAAAGATTTCAAACCAACTGTCTGGCCCCACCACTGATATGCAACTTCTCGTTGTAATCGTTCGTCTGGTATTGCCCGCGTAGAATCAAACAGACGTGAAGATAGAAAGATCATGCCGGGCCCCGAGTAGGATTCCATCGTTTCATCATCTACCTGGGCCACAACTAACCGCGTGCCGAAGAGTGGAGCACCATACTGACGCGTATAAAACTCGAGAACTCTCCCCATCAATTCAGCATAGCTGTTGATTCGTCCCTCGCTCCCCGGTTTCGCATAGAAATTAATCTCGTAATTACCAAAACGAAGAGTTTTATTTATGTATTGTCCGGCGGCAAAGTTGCCAATAAGTACGGGTTGCCGATGTACAAAACGGTACCGGGTTGCCCCCTCTTTTGGCACTGGTTGAGCTACTACTGGATCGTCGCTGGTACCGGCTACTTGAATACCAGTGGGAACAATTAGTGTTATGTCAGAAGTGGCGCGGTCAGCAGCATAGTCGTGAAATGGAAACCAGCGCGAAGCATACATTAGGTAAGAGCCTTCTGTTCCCACGTAGGCCAGGCGTTTTGTTGCCAGTGGACCACCCTCAGGCGAGATCAAAGCGCCGCTCCACCGAAAGCGAAGTGTAACGGGCTGGTTTGCTGGAACGACTTGGCCAAGATCCACCCTTACACTTGGACCGAGGGCGCCAATCCCGACTGCATCCTGGACAAACCCAGTCAAGGGCCTGCCACCAAGTTCAATACTTTCAACACGAAGCGAGCCATTGATCTCGAACACAACTGATCGGGTTGCCTCTAAGGGTGTAAAGGTGATATCCGCTCCGGCACGTATTAGGTGCTGATCGGGGATGAGTTGTGCCTCAATTCGGTAATGAGTGACATCTATGCGTGTCCCTACCTGCTGGGGGGCCGGTTGTTGGGCTGTGGCATGAGTGGCCAGAAATGCAATTAGGGCAATCAGGACAGGAGTTCTGGGGAAGCTGGCGCTAATCATTCTCATAAAGATCTCTTGGTTGTTCAGGTTGAAGGCAAATTATACAGCTAGACGCCTATGTGGCGCACTTCAACCTCCTTGCTGCTCGGTAGAGCCACGGCTCTTAAGAACTGTTTCCGGAAGCGTTAAAAGCATCCGTTCGCATCTGTTAGAGGCCTACGGCGGTCGGCCACTTGGATGGCCTGCGGTTGCGTGTGGTTGCTAAGAAGGTTTACTGCTTTGCCTCATCCAACTGGCGCAGTGTGTCGAGAATCAAGTTGGTATTGCTCGAGGCGCGAATGTTCACGGGATAGCCTTGGGAGGAACGTTGAAACTCGAACCCTCCTGTTGTGATTTCGCAAATCTTGCGAAAGCCTGACTCACCTTTTTCTCCAGCACTTTCTGCATCAACAATAATCCCGTCATTGAAGAAAATCTGGCCCGTTTGCTTTGCTCCGCTCAGTACCAAGAGACCAGTCAAGCGAGCATTCTCGATAACTTGAATCGTGTCGAACACGCTAATTGCGCTGAGGTCGCCAGCCAGCGTTACTGCTGGGCGCTTGGCTGTGGATTCGGATGGTTGAACCACACTATGTAAATCAGGCCGTCGGGCCCGTCGGATTGCTTCAAGGCCCCGAGCTATGTTGATCCGAGGGTCAAGCTGCTTAGCCTCCAGCAGGCGATCGTAGGCAGTGTCAAATTCGTCCCTCTCGATGTAAAGGCTTGCCAAGGCCAGGCACTGGCGCGCCCCTTCATCAGGGTGTTTATGAGCAACAGCTACTTCGCGCAACCTTTCTCGAATCTGAATTGAGCGGGAGTGGCGCTCTAAAGCGGAACGGAGAACCTTGATAGCCTTTTCAGGGGCCTTGTATTTGACGAAAAGCTCAGCATCGAGCAGAATCGTATCTACGTCATTGATGTTATCGGCTTCTGAATGCGTATCAACCATTGAAGCTCCGGCTGAGCCCTGCTAAATTGGTTTGAAGTTTACCATAGTCGAATGAGTCGCCACCCTGCTGACTTCACAGCAGCTTTAATGAATCCATTTCGAGTTTAGCTGTAACGATTTGGTGCCTTCGGATTGAGTTGTGGTGTTTTGTTGAGGCTGTAGCTGCACCTCCTACTACCTTTTCAAATTGACCTCCATCATCGTAAACCCTAAAGAAAATCGAGGTTGTGACTACCATCAAGGACCAAAACAAAACCATTTATTGAATCTTGGTGTTATCAGTGTTCTCGAAATGATTTTGGCATGAAATGTGCGAATCTAGTGGGTGGAATTTGTTTTGGACCGACAGGCAAAGAGTTTATTCGAAGAGTCATCGTAAGAGTAGATGCGAGTTGTTAAGAGCAGAAAGGGTAAGCCAATGACCAGGTGGATGAAGAGGAGAATTCACAAGTCCCGGGCCCGGTGCCACATGCACGAAACCAGCCGAGTAGGAGCAAATGTAGAAAATGAGGTCGAGGTAAAAGGCTCGGATGAGTCTAAGGAAAAGAGCTTCACCGTAAAGCGCGGCGCGGCACCCGCTCTGCAAGGCTAGCTTGATGCGTTAAGGTCTGAATTTTCGAGGCCTTCCAGTCTAACTGCATCTCATACCAGTATCCTACTTTCAAATTCTTTCTCGGCTAATGTCATAATCTGATAAAGTTGTCGGGCAAGTAATAAATCCACTCTTTTACCGTTGATAAAAGGTTTTCTCACTGTGAGCATTAACGATCGTCCGCGGCGAGCGTTCCGCCGTCGCGCTGTTAGAGTTGAAGTCACCCTAAGATTAAAGCCACCAGAGGCTGTTGCCAAAACAGTTCAAGGATTAACGCTGGTTGGCTTTACGAGGAATATCAGCGAATCAGGCATGGCCCTAGTGGTTTCGGCGAGCAACATCGATCGTTATCTCAGACAACGAGAGAACAGTTTTCTTGTGCGACTTAACTTACCCACCAGGGCTCTCGAACTACAAGCAATTCCTGTTTACTTCAAAAAAATCTCTTCAGGTGGCGCCATTAGCTACCTGATTGGAGCCTCCTTTCAAAATCTCGACGACGACAAGCTGTCTGAATTAGTCAGATTTCTGCGCTCCCTTCCGCCACCTAGCTCGGGTGAAGTTTAACAATTAGAAATCCAGTCGTAGTCCTAATCTAAGTTGGCGTGGACGCAGTGTCCGTGTGGTTACGAGAAAAGAGTCTAAAAAAGCCTGCCTCTGTTCAGGTGAAGCTGTGGGCCCCAGGGCGTTGAAATTAATGAACTCGGTCCCGAAACTAAAGACGGTTTTGTTGAGTACGTTGTCAAACTGGATAGTTGGACGCAGTACGAATCGTTCTTTAAAGCTGAACTGTTTCGTGATACTCAGATCAAAGCGAAACAGGCCAGGTCCCTGACCAGCGTTCCGCGGAAGATTTCCTGATTCACCAATCGCAGGCAATTTAAAAAAGTCCAGTACCGCTGGACTTAGTGGTTCGCCGGGTTGGCGCCACACAAGAAGCTTTGGATCACCGGTGTAAATGGGTCGGTCATTTCCAACGTCGTCCAGATTGCGATCTGCACCTCCAATTGAGATGTTGAAAGGCGCTCCTGAAGCTAGCCGGAGGATAGGCGAAAACCGTAAGCCTTTAAGATAGCGAGGGGATTCCATCATGCCAGACACTACAAAACGATGCCTTCTATCAAGCAGACTACGCGCTCGCTCACCACGAAAGTCTCCAGGTCTCAACGCATCGGAGGTGTTGACGATTCCGTCATCGACAAGATACGAAAGTGTATAAGCCGCACGTAAGGAGAACCTCAATGCTTTTCCTCTGCCGCTTTTCCGTAGCTCGACTGTGAGACCTTTGTAGAAACTGTTACCTGCAGCTATTAGTTGTTCAACCTCAGCGCGTGTAGGATCAGGTCGCAAGTCATTGAGTGCTGCGCGCGCTATGTCCACCACCGTTGTGGAGCTTAGGCTGTTCAGATTTACGAGAGAAACAGGAATCCCAAACTCAATTTTCCTTCCTATGAGATTGGGATTCTCTGGATCCGCCGGATTGAGGACAAAGCGGACTACTTCGCCGGCGGCTGAGGCGTTGTAGAGTGGACGCAATCCTGTTGGACCACGACGAAAGTTAAAGAAGTCGCGTGAGATGAGATAATCAGTAAAGCTATTGAAACCGGTCGGCAGCACAGGTGCGTTGACATTGAATTCTCGCCAGAGGTGAATACCGCGATTGAAGGTATAGTTTGCGGCGAGGAGGAAGCCGTGTCCTAAGTCCCGTTCGACGCCAAGATTAGCTTGGTAGCTTTCAGGTATGCGTAGGTTCGGATCAAGCCTGCGTGAGAATCCCATATTAAGAAAACCGAAGTTCCTTACTAGTGAAGAATCCTCTGTCAGGGTGTTTGGAAATTTAAGATTTTCAGCAATAAATATCCGGCGTTGCTCAGCATTGAATAATCTATCAGTAGTCGGATCGCGAAGCGCATTGGTATCAAAGAAGCGCTGCTGAGTTCCTAACGTGAAGTCATCTATTGTGCGAAGCAACGCACGGTTATAAAAGATTCCAGCGCCAAATCGAATCACCGTTTTGCCGGAGTTGAAAGGGTCATAGGCAACTGAAAAACGAGGCGCGAAGTTATTGCGATCTCGAAGGATGCTCTCATTCTCATAGCGCACACCATAGCTAAGGGTCAGGTTCTGTCGTAGCCTCCATTCATTCTGAAAGTAAACGCTGATGTAAGTATTCCGCTGCGATGATTCCGTCCCAAAATTCTGACGAAACCGACTGGGAATCCCCGCCAGAAAGTCGCCCGCACTTGCGAAATTGAATGTTCCGGAAACGTCCGCGAGATTGATAAAAGTCGAGCGTATTCGTTGGGCATCAAAACCGACTCTCAGCGTTTTTGTTGCTCGGGAATAGTCAAGAACGTTCTGAAACTGAAAACGAGACTCGCTACGGTGGGTTGCTCCTATCGAGGAAGCACCTGCGATGAGTGTGCCCGAACGCCTGTCACCATCTGCGGCGTCGAGCGGATCGTTTATCGCTATTAGAACTACTGGATTGGACGAGTCTCGCGCTTTGACGGCTGGGCTTAGTTGGGAGAGCTGAAAACGCGATTGATTCACTAGAGTTTGAGAAATCACCCAGGTATCCGAGTACGAAATGGCGTCAGACTGTCGAGCATTGGCTTGCAGAGCGTCCATGAGTCGGTTGCCTCCACCAAACTGTCTCAGGTTTTCAAGACGACCCATCTGGAAGACAAAAGCTCCGTTGTGCATATCCGTGAATCTATGATCGATCCGGGTAGTTAGACGGTGGTTTCTCGACGGGGTATTAACGGGGGCCAAATATGGTGCAATTTCGGAAGCGAGCGCCGGTTCACTCACCTTTTCCAATCTGCTCCGCGAGAGCGTTGTTGGCTGCGGGAGAGGGAAATGAGGATTCTGTTGCACGGGAACGAGAGTATCGATCAAAGCTTTATCAAGAACTGTTGTGTACTCGTAGGAAGTAAAGAAGACAGTTTGCGTGCGAACTCCTGGAAAGCGAAGCGGTCCACTGAAAGTGATCCCAGGATTATGTTCCTGAAATGGTAATCGTTTGAGACCTGTGGAGTTGTTTCTGAATGTATTCGCGTTCAGCGCCTCATCGCGAAAGAAAAAATAGGCGCGACCGCGAAACTGTTTGGAGCCACCTCGTGTTCTGAAGTTAACTCGTCCTCCGGAAGCTCGCCCGTACTCAGCCGAAAACTGATTGGTGATAACCTGAACTTCTTCGATGGCTTCCAGTGACGGTTGGAAGCGCTCACGAGCCGCGCGGTCATCGTTATTATCAAGGCCATCAATAGTGATGTTGTTTGAATATGCAGGCCCACCTGATAGTGCAAACACTCCGGCTTCTTCAGGTGTTGTATTCGGGTTCGTATTTCTATCTTCGGCAAGATCGCGAGTCGACAGAGGCTCTTCAGTGACCCCGCCCAGGAGGAAGATCAGGTCCAAGGGTGAGCGCGAAAAGAACGGGAGAGTGTCGATCTCCTCCGACGTCAACGTGCCGCCAACTACAGTTCGCGTTGTGTCAATTGAAGGTTCGTCAGTAGTAATCGTGACTGCTTCAGTGATTATCTCCGGTGGATAAAGAGTGAGTTCAAGTTGTAAGTGCTCACCAGCCAGCGTTGACAAGTTTTGCATCTCCTGTGTTGCGAATCCCAAGCAGGAGACTTTCAATGTATATTCGCCGGTTGGTAATTGACTGAGTCGAAAACGTCCAGCGCTGTCACTGACCGAGGCACGACTGAATCCAGTCTTAGTCTGTACTACCTCGATGCTGGCGCCGGGAATGCTGCCGCCATTTTGGTCCGAAACTCGGCCGCTGATCGTCACGTTATCAAGATCCTGTGAGTACCCAGTAATCTGAACAAAGGCAATGATTGACAGGTTGAGTAGAAAGAACGAGAGGAATCTCCGTGAGGTGAGGCTCTTCATGGTTGTCTCCTATGAAACTGAGTTTCTGATCTTCAGCTCGTTAAAGATGAGGTCCTAATCCTTCAAGCAGGAGTGAGGAAACTTCAAGCTGATTTCGGGCGCGAACTCTATCACGGGGAGTGAGATTGATACAAGATTGTGAAACAGAAACAGAAACAGAACAGATGCCACGGGCTTGCCCCATGGAGCCTCACGTTCGCCGCT
>CAZNPP010000161.1:0-9867 GCA_964574785.1 uncultured Chloracidobacterium sp. | reverse complement strand
AGGCGAAAGCAAAATTGATGACTTTAGTAAGCGATTCGATTATGTAGGCTTCGGCAACTCGGGGCGAAAAGCCAAGCATTCGCAGCGTCACAAGAACTTCCACGACGCTCGCCACATGTGAAAGCAGATTACAGACTATCATGCCAAAGAACGCGGCCGGATGATGCTTATAAAAGTCGTAGACTTTGGCCTCTAGATTATGTATGTGCTGCCTTTTTTTCAGTATTACTTTCGGACTGAGACGCAGGCGCGCCAATTGGTCAATGGCCCACGTCAGCATCATGATCCGGTGCCGCGCTGCCAACGCCGTGATCAGGATACCCAGTGAGGCTACCAGCGAGATAGCCACGAGTACGTAATAGACAACCGGCGGCAGGTCGTAGGCAAACAGCATCACACAGGCGCCGGTTAGAATAAAAAAGACAACTGAGATGTTGTATAGCAGGTTATCTACGACGAGAGCTGGCACGCCATACGCGATCGGGACACGCTTGCGAAGGAGGGCTACTTTGGTGGCCTCACCGAGTAGTGGACCGGTAAAAGTGAGAAAACTAATGGCCTCACCGCCCAGGCGAGCAGCAAAGGCCTGCATAAATGTCAGATTGCGATGCTCAGAGGGGACCGCAGCGCGCATCGCGATAGTGCGAAAGACATGGCGCAGACCGCTAATGCCCAACAAGAAGAAGAACCCAAGTCCGATTCGGAGGAGTGCATCGAAGATTGGCTGGAGTCCAACCCGATTCAGTACGTAGATAAGAAGCGCGAGCCCGAGGCCGAATGCTACTACCTGTAGCCAGATGAGGGACTTTTTTGCCTTGCTACTGCGAGCCGGATCAGATTCCTCGACGAGTTCTGCTAGCTCTTCAGACTGCCATTCGCTACTCAGATCCTGTCCTGAGGTACTCAATGAGATGAACCAGCTCCAGTAACCGCAATGTCAGGTCTTTCGGGTATGGCGGGCAGTATTTCGGAAATGACTCTGCCCGGGAAGCTCCGAAAACCCTTTTCCCATAAGACCGGAATAGGATGTCTATCATCGTGTAGTTTACCGGTTAAAGCCAATACAGTGGGTACAAAACTTAAACTATCGTAAGGCTCCTGGACGAGGTTCCCATGGGGAATCCCAGTGTTTTTGCCGCCTGCAAACAGAAGCAGTGATTGTGTTGAAATCCTAAAGAACGAACCGTGGTTACCGCCCGGATTGAATCCGCGGACATCAAAGTTCCAGTGATTGTTGGCTACTACCAGGAGGTCAGTCTCTGTGAGACTACGCTGGCGTTTTGTCAGCCTTCGCATCAACCGTTCGTCAACAGTGAGCCCTGGTTCATCTAAAGAGATACTTTCGTAACGATGTCGGGCAAGGACCTCATGTAACCCGATTAAGCCATTCGAATAGTGGGTGCGGTGTATGGCCCTAAGCCATTCCAGTTCTGTGTGCCATTGACTCAACCACGATTCGCGATCCCGTTGAGGTATCGCCAGTTGTCTATCTTCATAGATCCGCAAAGGAAAGTCAGGGCCCCATGAGGCAAGCTCAAAATGGATCTGACCATTATCGTTCTGCCTCAAGTTTCGCACTGGTAGATAGCGAAAGCTAAGTCTCCCGCTGCTGTCCTCTCTGGAGAGAATCAATGCCTGCTTCTCAGGTCCGCCGTAGAGCCAAATGAGGTCCCGGTTAATCTGCTGCTCATAAAGCAACGGAACGACGTGATCCGCGGGTATCCGCGTGGCAATCATGTCCACGGGACGATTGCGAACTTGCGGCTGTACGTTGTTTCTGACGGTAACCCCGTTCAGCAAAGTAAAGTAATTGATCCGGACAAAACTGCGCGCGACATCGAGTGAGCCATCCCGGTTCAGGCTGAGCCCGCCCGGCGCGATGCCCGCCACATAATTCTGAAGTTGGTAGATGGAATTGCGATTTCCCATCGCGCGCTTGGGTACGAAATCTTCTATCTTCAACTGCCGCGGGTTGAAGTCGTTCTGGCGCAACGCAAGCAGGTTGCTCAACTTCGTAGCGTAGTCGTTGTATTTCTTTTCAAGCTGCACCCACCGGTTGAGCTGTGCGTAGATCCTTCGAACGTCGTCGTCGCGTCCCACTGCCATCTCTTCCGGTGAAAACTTTTTGGGTTGCTGGTTCCAGAGAGCCCTTTGCCTTTCGATGCTCCGTGAAAGTGCACGAAGCTCTTCGTTGAGATCATCCAATTCAGCTTGCCAGCCTGGCCGGCGCGATTCAACCGTTTGAAAGAACAGAGCGGTGATTGCGCGTCGCAGGTTGGCGGTCAGATTCTTCCGCTGAAACTGCTGAAGCAAAATGTGAAGCAGATTGAGATCGCTGTCTCGCAGATGAATCGCTGCCCGCTCGTTTCCGTCAAAATCGAGTATGGCTGTCGGGTAATCGGTGCTCTGCTTATTCAGATAGAAGGATTCTCTAGTCGTCGTGGTAATTAGCGGGACGAACGGGTTAAGACCCTTGATCGAATAATCGAGAAGCAAGCGTCGTTTGGTAATAACGTGATGGCCACCACCCGCAGTACTCCCTAAAAGTTTCACGATGTTGTAGCCCTGACTGTATACCTCTTCGCTTGTATTGAAGCCGTGATCAGACACGACTATCATTGCGGTCTCGCTGGCGAGGGGGCTCTCTTCAATGGCCGTCCAAACCCGGCCCAGCATCTCGTCAATCTTTTTTAGAGTAGCAAGATGAGATTCTCGATCGTTGTTATGGTGAGCCGCATGGTCGAACTCCTGGAGCACAAGATCCAGATAGCGAATGTTGGGATCATCGAGTTTTGCGACGAGCTCTCGAATTAGCTGCTCGGAGATGGCATCTCTAATCTCGAGCCCCATTGTCCACTCATCGAGCAGCGTGCGCGGAGATTTTTTGAACCTGTTCTCGAGCGTCTTTTGCAGAGTCACGTAACGCGGTCCCCGCAGAAATAGCGACAGCGTCAGGTAACGCTCATTGTGTTTATAAGCATCAATGAGCATCGGCATTTGCAGCGAGTCCAGCACCTCAACAGCCGGCATGTCCACTCCGCTTCCGGCAGTGGCTCTCATGTAGTAGCCAAAGAAGCTGAGATAGTCATATGAATGGAGAGTGTAGCGGTCAAACTCTACATTGCCTTTGATCTGTAGATGCTGGCCGGTTTCCAGGAGCGACCAGGATGGCGCCGACAAACTGGTGCCGCGAACATAGAAATTCTCGACGCGGGTGCCGCGTTGATAGAAGATATGGTCAATCCATGGCAGTTGACTCTTGCCCGTTCGTGGATCGCGTTCTCTTACATACCGATCGACAAGATCGTACTGAATACCATCGCACTTGACGATTACCACTCGTTTGACCTGCCCCAAAGAAATGGTTGGCCAGGCGGCGACAAGCACCAGTGCCACGAGCAGAAAAAGCAAATGCAGCAGGCCAAGACGCGAGGCTTTCAATCCATTTGAATAATCACGTCGATTCATCATTATCACTGCTCGGATTGGGATTCGACACTATTACTGCCGGATGCGGCAATCGGTTCCCGAGGCGGACCCTCATGTCTCAAATATGAATCAATAAGCTCCCGCCAGATCGGATCCAAATCGGTCCGTTTGGAAATTCGTAACAACTGGCCGCGGGCCTTGGGCTTGTTGATACGGGCGAGTGTGTCAAGACACTTCCGTTGAGTAGCTGTATCTGCTGTCTTGGCAAATATCGTCGCTGCTGCGTTGATGGCTTTTGAGTCTGCCTTATGGCCGTGTTCGGCTATGTAGCGCAGCGAACGTCGTACGTCTTCAAGATTCCAAGCCACCTCGATCTGAGGAGTTGACCTAGATACCTCGCGGAGGAAACGGGTGTGATATGCCACCTGGCGCGCCACACTCAGTCGCTCTTCCATATCCGGGCCGGATTTCTCACGATGAACGTACTTCCCAAAAGTGAGTACCTTAGCGATTTGAAACAGGACTCTCTCTGCTTTGCCGTGTTCGAGCGGCACCAACTCCTTACGTCGGTCACGCTCCAATTTTGCGGGCAGCCCGTCCGGACGGTAAGCGTAAGCAACTAGTGCGGCATATTGCGTCCGGGCCAGTTGCACTTCTGCCTGAAGGCTACTCTCGAGTGGGTTTAGGGATACGGCTTCGAGTCGAGATTCGAGTTCTCGTCGTAGATCGGGTTGCATAGAGTCCTGAAGAGCCAGCAGAAGTTTTAATTGGGAATACGTTCGCAGTCGCGATGGTTGATTAATATCAATGCCTCGTCTGCCCGTGACAAAGTCAAAGACAGTCCTGCCAAGAAAATAGGGCAGGTCTCCAAATCGACTTAGCGAAAGCACGTTGCGAGTGACGTCCTCAAGCGCCCGGCGCGACATCTCTCTTTTCTTGGGATTCAGGCTGTCCCGAAAATCCACCAGCACCATCGGGATCTTGGGATAATCGAGGCCGTATAAAGCTAAGGGGATCATTTCCACTGGTTGGGCACCTGGAGCATCCGAGCGAACCGGACGGTTCTCGGCGTCGAAATATCGTGTCTCAACATAGCCCCGCCAATTCTTTAGCCGCTTATCCGTCCAGGGATTCGCAATATTGAGGAACCGGCTGCTGTATGACTGTGGTGGATTCAGTAGATCGCGCGTCGCGATCCAGAGCATTGCGTGGGTAGTACTTCCGTCCGGCATCGGCAACGGCTCGAACAGGAGTGTTTCCGCCTCAGCACGCTGCCGCAATAACTCCCAATTCCGCGCCCTATAATCTCGTGTCTGAGTTACTTGTTTATTGTAGTAGCTCCGCAAATGAATATCGTCAACGATCCCCCCAAAGGTCTTATCGGTAAGAAGCAGTCGAGATTGTATTTCTGCAAATTCGTCATCAGTAAAGGGCGCTGTCCCGCTGATGGCTTGATACAGGGCCAAAACGGATAAGGCTCGTACGATGTGGGATTTCCGATAATCGCCTGCATTGCGGCGATATGATCGTGTTGAGGCCTTAATCGGCATGCCGTATGGATCGAGCAGGATGGTTTGGAGTGACGCCCAAAAGATCTTGTCCCAGACATCACGGTCCGGAGCAGCGAGGTCGAGAACGGGTGGTGGGGTTTTGGAGCTCTTGTCCTTATTAGAAACCCGCGTATAAAGGAAAGGAATCGCGCTGGCCACCCTTTGTCCGAAACTTGGGCGCGTGAAGGTTAGTGGCCACAAATAGCGGAGCCGGTCGTTTTCAGGACTATGATCTCCGAGCGTATCTCTAAGTACGCTAACCATAGGCACCCAACGTTCATCATCTGAAGAGTCCAATCCATTGAGCCGGGCCTTAATAGTCAGTAGTTCTGCACCTCCAGCCACGGGAAGCCGTTCGAGGTGAAACATCTCCTCTGATATAGGATCTGTGACGGCATTTTTTTGCGGTAGTGCAGTTTGAGCCAGCGTATTGATCTGCGTGAGAGGTAAAAAGAACGAGACGAGAAGCAGAAAGCAACTGGCTATCTTTAAGTTGTAGGGTTTACAACTGCTCATAGGGTCGGGCCTCTAACCTATTGAAGAAGAGCACAAAATTTCAGGCTGATGCTACTAATCTATGGCGCTGGAGTTCTACTGCATACTCTTTTTTTGCGCAGTCTCTTGGCTTGAAATCTTTCAGGGCAAGCTCTATGCCACTTTCACACGATCGAAATGACGTAACCGATATTAATGCAACGGGCCATGCGATGCACTAACGATACTCGAAAGTTGCCGTAACTTGCCGAGGTCTTCAGCATTAAGTTGCGGGTAGCGCGCGGTTTCCCAGTCTGAGGTGCTATTGGACAGGTGATTCTGTGGGAGTGTTTTGAGAGACAACTTCGGCTTCTTTACCATCAGGGATGGGTTGTTTCCAGCCTGCTCGCTCGAGCAAACTGATGCAAAACTGAATAGGTACTGCGAAGTTTGAGGCTTGGTTTTCAGTGAAGACCGCAAAGTTTACACCGATAACGCGGGCGGAAGGACCAAACAGCGGAGCTCCTGAGCCCCCCTCAGCCGTGCGAGCATCATACACGATCCGCCGCGTATCCAGGTCAGTGATATTTCCTTGTGTAGTTAACGGTTGAATCCGCCGGTTTTCCGCGAGGTGTCCAAGAATTGGCTCAAGAGCGCCATAACGTTGCAGTATGCCCCGGGACTCGGCGTCATCCAGCAAGGCCAGCAATCGGTCGATTCCCGACGGGTAGCCCATCATCACGACTGTCTTGCCAACGGCCAATGCGTCCGGATCGGTTTCCAGTGGCAGGGGGCGAATCACTTTTGGCACCTCAGGAAGTTCAATAATGCAGACTGCCAGATCGTCCCGTTGCGAGGTCATGCGAAACTTTAAAGGAATCGGATGCGGATAATCAGGAAAGTAGGCATTCAGAGCCTTGAGACGAGGCTGGCTCTTGACACTACTATTAAGAGTTAGCGCACGTTCATCGGCAATCCAGGGCTGAGCAATATGCCTGTTCGTAACCACGTAACCATCACCAACATAGAAGCCAGTGCCACTGAACTCGTATTCCACGATGGGCGCCTTGCCTTCCGGTGTCAGCACAGGGGAGTCGCCGGCACTTTGAATCGCCTCGCCACTCTCATTGAGTTGGACCTCGGGATATCGGAGCGGTCGGCCAGTTCCCGCTTCAACAAAATAATAGGAACCGGCGATCAGACCAACACCAGCACCATAATCACTGCGGACCTTGACAGCCACTGAGAGGCTATTCCGCATTTCGGTATTCGAGCGGGTAACCGCGGCCAGTTGCTCATTCGTCTGGGCCACCTGGTTCTTCATCTGTTCAAGTTGCGCGCCTTGATCTGAGATTAGCCGGCGGCTTCGCTGCACTTCATTGACCATTGCAAAGCCGATATAGAGTATGCCGCCGACGAGTGCAATAGCGATGGCTAGGGTTACCAGTTTGGTGCTGGGTTTGATCTCTTTTACCAGCTCACGGGTAAATTCCCGCAAAAACACCTTTGCGTCGTCGCGTCGAGCAGTCGCTGCTGATTCAATCGCAGCCTGTTCGATGAAGGGCGCTACCTGAGTATGGCTTTCTGAAGTCGGCACGACGGCCGGTAATGAACGAATGGGAAAGAATCTGAGCTCGAGGTTCGAGGGCTCGATGTGGACCTTGTCGCCATCCTGAATCTCAGACTCCTTTTGTATAGGTTTCCCATTGTGCGTAAGAACCAGAGAAGGATCGAAGCCTGTCACGCGGTAGAACCCATTCTCGCGTTCAAGCTCCAGGACTACGCCGCCGTTCTGTGGTTGGCCGGGAAGATTGGAGAGGCGCAAACGAAGGTCGCAACCGTCGCAGCTTCCGATGCGGATATGCGGGTCGGTCAGCACTTCAGTGTGCTTATCGTTCCCGGCTGAGATATGGATAACGAGACCACTTGCCATGAATTAGGGATTACCTACTACTTAGAAATGCTGCTAAACAAGTTAGAACGCTGCTTACCAATAGAACGCTCCTTACAAGAATTCGGGCGGCCGCGTCAGACCACTCAAAATGCCGTTAGCGGTCGTCCAGAGCGGTCGCCCTCGTTGCGTATTCTACAATGAGTTGAGAAGTTGCAAAAGTAGCCAGCCTTAGAATTGAGGTTGCCAGGAGAGAGGCAAGATGGAAACTATTGACGAATACCATACCCCAACTTGTGGCCGAGCCATCCCATCGGAATATAGGCAAGAATCAGATCAAGTGCAGTGAACCACAGCGGAGACGGAAGCAATGCCACGTTGACAATTCCTCCCAGCATAAAGAGAACCGCTACCAGCAATGCCAGCTTCATTCTCTGGGTCGCGGCCAGGACCGAAGCTACAAAAGCGCCCACGAGCGTCCCAAGAGCATGGGCCAGAAACGGGAAAACAAAATGCTTCGGCTCAAAAAGGTGGATTGAAGCTCGCAAACCTTCCATCGTTGTTATGTCGGCGCCTGCGGGGGCGGTGATCACCTGGCCACCCAACATAACAAGGGCCATATTTACAATGCTGCCAGCTACCAAGCCCACAATAACCGCAATAATGTTTCGGGGAATTGTTCCCACAGGTTTGCCTTTCCGCGTCAGGCCTTTCCGCAAATTGGCCCGCCGCCTTTCAAAATAGTGTCCTAATTGGACTACTTGAGTAAATCGAGCGAATACTATAGCCTCCAAAACTCAGCTTAGCGATGTTTCAGGGGTTCTCACAAAGGAAAACAATTTGTCTAGATGGGTTTGCCTTAGCATTGGTCCAATAATCCTTCTGGCCGGTCTGGGCTACTGGAAGCAGGTACCGTTATCTAAACTTCCGGAGACTTCCAAAGGAACCTATACCACGCTCAAATTCGACTTTGGTTCAGGTAGAGTTGCCGCTGGATGTATTCCGATATCATCCAGCACGATTTATACGGAGGAATTAGGTTACGGGTTCGAGCCGGGCGCCTCTATTACGTGCCAGCAGCGAGCGGGCCAAGATGAGCTAAGAAACGATTTCTGCTCGAGCAACAAGCCCTTCTTCTTTTCGGTAAGTCTGCCGGAAGGTAACTACAACGTGACCCTCACTTTTGGCGATCACCTTGGTGAGACAGTTACTACCGTTAAGGCGGAATTGCGCCGGTTGATGCTTGAGGAGGTAAGAACTCCCAAAGGAAAGTTTGCCACGGAAACATTCACGGTGAATGTTCGCAGGCCACAGATTTCAACGGGGGGCGAAGTCAAACTAAAGGACCGCGAAAAGACTACGGAGGTTTGGGCCTGGGATGAAAAGCTGACCCTGGAATTCAATAACAGCCGGCCGACAATTAATGCGCTCGAGATAACGCGAGGCGATCATGTGCCTACCCTGTTTCTGCTTGGCGACTCGACAGTTGCCGACCAGCCACGCGAACCCTATAACAGTTGGGGGCAGATGCTTACGCGCTTCTTCAAACCGGGTGTAGCAGTCGCCAACCATGCGCAGTCCGGCGAGTCATTACGGAGTTCGCTCGGAGCGCGTCGCCTGGACAAAGTCTTGAGTCTGATGAAGCCCGGCGACTACCTGTTCATCCAGTACGGTCACAACGATCAGAAGGAGAAGGGCGAAGGCGTCGGCGCTTTCACAACGTACAAGGCCTCACTTAAGCACTACATTGACGAGACCAGGGAACGGGGCGGCATTCCAGTGCTTATCACATCAATGCATCGCCGCACGTTCGATAATGAAGGCAAGATCACCGACTCCCACGGTGACTATGACGATGCTGTCCGTGAGGTAGCACGCGAGGGAAACGTTGTATTGATCGACCTGCACGCAATGAGCAAGTCCTTTTACGAGGCTTTAGGTCCGGAGGCTTCCAAACAGGCATTTGCACCAAACGATAATACGCACCATAACAACTACGGCAGCTATCAACTTGCACAGTGCATTGTAGAGAGCATAAGGGTGCAGGATCTAGGTCTTAAGAAGTATCTGGCGGAAGATGTTAGCGCGTTCGATCCTGGCCGCCCCGATAACGTCAAAAGCTTTCGTTTGCCTCCAAGCCCCCTGATCGCAGAGGTCAAACCATTGGGAAATTAGGTTTACTGCAAGTCCTACCGGCCCTGATGACCTTCAACTTCGGCCTAACTCCAGCTCAATGGTCTCGGTAAGGACCACCTCTCTGACACGCGGTAGAGTGGTAGATTTGATGACCACTGTTGCCGTGCTGGTCTTGTGGTTCATCTGGATGGACCGCACATGATTGACACGTGATTCTTGTGTGCATAGAATTCAACAAATCAAAACTTGAGCCATCCAGGAGGTACTGCATTGAAACTAAATATTCGTGTCAGCCGCAAACGACCGGAATCTTTAACCAAACAGATTACGGACCAGCTTAGACAACAGATCAACAGCGGCGCCCTCAGCGCAGGGACGTACTTGCCG
>CAZNPP010000160.1:0-9876 GCA_964574785.1 uncultured Chloracidobacterium sp. | reverse complement strand
AGTTACAAATGACAAATGGTTGCCGAGAGTTTCTGGTTCTCGTAACCACCTTCAGGTGGTCTAACGCTGACTTCTGACTCCTGTCTCCTGACTCCTATTTCCATTTACCAAATTGCTATGACTAGAAATCTGCAAGTCGTAACCTTCCTCTTACTGGTACTGCTGCTTGGGGCCAATAGCAACTATGTTACCGCCCAGAGGCAGCTTGGCGTACGCGCCAGCGATTCCGGTGGTCCGCTTATGCCTGAGCAGGCGGCGTACAATGTGAAATCCTACGAGCTGGATCTGCGTGTTAGCCCAAGCGAACAATCCATTCGGGGCGCCTGCACTATTCATGCACTCATAGTGCATCCCATCGATTGGCTTGTGCTTGATCTTGATAATCCGTTGAACGTTGACTCAGTTTCGCTTGTAAATCCGCAAGGCGAAATTCAACACCCACTTACCTACAAAAGAAGCAACGGTAAGTTGTGGATAGCTTTTCCGCTCACCAAACAACCAGGTGAGGATGTTAGAGTGCGAATTTCATACGGTGGAAAGCCTCGAGTTGCGCCGCGACCACCATGGGTTGGAGGATTTGTCTGGTCTAAAACAGCGAGCGGCCATCCGTGGATCACCCTTGCCTGCCAGATGGATGGCGCTGATTTATGGTTTCCTGCAAAAGATCATCCGTCAGACGAACCGGAGACAGTCTCGCTTCACATCACGGTACCCCAGCCACTCGTCGTAGCCTCTAATGGAGTCCTGCGAAACGTCGTTAAAAATGACGATGGTACTCAAACCTTTAACTGGTTTGTTTCTATTCCCATCAATAACTACAACATCACTCTCAATATTGCCCCTTACAGGACCATTGAAGATAAATACACAAGTGTTACGGGCGAGACCGTACCGATTATGTTTTGGGTACTGCCTGAGGACTTCGACAAAGGAATGGGTTTGGTAAAACAGACCAAAGATTTCCTTGCCTTTCTTGAAGAGTACTTGGGTCCCTATCCTTTTCGCGCAGAAAAGTTGGGAATTGCCCAAACGCAGTACTTGGGTATGGAGCACCAGACCATCATCGCTTATGGCAACAATTTCAAGAACAACGAACATGGTTTTGATTGGTTGATGCTTCACGAACTCGGGCATGAATGGTGGGGCAATATGGTAACTGCAAGTGACTGGCGAGATTTCTGGCTTCACGAAGGTTTCCAAAGTTTTATGGATACTCTTTATGTCGAGCGGCTCCGTGGTAGGAAGGCTTATCTTGATGCGATGACAGGCCGGATGAAGACTCTACGCAATATGCAACCAGTTGCTCCGCTTGAATCGCGAACCACTGTGCAGATGTACATGGCAGCCCCAGAATATCTGCACAGTGATGGTGATATTTATGGGAAGGGTGCTGTGATATTACATACTTTGCGTTACTTAATTGGTGATAAGCCTTTCTTCGCTGCGCTTAGGCGTATGGCATATCTGGACCCTGAACAGGAAAAGCTAACCGACAATCGACACGTGCGATTTGCAACTACTGATGATTTTCTGCACATTGTAGAGACTGCCTCGGGTAAGAAACTCGATTGGTTCTTTGAAGTCTATCTGCGACAACCGAAGCTTCCTAGACTGATTACAGAGAGAGTTGGTAATCAGATGACACTACGATGGGAGGTACCTCTCGGTCTTCCATTTCCAATGCCAGTTGAGGTACGAGTAGGCAATTCAACCAAAAGATATGAACTTCCACAGGGAACGGTAACTATACCAATTGAGTCAGGGCAAAAGATTGAA
Source organism: uncultured Chloracidobacterium sp. (assembly GCA_964574785.1). GTDB lineage: Bacteria > Acidobacteriota > Blastocatellia > Pyrinomonadales > Pyrinomonadaceae > PSRF01. The sequence goes on along the minus strand of CAZNPP010000160.1, from coordinate 8,100 downwards.
TTCGATCCTGAAAACTGGGTTCTGAAGACGCAATAAAAGAATCACCAAGAAGGAACGGAGACACGGAGAATAAGGGATGAAGGATGAAGGATGAACATTTATCATTTATGTATCATTTATCATTCATCATTTTCCATTTTGGAGATTCTGCGAACGTTCAATGAAAAATGAGAAATACAAAATGGAAAATGGTAAATGTCCTTCATCCCTCCTTCCTCCTTCATCCTTTATCAATCCCCGTGTCTCGGTGCTCCGTGGTGATTAGCTTTGTTATTGCGCGCTAAAAAGGGGGGCTTGAAATGACCGCGCTAATCTTCGATCTTGACGGGACGTTGGTCGACACAGTTTATGCTCACGTATTTTCGTGGCAGCGAGCTTTGGCAGAAGCAGGCATGGCGGTTGACGGTTGGAGAATTCATCGTCGGATAGGCATGAGTGGCGGCCTTTTCACTCGGGCCGTTGCTCGTGAACTCGGACGCGCAATCACGCCAGACGAAGCCGAATCACTTCAGCGTAGACACGAAGAGTTGTTCCATGACTTCCTACCTGAGCGTCGTCCCCTGCCCGGAGCTCTCGAACTCCTAACTTTCCTTCGGAACGAAAACGTTCCTCACGGTATTGCAACATCCGGTAGGCGGCCAGAGATTAATGCGTCATTAGAGGCTCTTGGAGTAGGCAATGAGACTCTAGTGACTGAACGGGGCGACGTGCTTCGTGCAAAACCAGCTCCTGACCTCTTTCTGAACTGTCAACAGCGGCTCGGGGTACCACCCAATGACTGTTATGTTATCGGCGATGCGGTTTGGGATCTTTTGGCCGCCCGTCGCGCCGGAATGCTATCGATTGGATTGTTGAGTGGTGGATATGGCGATGATGAACTCACTCGAGCCGGGGCTTTCAGAGTTTATCGTGACCCAGCAGAACTACATGCTTCATTAGACGAGCTGGGAATTCTATCCTGACCTTAGGAGTTTCTTAGAATGTCATATGCCTACTGCGTTCCGATTGAGTCAGAGATCCGATTGAAGGATCTTGATCCTAGGGGCACAGCGGAATTGAACCGGGAACAGGCTGAAAGCAGAACTGCCGAGCTGATCTCAGAATTGGTCGAGCTCCAGGGACTCCTGTATGCAGCGCGACAGCATAGTCTATTGATTGTACTCCAGGGACGTGATACTAGCGGTAAGGACGGAACTATTCGTCACGTTGCTGGCCCTCTGAATCCTCAAGGCTGCAGGGTTGCATCATTCAAGGTCCCAACTCCTGATGAATTAGCACATGACTTTCTCTGGCGCATTCACGCTAAGACGCCAGCTCTCGGCATGATCAAAATCTTCAACCGTTCACACTATGAGGATGTGCTTGTAGTACGCGTTCGGAAGCTAGTGCCGCGAAAGATCTGGCAAGGTCGCTACGAAGACATCAACAACTTCGAGACCTTACTAGCGAAATCCAGAACGATAATTGTTAAGTTCTACCTGCACATCAGTAAGGAGGAGCAGAAGAAGCGACTACTTGCACGTGAGCAGGATCGTACGAAGTTCTGGAAGTTATCAGTTGGTGACTGGAAAGAGCGCGAGTTGTGGAACGATTACACAAAAGCCTACGAAGACGCTATAAATCGGTGCAATATTAAGTCAGCACCTTGGTTCATTGTGCCTGCTGACAGGAAATGGCTACGTAATTTAGCTATTGCAGAAGTCTTAAGGGATACGTTGGCGCCATACCGAGAAAGATGGTTGCGTGAATTGAGTGAAGTAGGTGAACGAGAGTTAAGAGCTATTCAAGAATATCGCGAGAGTTTAGGCATTGTCGTCTAAGACAAACCTCAAGTTAGCATAGATGACTAAATATGTTGCATTCCTCCGAGCCATAAACGTTGGTGGACATACTGTAAAGATGGATCATCTGAGACGACTCTTTGAGGATCTGGATTTTCAGAATATTGAAACGTTCATCGCCAGCGGAAATGTGATCTTTGAATCTCCTTCAAGGAATCCAAGGCTTCTGGAAAAGAAGATCGAGAGCCATCTTCTCAAAGCCCTCGGCTACGACGTGGTGACGTTCGTCAGATCGATGCGTCAATTAGGCGCAATTAGCATGTTTCGGCCTTTTCCAGACGACGAGGTAGAGGAGGCTCACGCCTTATACATCGGATTGTTGAGAGATGCTCCGCCAGTGCATGTGCTAAATAGATTGGCTGCTTACATCAGTGCAGCCAACGATTTCCACTTAACTAAACGTGAGGTCTACTGGTTGTCTCGCAAGAAAATGAGTGAATCAGAGTTTTCTCCGGCACTTCTCGAAAAAACGCTTGAGATGCCGGTTACATTGCGAAATTCAAATACGATAAAGAGATTGGCAGCGAAGTACTGTGTAATTGATACCGCGGGTTAGAATAGAATCCATCCAGTCCAAATTTGGAGGGGTACTATGATTATCTCTCAATTTAGTCCCTTAATCCTTCTAGTGGGTTCACTGAGCATTTTAGTTGTGACGGAAATTCATGGGTTCAGTCAAGGTAGGGCAAGGCCTGCTTCGGCTGAGCGTCGCGTGGACCATTTGAAGCGCCAAAGCGAGCAGTACGAGCGTGACAAACTTAGCGGAGATATTCAGCGAGGAGGAAGTACTCCATCCTATAGGAGACCAAGCGCGGCAGTAGCTTTGCGTGTCAAGCAAGATTTTGAAAACCTTCAGGCAAACTACAACGAGATCGTCCTTGCCATGACGACGAAAAAACCACTTGATCACGATCTGATTCTGGAGGCCGTTGAGGAAATCCGAAAAAGTTCCGTGCGGCTGAAAAATGATCTTGCGCTGCCTCAGTCGGAAGAAAACAAGGAAAGTCAGGATTCACAGAAGATTGATAGCGATCGGTTCGAATCGGCTCTTCTGACACTTCGAGAGCACATCTACAGTTTTGTCACTAATCCCCTATTTGAGTCTTCAGGTGTACTTGATGTTATGCACGCAGAAAAGGCTAGTGTTGATCTTGACATGATTATTGAGCTTAGCGAAAACATAAGTCGGAGTAATGCCAGCTCAAAGAGGGGTTGATTGGAAGACGTGAGCAATCCCTCCTCACATACCTTTATAATCCGGCCCCCCTCCGCCTTCTGGAGTAACCCAGTTGATCAACTGATAAGGATCCATGATGTCGCACGTCTTGCAGTGTACACAGTTTGAAAAGTTTATTTGGAGATGGCGGCTGCCATTGGTGCCGTCCTCCACCATTTCGTAGACGGCTGCGGGGCAAAAGCGCTGGCAGGGGTTGCCATACTCTTCGGTACATCGAGTCGCGCAGATATTTGTATCGAGTACGTGCAGGTGGACCGGCTGGTCTTCGTCATGACCAACCGCAGCGTGATATACATCAGTCAGCTTATTGAAAGTGGTCTTGCCATCGAACCGTAATGCTCCATAACGCTGTTCAAGGTTGTCGCCAACATAGCCATAATCAGAAAGCTTCTGCATGGCTTCATGGCCCGGTTCAGCCTTGTCGCGGTCGAATATTCCCCAAGCTCGACCTCCAGTTACAAACTGCAAACCCGTGTTCACGAGTCCCAACCAGCGACCGTGCCTGAAGCCTGCGTGGAAATTGCGAACCTTCTTCAATTCGGGGATTATCCAGCTCTCATTTACTAATTCTTCGTAGCGTTGCAACTTCTGCGCGGAGAAATCATTCGCCAATAGTGCTTCAAATATCGTTTCGGCAGCCAGCATCCCGCTCTTTATCGCGGAATGAATTCCCTTCAATCTCTGCGAATTCAGAAAACCCGCGCAGTCTCCGACAAGCAAGACGCCATCTGCATAAATCTTCGGCATGGCATGATATCCGCCCGCAGCAATCGTCTTGGCTCCATAACGAATCATCTTTCCGCCTTCCAGCAATCGGGCTACGAATGGGTGCGCCTTAAAGCGCTGAAACTCAACATGAGGATCCAGTAGCGGATCTTTGTAGTCCAATCCGGTTACATAACCGAGATTTAGAATTCGATTCTGAAGCCCATAGATCCAGCCGCCACCATAGGTGCTAGCGTCGGAAGGATATCCGAGCGTGTGAGTTACTCGTCCAGCGGGATAACGATCATCTGGCAGCTCCCATAACTCTTTCACACCGATGCTATACACCTGAGGCTCGCGGCCAGCTTGGAGATCGAGACGCTGCACCAATTGCTTTGTCAACGAACCTCGTGGACCTTCACCAAGCACAGTGACTTTTGCATGCAGATCAACGCCGGGTTCAAAGTTTGGCCTGCGCTTCCCTTCCTTGTTGATACCTTTATCACCTGTGCGAACGCCGAGCACTCGATCCTGCTCGTCATAGAGCAGGTCCGCGCCAGGAAATTCGGGAAAAATGTTGACACCAGCTTCTTCGCATTTTTCGCCTAACCATTCAGTCAAGCGGTTGAGCGAAACAATGTAATAACCATGATTTTTCAGCGGCGGTGGAATGATTGGCGAGCGGATCGCCCGAGTCTTTGTTAAATAGAGAAAGAAATCCTCTTTGACAGGTGATTCAAGTGGCGCGCCTTGCTCGAGAAAATCTGGTATCAATTCTCGTAGAGCTCGCGGATCCATGACTGCACCCGAGAGGATATGGGCCCCAACGCTGGCACCTTTTTCAATGACGCCAATCTCAATCTCACCTAGCGAAGTGCCATCACTCTGATTCTCATTATGTTCCTTAATAAGCCGTGACAAGTGCAGTGCGCCGCTTAGATTTGCTGGGCCGGCGCCCACAAACACTACATCCATCTCAAGAGTTTCACGTTCCATCGCTGTCCTTCAGAAAATGAATGATGATTCAGTCATCGCAGTATAACAAAACAAATCCGGCCACCATAATGAGCTGTAATGAAGACAGAATTGGCCTGGTTCATGTTATATCGTGTGGCTTCGTGGATCGCTTTTCAAACGGCAAAACACTGATCCACCAAGTCACACGAACCGACACGAAACCTTCTGTTGAAGATATCTAACTTAGTTGCCTTTTAGTGTAAACTCTGCGATGCACACCAAATGAATTCTCAGAAGAGCATCTTCAACGAAACTTAGATCGTGAAAAGCAAATTGCAACAACAAGGGATTCGTAATCTTTTTCTTGTTGTCGTTTGCGTGCTGATCGGTCTAGCGTTGAAGGTCGCACTACCACTATCGACTGTTCCCACCGATCGAACAGTAATAGCTAGCTCCAAAATGGCAAGCCTTCCAAGCGTCATTCTTTGGGCTTGGGAACGTCCGGAAGATCTCAGTTTCATCGACACGCGAAAGACGGGCGTAGCTTTTCTTGCCAAGACTATCTTCTTGCGCGGCGATAAGGTTCTCTCGCGACCGCGGCTTCAGCCCCTGAAATTAGCCGACAGCGCTAAGTTGATTGCCGTCACCCGTATAGAGTCTGATCGGACCGACCGCCCCACTCTGTCCCCTGAGCAATTGAAGCAAACTGTTTTCGAAATAACAGCTCTAACAGATCTACCTAACATTTCAGCAATCCAAATTGACTTCGATGCAACGGTTTCAGAGCGTGAGTTCTACAGGCAACTCTTGTTTAATCTTCGATCTGAACTGTCCGAGTCAGTTCCTATCTCAATTACTGCGCTTGCTTCCTGGTGCTTAGGTGACAACTGGTTAACCGGCCTCCCCATCGACGAAGCCATCCCGATGTTATTTCGTATGGGTGTGGACCGAAATCAAATACTTGCTCATCTTTCAGCAGGTGAAATGTTCGCCTCTGAACCTTGCCAAGCCAGTATTGGAATCTCCACTGATGAGCCCCTTCGCCACCTTCCAGCACGTGGTCGTGTGTATGTTTTCAACCCGGCGTCCTGGTCAGGCGCTTCAGTTCAGAAACTAATGGAGGAATATGATTAAGAAACACCTCTTTCGAGTTCTCCTCGCCAGTGTACTAATGATCGTCTGCGTCTCTAACTCCTCCGTATCACTGGCGTGCGGACCTTTCACGCTGCAGGCAATTTTTTCCTTTACTGTTCATCCGGAATTTCCCCTTGAAAACTATGCGGCGGGCGAACTCGGTGTTATCCAACCAACCTATGCGCGATCGTATCTCTTCGTCGCGTATCGACATCTACTTGACAGAGGTTTCAGCAAGGAAGAGCAAAAATTACTTGTAGACCTGTGGAACGAGCGCCTCAATTATCGCTGGGAGCCGAATCATGAAAACTCGATTGCGCATTGGACGGAGGCTCGGGCAAAGATAATATCTGGCGAGCCACCTACGATCGAACCATACCGGAACCGCGAGAAGCCAAATGAGTATGAAAGCTATCTGAATTGTCACAACGACGCGTTCGAAACTGCCGCAGCGACACTTAATACGAGAGCAGAAAAGCTCGGTCTCAACAGTCTTTTGGTAAGAGAGTGGGTCGAGGCACAGGACCAGGTCTTCGCTAATTGCGGCGGAGGAAGATACATCCCCAATGCTGCTCCGGCACAAGCAGAACCCTTAAGCCGGGCTGATCGCGCTTACCAGATTGCAGCGGCACATTTCTATGCAGGTGATTTCGATGAAGCGCAAAAGAGCTTCATCAACATCGCTCAGGATCAAACTTCGCCATGGCAAAAGCATGCAAATTATCTAATAGCGCGCACACTGGTTCGTAAAGCCAGCCTTGGACCTGCTGAATCAAAAAACAAAAACTTGACCCAGGCAGAGACTGAACTAAATCGACTTCTGGCTAATCCAGCTCTCAAAGAATCTCATACGGCGGCACGTCGCCTTCTTACAATTGTTCGCCTCAGGCTTCATCCCGAGATCCGATTGCGTGAGTTGGGGACTACATTAATGGAAAGTCCGTCTCAGGATCTCAAGCAGCAGCTTTGGGATTACACAGTATTACTCGACAAATTCATCGGTGATGAGCCTCGCGAGCCGGGCGCTGAGCTTCCAGCATTTATCCCGCAGGATGAACTAACAGACTGGATTCTTACATTTCAGTCTAGCAGTGCTGCCACACTCACCCATGCTCTCGAGCGATGGCGAGCAAGGTCTTCGACACCTTGGTTAGTCGCTGTGTTAACTAAGATAAACGCTGGCCATCCCGAAGTTGAGGACGTGATGTCGGCCGCTGCAACAATAAAAAACTCATCACCGGCTTTCCCGAGTGTGTCGTTTCACACAGTCCGTTTGTTGATTGAAGGTAATCAGATCGACAGGGCCCGCAGAGTGCTTGATGAACTCCTCTCAACACAGCGCGCAGCTTTTCCAACTTCGACGTTAAACCTTATTCGCACTCAACGGATGACAGTCGCGACGGATTTGGAAGACTTCCTCGATTTTAGCCACAGTGTTCCCGCGGGCCTGACCTGGGACGAAGATGACCGTGAACTGCCAGCCGGGTTGGCTGAAGATTCTGAACTTGAGAGTGAGCTTCATAAGTCAATGTTCAGTCCCGAAGCAGCGCAGATTTTGAATCAAAGCCTCCCACTAGAACTGTTGAAGCAAGCGGCCGAAAGCAAAAGACTACCAGTTCATCTGCGGCGTGATCTTGCGCAGGCGACCTGGTTGAGGGCCGTGATGCTTGGACAGACAAAAACCGCAACAGAGTTGGTGCCAGTATTAAGCGCTCTAGTGCCTGAGGCAACCGCATTGCTAAACGATTTCGATTCGACTCGAGAAGACTTGAAGAAGTATGTAGCTGTCTATTTGTGGTTAAAGTTTCCAGGATTTGAGCCGTTAGTAGATGCTGGTGTCGGGCGCCGAACGCCGTTGGGCACACAGGACTCTTATCGAGACAACTGGTGGTGTTCAGCCGCTTTTTATCAAGAATCACAAAAAGCAGCGCCTGAAATAAAGCCTCCCTTTATAACTGAGTCGCAGAGAGCTATGGCTAAAAGACAGTTTACCTCCCTCATCAAAGGTGGTGCTGCCCCTAACTATATTTCGCAACAGATCGTCGAATGGGCCACGAAAGCCCCAGCAGATCGCCGCGTTCCCGAAGCTCTGCATCTTGCTGTTAGATCAACGAGGTATGGTTGCGGGGATACTGAAACTGGCAAGTGGTCCAAGGCTGCCTACGATTTACTGCATAAGCGGTATCCCAGGAGCATTTGGGCGAGGCGCACTCCGTACTGGTTTAA
>CAZNPP010000159.1:0-10250 GCA_964574785.1 uncultured Chloracidobacterium sp. | reverse complement strand
TCTCCGCTCCCGGTTCCGTAATTCTGCCGATTTCCAAAGCTCTATTGCTTTTTTAGAAGCGAGTTTGTACGCTTCGGTCCCAAAAAAGTAGTCGCACGGTCTACGAGTCGAAACTTAAAAATTGGTATAGTGAATATGGGAAAACTTACTTTCGCTACCCTTTCAGCACTTCTTTACCTAAGTTTATGGGGCAGTTCGACGGATAACAACCAGGCCCATTGGCCTGAATGGCGCGGCCCTTTCCTTAACGGTGTTGCTCGTGGTGATGCACCCACCACCTGGAGCAATACAAAGAACATAAAATGGAAGACCCCAATTCCCGGAAGGGGACACTCAACTCCGGTAATTTACGGCGACAAAATCTTTCTCACTACCGCTGTTGAAACTGGTCGAACGCCTGCACCAGAGCGAGCGCAAGAAGAACCGCCAGCAGAAGGAGGACGAAGACGTGGAGCTGGCGGCGGGGCGGGCGGGAAGATCGAACATAAGCTTCTTGTACTTTGCCTCGACAGAAATAGTGGCAAAGTGCTTTGGCAACAGACCGCGCGTGTTGCAGTCCCCCATGAGGGATATCACCGTACCTATGGAAGCTTTGCTTCCAACTCGCCTATAACTGACGGCAAGTACGTCTATGCCTTTTTTGGCTCAAGAGGTATTTATTGCTATGACTTCAATGGAAAACTGATCTGGGAAAGAGATTTTGACGTGCAGATGCGAATGCGCCTGCAGTTCGGCGAAGGAACAGCGCCAGCCATCGATAAGGATCGGATCTTCTTAACCTTCGATCACGAAGGGGACTCATTTATAGTTGCTCTCGATAAGCGTACCGGGAAAGAATTGTGGCGTACTGCACGCGACGAGCAGAGTTCATGGAGCACACCACTCATCGTCGAGGTTGCAGGACGAAGTCAGATTATCGTTAGCGCAACAAACAAAGTTCGCAGCTATGACCCCGCAACAGGAAAACTAATCTGGGAGTGCGCTGGTCTAGGATCCAACGTAATACCAGCGCCTGTATATCTTGATGGGGTCGTTTTTGTGATGAGCGGACATCGGGATGCCAAACTCATGGCTATTCGGCTTAACAAAGAAGGTACCACAGGTGACCTCAGTGACACGGAAGCAGTTTTGTGGAGTCACACGCGCGGCATTTCCTACACGTTGTCCCCAGTCTTGCATGACGGCAAGCTTTATGTGGTTACTGACTCAGGGCAGGTAAGTGCATTCAACATAACGACGGGAGAACCTTATTATCATCAAACTCGACTGCCGCAACCCTACAATTTCAAAGCATCACCAGTTGCAGCCAATGGCAAGCTCTATCTCGCCAGCGAAGAAGGCGATGTGATCGTTCTGAAAATGGGCGAGAAGTTTGAGGTCATTGCCACCAATACGCTCACAGATCAGTCATTTATCTCGTCACCAGTAATCGCGGCTGGCGAGCTATTCCTCCGCAGTCGAGAGGCGCTCTTCTGCATTAGTGAGAGCAAGTAATCTTTTATTATGGATGGTGTTTCGAGCATAACTACCTCCGAGATCGCCGTTCATGTCGCTGGACGCATCACGGGGGACGGCAGCCTGCTAATCAGCCGAGTTGCCAACCTTGAAGCTGCCGGTGAGGGAGAGCTTGCCTACGTCGAAGACGAAAAGTTCTTTGAAGCTGCGAAATCCAGTCGGGCTAGTTGTTTGATTGTGCCCGAGGATTTTCCCGTATCCAATGCAGGTTCGGCTCGCGCGCTTATTGTTGTCGCTCGCCCTAAGCTCGCGTTCGCATTAGCGGCGGAGCTCTTGCATCCTTTAAAGAAGCGTGAGCCCGTTATACACGCCACCGCAGTTATCGCTGCGAGCGCCGTATTGGACCAGGGCGTTTACATCGGACCACATGTCTGTATCGGTGAGCATAGCCGAATCGGCGTAGGAACTCGGATTGAAGCAGGAGTTATCATTGGCGACAATGTTGCAGTGGGTTGCGACTGTGTTCTGCATCCTAACGTGAATCTCTATGATGGGGTAAGTTTGGGGGATCGAGTGATCCTTCACGTCGGAGTGTGCATTGGCGCCGATGGGTTCGGTTACGTTCGCGGTGATATGGGTTATCACAAGTTTCCTCAAATTGGCACAGTTAGAATCGAAGCTGATGTCGAGCTCGGGGCGTATACTTGCGTTGATCGTGCTGCTTTGGGCCAAACACGTATCGGTCGCGGGACGAAGTTGGACAATCTAGTGCATGTTGGCCACAACTGCGACATCGGAGAACGTGTGGTAATCGCAGCGCAAACGGGTATTAGTGGAAGCGTAGTGATCGAGGATGACGCTGTAATCGGGGGCCAAGTTGGGTTTGGCGATCACGTCAGAGTATTGAGTGGCGCCATAATTGGCTCAAAAGCAGGAGTATTGCCGGGGAAAATAGTGCGGCAGGGCGTATGGTGGGGGATTCCGGTTCAACCGCTTGCAGAGTACAAACGCTTGAACGCGCATTTGGGACGTCTACCAGAGTTGCGGCAAGAGATTAAGGAATTACGCGCCCGCCTCGAAGAGTTAGAACGAAATGCGTCCACTTCGTCCACTGATTAACGCTCACCTCGAAGCACTGTCATTATCCGCTCAGCAGCCCGCTCCGAAGCCCCACCTTCCCCTAATCTAGCTCTTACTTCGCTGAGCTGCTTGCGCACGACTTCATTTCTCTCCTGGCCAAGCAAACTGATCAATTCGCTTGCTAAACGTGGCCCATTGAGCTCGGCCTGCATTAATTCTGGGACCACTCTCCGGCCGGCGATGAGATTAACGAGGCCATAGTGGTCCGCAGTAATTAAACGTCCAAGAGTGTGCCAATTAATCGCCGACTCTTTATAAACAATCACCATAGGCGTATCGAGCAGTGCGGCTTCCAATGTAGCTGTACCGCTTGCTACCGCAGCTACGTCAGACGCATTGAGTGCCTCGCGGGTCTCATGGTAAACAATCCTCCGATCTGAAATGAGAGCCGCTCCATTCTGGAGTTGATTCAAAAGTCGTTTAGCTTCGGCGGGTGAGCGGCCCGGCGCTACCACAAGCACAAACTGAACGTGTGCAAGCTCTTTCGCAACTAAATTTGCGGCATCAAGCATTGGCGGCAAGATGCGTTCGAGCTCTTGAAGCCGGCTTCCCGGCAGCAAGGAGATTATGGGACGATTGGGATCGAGATCATGCAACCGGCAAAACTCCTGACGCCCATAGCGAGCCTTCACCTCTCCGGCTAGCGGATGACCCACAAATTCAACGTTGTTCACACCACGTTGTCTATACCAGTCAGTTTCGAAGGGAAGAATCGCTAACATTAGATCCACGTTCCGCTTAATAGAACTGGCTCGATGGGAGCGCCAGGCCCACAACTGAGGACTTATATAGTAGATTACTTTTATGCCTCGTCTGTGGAACGTCCGTGCTAGACGCAGGTTGAAATCAGGCCAATCAACAAGCACTACTACGTCCGGTTTTCGCGCGAGCCCAGCATATCTCAGGGCTTTGTAAGCTTTCCAGAATTTTGGGAGGGCGCGTCCGATCTCCAAAAGGCCCAGAATTGAAAGGTCGTCGGAATTAACGATTGATTCAACACCAACAGCTCGCATCCTCGGACCCGTTGCGCCAAAGAAACGAAGATCGACCTCAGCACTTTTCCTGAGCAACGTCTCGACCAAGGCGGCTGCGTGAGCATCGCCAGAAGCTTCGCCCGCGACGATCATTATATGAAAACGTTCTTTCACAGTGGTGAATGGTGTGAATCGTGAATCGTAAATCGTGAAGCGTGAATCGTGATCAGTTAACGATTTACGATTCACGATTCACGATTCACGATTTACCATTTACCATTTACCATTTACTATTTACTTTTTACCAGCCCTTGGAGGTCTTCACTCGCTTTTGCGCGTTGCATCTTGCTCAAGCGGTCTCCCCGCCGCAGCCTTGTTCGCACTCGCGAGCTTGCTTTTTCTGTTCTGCTCCAATCAGGTAGTGGCTCAGCAGCCTAATCCTGTCGATCGGCAAGTTACGAATCCGATGACAGATACTCCTAACGTAAATCCTTTGACTCATGATCAGCCGGTTAGGCCACGTGTGCCTACCGAAGCTATCCCACCTGCGGAACCTGCTGATGAATTAAGAATTGACGCCAATACCCAAACTGTATCTGGTCCTCCCGAAGCACGCATTTTCATTTATGAGGGTAACGTTGACGCGCGCATAGGAACCTATCGATTGCAGGCTGACAGACTTACAGTTTATGAGGAAAAGAACCAGGTAATTGCAGAAGGCAATGTAGTTTTTGATCAAGGCGACCAGCAGCGCATCACAGGGACTCGCGCTGAATGGAACTATCGAACAAAGACAGGATTCTTCGTAGACTCCACGGGCTTCACCAATCAAACCCAGGATGGCACGCGGCTGTACTTCACCGCCGACCGCATAGAACGAGTTAGTCTTGATACCATTGTTGCCACTAATGTCCAGATAACAGCCTGCGACGAAGACGTACCAAAGTGGAGTTTCCATGCTAATCGCGCACGGATCAAAACCGGCGATCGGGTACGACTTAACTCTCCAAACCTGCGTATCAAGAGGGTTCCATTGTTTTATCTCCCGTACGCTTCAGTTTCGATCAAACATCGTGATCGTGCTTCAGGTTTTCTTACCCCCACTTTTGGTGGGTCAGGCGCTAAAGGTTTTCGACTTTCAAATGCCTATTATCAAACGCTGGGACGTTCTGCAGACCTTACTATTAGAAACGATATTTACACCCGGCGAGGTTTAGGTATAGGAGCCGATCTGCGCACACGTGCTAATTCACGATCGTTTCTAAACGCAGGATTCTACTCAGTCAAGGATCGAATTTTTGGCCCGTCTGAAGATGCAAACCATCCCGATCAAGGCGGCTCAAGTTTCTATGTTGATGGCGTGCATTATTTTCCCAATGGATTCATTGCCGCGGCGGACGTCAACATTACCTCTAACCTGGCATTTCGTCAGATCTTTTCCGATTCTATTCAGCAGGCAATATCACCGGAGGAGCGGTCACAGGTCTTCGTAAACAGAGAGTATGCTGATTACAGTTTTAATTTTCTCGCACGTACGCAGGTAACATCGTTGCCCAACTCGCGCATTCGAATACGCGAGTTGCCAAGCGTTGCCATCGAGAAAAGACCTTCACCCCTGAACTTCCTCAAGAAGATTCCCGTCTATTTTTCCTTTGAAGGTGGCGCCCACGGAATGAGCCGAAAAGAGACCGTTGAGGATCTAATTCTTTTCCGGCTGGAAGCGGGCGGTGATCCTATAGTTGCTCCCTCGATAGTTCAGCGCCTCGACTTTCATCCGCGCCTTACACTGCCATTACACTTTGCAGGCTGGTCGTTAAGCGCCACCGCGGGAGGACGGGGCACTTTCTACTCGAACTCTCTCGATCCAACAGATCGTTCCATCCTGAGTCGTAACCTCACTAGAGGTTACGGTGAGTTCGAGTTCGATGTGCGGCCTCCTGCTCTCGCGCGCGACTTTTATCGCAACGGGGGCTTCTTCTTTTTTAGGCATGTGATTGAACCTTACGTCATATACCGAAAGATCTCGGGAATAAATAATTTCGATCACGTGATTCGCTTTGACTATATTGACGCTATCGCCGATACAAATGAGATAGAGTTTGGAATATCAAATCGTTTTTTTACACGACGCTCGACTGAAACCGTGAGCAGCGCCGCGGTGCGGGCATCAAGGAATGAAGCACAACCGTCAAGCCAACCTTACGAAGCGTTGACAATTACAATCAGAGGCAAGTATTTCTTTGATCCTCTATTCGGGGGCGCCCTAAAGCCTGGTCGCCGCAACCAATTTTATCCAATTAATACTTTTTCTGGTTTCAGTTACGGGGGGGTGCCCAGGCGTTTTTCTCCCTTGAATGTTGAGGCTCGGTATCGTCCTCGTCATAATGTATTTTTTGATACGCGTACTGACCTGGATACACGTGGGGGTGGCGTAAGAGCGCTGTCTGCTAGCGTCGGCGTGAATCGCTCGTTGGTTCAGGCATTCCAAACTTTTTACTACACTCGAGCAATTGAATTGGTTCCAAGTCTCGCGCGATTCGCTGATGCAAGTGGCAGAGAGCCAGGTACTTTGCGAGGCTCACAGTGGAGTCCTTCAATTTTCCTGGGAGACCGTGAGCGTGGTCTCTTTGGCGGCGCGTCCTTTTTCTTTGACTATCAAACGCGACCTGAACGAGGAAATAACTCTTTAATCAGTTCCACTGTGACCGTCGGCTATACTTGGGACTGCTGTGCAGTTACAGCACAAAACTACACGTTCAATGTTGGACTGCGCCGGGAGAATCGCGTGCTGTTCAGTTTTCGCTTAAATGGAATTGGTACATTTGGCACTGAGCAGATTGGTCAGAGGTTCCCGTAACATTAGAAGCTAGATGGTAGTAGACTGGGATCTTGATAATACCTATTCGATCAACCCGAAGCTCAGCGACAGAAGGTTCCGAACCTTTAACAAAGCAACTCGATACAGGAAAAGTACATCATTGAGTGGGTTGCTCCAGGGCTGAATCCAACCACCAATCGTAACTAGCAGGGCCGCAAGATTTTTTCTCCCAGTTGTGGCAAGCGTGATCAGAAGGAAAACTAAAATGAGAAGGCAAGTGCACTCCAAGAGTGTTGCTTCTGCTAAAAGTTTTCGCCCTTCACCGGCGATTGCTTTGGCGGCGGCAGTTCTACTCGTCGCTATCGGAACGGGAACGGTGGCTTCAATGCAAAGGGTCAAAGCAACACAAACGGAAGTCGAACCTCGAGCAGATCTAATGCTCAATCGCTCTCGTGGGAATTACGTTAAGGTTAGGGTTGCAGGCCAAGACATTCATGTTGACAGTCAGACAGGACAAATGAAACCACTCAGTCCGCAAGAGGCACAAAAACTGGCCGAAGGGCTCAGGCAGATGTTCAACAAATCTACTGAAGGTCTTTCTCAAGTTCATCATCCGGATGGTTCAGTGTCGATGGAACTTGAGGATCGCTTTCATAATGTCACTGTTGCCAGAATCAATGAAGATGGCGCCATCTCACAATCTTGTGTTGACAACGTTGAGGCAGCGGCTTCGTTCTTCGGAATTGATCAGGAAATAATTAAAGATCCAAATGGGGCCAGTGGCGCTACGCAGCCTAATGTCCACGACCGTCCCAAATCCGGAAATATTAAGTGAAGTCATTATTTCCCAAATCAGTCCCAGTCCTGTGTGCATTGGCAATCGTATGCATAGGAGCGTCCAGCAGCTTCGGGCAAGCCACTATCTTAATTGAGATTGGAGATCCTCCGGATGTTGGGTTTAATGATCCGACGGTAGTGACGCCAGTTGGAGGGAATGCTGGCACCACGTTGGGCCAACAAAGACTAATTGCATTTCAGTTTGCTGCGAATATTTGGGGTGCAACTCTCACGAGTGGACCACCAATTACCGTACGTGCCACTTGGGAAGGTCTGCCATGCACTGCGACAACAGGCACACTCGGCTCGGCTGGGACGACCAGTATTCGACGTAATTTCCCAGGGGCAGGAATGGCTGACACCTGGTATGGCATCGCTCTCGCCAATAAGTTAGCAGCTACTGATTTGAATGCCGGCACTGCCGAAATAAACATGAGGTACAACCTAAACCTTGGTACAACTGGATGTCTCGAGGGGCGGTTCTGGTATCTCGGATTAGACGGTAACCAGGGTTCCGGAGTAGATCTAGTTGCGGTGCTATTACACGAGTTATCACACGGTTTCGGCTTTCAGACGTTCACGGATAGGAGCACTGGCGTACAGGCATCTGGGTTCCCCAGTATTTACGACTGGTTTCTTTTTGATAACTCGATGGGTAAGACGTGGGTGCAAATGACTGATGCAGAGCGCATGGCTTCTGCTGTCAATACGGGAAACTTGGTTTGGAATGGTTCGCAGGTAGCTAATGATGTTCCCCTTGTATTAGGCACGCCGCGGCTCAGAGTCAATTCACCATCCTCGATAGCAGGAGACTATCAGGTAGGAACGGCTGAGTTTGGTCCCCGATTAACGTCCACAGGTGTTACTGGAAACATCGTTCAAGCCCTTGATGCTGCCGACGGTTCTGGGCCTTCGCCGACTGATGGCTGCTCGCCGCTAACTAACGCGGAAGTTGTTGCAGGAAACATCGCGCTTATCGATCGCGGAACATGTACCTTCGTGACAAAAGTTAGAAATGCTCAGAACGCTGGCGCTGTTGGTGTGATCATCGCGGATAATGTTAATGATAGTCCGCCGCCGGGTCTTGGAGGCTCAGACTCGACAATCGTGATCCCGTCGGTGCGAATCACACAAGCTGATGGGAACACGATCAAAGCTAACCTGTCATCCTTCGGAGTGAACGCGCGCCTGTTTATTGACACCACTATTGCTGCGGGTACCGACGCGTTTCGGCGACCGTTGATGTTTGCGCCGAATCCGATCCAGTCTGGCTCCTCAGTTTCGCATTGGGACACCCGGGCTTTTCCTAATCAATTGATGGAACCGAACATCAGCGGTGATCTAACCCATAATGTCATCCCTCCTCATGATCTGACATTTTCTCTGCTGAGCGACATCGGCTGGGCGACCGCATCTCCGCCACCTTCTCCAACACCACCGCCAAGTACCAATCCGATCGATCAGCCTGACTTTTATGTGCGCCAGCAATATGCTGATTTTCTTAATCGCGACGCTGATGCTGCAGGGCTGACATTCTGGACCAATGAGATTGCCGCGTGCGGAACAGATGCGGCCTGCATTGAAGTAAAGCGAATCAACGTTTCCGCAGCGTTTTACCTGTCGATCGAATTTCAGGAAACTGGTTATCTGGTTTACCGGATGTACAAGGCTGCGTACGGAAACATTACCGGAGCGCCGGTGCCGGTTCGGCTATTTGAGTTTTTACCCGACACGCAGCAGATCGGCAGCGGCGTAATTGTGGGCCAAGGCGACTGGCAGACACAGATAGAGAATAATAAGAGCACCTTTGCGGCGGAGTTTGTAACACGCACGCGGTTTACAAATGCGCATCCAGAGACAATAACTCCCGCACAGTTTGTCGACACGTTGAACCAGAATGCCGGCGGCGTTTTGTCGCAGGCCGAACGTGATCAACTGGTGAATGATTTGACGATGGGAGCGAAGACTCGCGCCCAGGTATTACGAGCGGTAGCTGAAGACGCCGATATGGTCCAGCTAGAGTTCAACCGGGCTTTTGTGCTGATGCAGTACTTTGGTTATCTGCGACGTAATCCTAACGATGCGCCAGACTCAGACTTTGGCGGCTATAACTTCTGGCTGGGCAAACTTAACGACTTCAATGGCAATTTCGTCAATGCTGAGATGGTTAAGGCGTTCATTATCTCGGCCGAGTACCGGCAAAGATTTGGCTCGTAATAGACTTCGGCATCAGAACATTCATTCAGCTAGAGTTTCTTTCGTGTACACAGTACATAATCTATTCTGTTCGAACAAAGATCTGAACCTTGCGCTGTAAGTGTCTTCCGGCAGCCTTGCACGATGCGAATAAACCTACTACCTACCCGGAGAATACTCGTGAATAAGTCTCGAAAATCTACCGCCGTTCTGCTGCTTATCGTATTGATCTGTCTTGCCATAGTTTCCTCCTTCGATTGGCGCGAGGGACTTGCGAGTTCTTCGAACAAGCAAAGCGAGAAGTCCGCTGCCAGCTTGTTCAACGCGTCTTCGACCGTCAGTAGTTCAGGCTTTGAGTTAATGCAAGAAAAGGTGGTCGGGCAACTCATTGCGAGGCCCAGGCAAGATCCGGAATTGGCGGCAAGATTTAAAGACTACGACCTGATTCGTATGAATCCACAAGCAGCAGCAGACCAGATCCGTAAATCTGGCAACCTGCTTCTCAATACCTCGAGGGGAAGCTTTGAAATGGAGGTAGTGCCTCACGACATCCGCTCTTCAGATTATGTTTCACAGGTAATTAGGTCCGATGGTGTTGCGCACAAGTTACCGAGAACTCCCGTTAATACCTACAAAGGGATTATTAAAGGGGAGGAAAAAACACAAGTTCGCCTAACGGTTAAGGAAGGGTCAATTGAAGGTTTGATCATTTCGGAGCGAGAGCGACTGTTTCTACAACCCGCAAGGTCTCTTTCGAAGAACGCACAAGCTGATGAATTTGTTATCTACAGTTTTGACGAAGTCGCCGAAGACGATGCGGGTACCTGCGG
>CAZNPP010000158.1:0-10340 GCA_964574785.1 uncultured Chloracidobacterium sp. | reverse complement strand
AAAGCAGATGCCTTCTGACACCCGGACTCTCCTCAACAAACTTGAAGAAGCAACACGGTTATATGGGCGTAGAGAAATCCTGGCACTCTCGAAAGTTTTAGCCCAGTTGGGCCAACGTACGATCAATGAACCTGATCGGCTACTAGGATTTCACGAAGCATTGCTCTTTTTTCGAGCCTATCCCCCAAACGCCAACACTCTTCACAAGGTTGAACAACTCCTGAATTCTTTTGGCAGTCGTATCGATGCCCTCCGGAAGAAAGGAGTCGATCTATCTGCCCTTGAACCTCCTGATGTTTCAGGGATAGCGGAAATGGCGGTAACCGATACGTTTAGTTATCACGTCGTTCGCTGGCTGCAACAGCGCTACCCATCGCAAATCTCCTTGGATTGGGACTGGTTTGAAGATGAGAACCGGTTAGCGGCAACGTGGCCCAGGTTCATGCCGCTCCTTGAAGAAGATGCTTACGTCGAGGCGAACGTCCCATATCAGGAATGGCTTCGCTCAGCCAAAGGCCGCAACAGAACCGAGCTTGAATGGTTGATCGCTAGCTTTGACTCTCTGCCACACTCCACTGAGGAAAAGGCAGAGTTGTATGACTCGTTGAAGCTTTACGTTCGCTGGACACCTCCGCTGCAGGCAACTCGAACCGGCATGAAGCTGAAGACGGCAACGATTTACTATCATCGCAAGCCCCTGCTAACACGTCGGGAAGTGTCGCTTGTAAAGGAAATTAAAAGTGGAGAGCCGCCGGTTTTTAGGAAACTCTCCCAAAAGGCAGGATCAGCAATCTTAAACTTAGCCCGCGAAGCTTCGACTGTGCGATACCGAGAACTCTATGGTTTTACGCACGGAGATCCGAAGCGAGTTATCCAGGCGAGTGTTGGACGCGGGGTCGAATTGTATGTAATCGGACCTCCTGCAACTCGTCGTCTCCCAATCCGCGCGTATCATGCAGCGTTCATCCAGAAGAACGGTGTGCCCGTAGCTTACTTCGAAGGTCTTTCATTATTTGAAAGGATGGAGAGCGGTTTTAATCTCTACTACAGCTTTCGCGAGGGCGAGACTGCCTGGCTGTATGCGAAGACACTATCCGTATTTCATCGACTTTTGGGTGTCAGCGTGTTTTCTATTGATCCTTATCAAATCGGCTATCACAACGAGGAAGGTATCGACTCGGGTGCTTACTGGTTTTATCGCAAGCTCGGCTTTCGCCCCACTCGCAAAGATCTCCAGGAGGTCAGCAAGAAAGAAGAGCAAAGGATTAATGCAAAGAGTTCTTACCGGACGCCGGCGAAGGTGCTGCGTAAATTAGCAGAAGGTTCATTGATTTTTGAAGTACACGAGACGAACCATGATTGGGACAGCTTTCAAGTACGTAACATAGGTTTAAAGATCCAACGACAAATGGCGGCGCAATTCAAAGGCGAAGCAGATTGGATACGTACTGCAGCAGTAAAAAGAGTTTCGCAATTGCTCGGCTTTCCTGGTGAGCGCTTGAGGAAGCCTGAACAGAACGCACTTAAAAACTGGGCCCTTCTTCTTAGCCTGATTCCCGACCTCGATCGTTGGCCCAAAACTGACAAGCAATCATTGCTACGGGTAATCCGAGCCCGCGCAGGTGTTGACGAAATTAATTACTTAAAACAACTTCAGCGACATGCTCGACTCCGGAGTTCGATAATCAAACTGGGCTCTTCAAGCTTATGAGTGAACACGAGTGATCACTCATCACTCGTCACTCGTCACTCGTCACTCATCACTCGTCACTCGTCACTCGTCACTCATCACTCCACATCTTTGCAGACGGTTCTCGAAAATCTTGTCTTCAGGGAACTCTTCCAGCTTTAAGAAATAATCAGCTTTGACATCAAGAGCTGCTCGAGGAACCAAGCCTACAATCTCGGTTCCCACAATCCCTACACCAGCCTTTTCGGCTTCACGGCGAACAGCATCGTAGGCCTGGTCCAAACCCGTAATTTCATAGTTGACCAGGTTCATTGAGACTTGAACGAGACCGCGCGTGTTCAACTTGAAGGCGAGGGCCTTCAAAAAGGGCAGGCCGCCATTGCGTGCTCGTACTGCTCGCGCAATTCTTCGCGCGAGGGCGACATCATCACAGTCCAAATTAATGTTGAACGCGATCAGAAAGTTGCGGGCCCCAACAGCAATGGCCCCAGCCGTTTCGTGAACTCTAAGTGGACCCACATCGGGAGCACGCTTGGGGTCCAGCGCAATCTCTTCCCGCAATAGTTCCAAAGCTCCGCGACGCACATCCTCGAGATTCACACGATCCTGCCGGAGAGCCGCACTCTCATAAAAATAGACTGGTATGGAGAGTTCGTGCGCAATGCGTTCCCCTGCCTGATGGGCCAAGGCAATGCACTCTTCGATCGTTACTCCACGTGCCGGAACAAATGGGAGTACATCCGTTGCACCGAGGCGGGGGTGTTGTCCGGTGTGAACCCGCATATCTATCAATTGGGCCGCAAGACCCACAACTCGTAGGCTGGCTTCGACTACATACTCAGGCTCTGCGACGAACGTAATCACGGCGCGGTTATGATCGGGGTCCAGATGCATGTCGAGAACGCAGGCCGTTTGCACCGTTTCTATGGTTGTTGCTAAGCGCGCTACGGTTTCCGCGTTGCGACCTTCACTGAAGTTTGGTACACATTCAACGATGCGGTTCATGGGGCAATTACGGATTGGGGATTGCGGATTTGCGAATTTACGAACGTCTAGCTGCAGAGTGTAGACTGGACAGTAGCTATCAGCAATCGACAATTCGAAATTCGAAATTCCCAATTCGAAATCCCAATTCCGCAATCTAACGCATGTCTTTCAACCGCTTCATAGACACTCGCAAGAATACCTGGCAACGCCTCGAAGATCTCCTGGCACTTCTTGACAGCACTAAACTACGACGGCTCAACCGCGAGGAAGTACGTGAGTTAGGCCGAATCTACCGCAGAACGGCATCCGATCTGGCCATTGCGCGCGCAGAATCGCGAGACCCACGACTGATAAACTACTTGAATAGCCTTGTTATACGGGCGCACGGCCGAATCTATCGAGCAGATCCCCAAGGTGAAAAACGCCTCAGAGGTTTCTTTTCTCGAGAATTTCCTCAAACTTTCAGGCGACGCTGGCGATATACCGCCACTTCTTTCGGGGTATTTCTCATTTTTGGAATAATCGGTTTTCTGGGCAGCCACTACGACCCAGAATTTTCTGAGATAGTTGGAGTTCCTCCAGCCTTTCGTGAGCTCTACATCGAAACGAAAACTCATTGGTGGGAGAGCCTTAATGAAGCTAATCAGATTGGCGCCACCTCGATACTAACGCACAATATTCAGGTAACGATTTACACGTTCGCTTTTGGCGCTCTTTTTGGTTTGGGCACACTCTTCTTTCTTGCTTATAACGGTGCCAACATTGCTGCAGTTCTTGCGTTAACCTATCGGTCAGGCTTTGGCAATGACCTGCTCACCTTTATGGTTGCGCACGGAGTCATTGAGCTCTCTTGCATCTTCATGGCGGGGGGTGCTGGTCTGTTGATTGGCACTGCTATGGTCTTTCCTGGAGATCTTTCTCGTGCGGATGCTTTGAAAACACGAGGGAAGGATGCCGTCAGACTAATGATGGGCGTGGCCGTATTGCTAGTAATCGCCGGGATAATCGAAGGTTTTATTTCACCGGCGCCAATTACTCCCGCCTTCAAAGTTGGAACTGCGGTGCTCACCGGTGTCGCACTCTACACGTATTTGCTGTTTGCTGGTAGAACCTAAGTACCGTTAGCCTACAACAAGCCGCGCTCCTTCACCTGAAGGTACTTCTCAAGCAACATTGGAGCAAGATTCGCAGCCGTCACATCCAGGGCTAAACCTCCTTGGGATTCCACTAAGCGTAAAGCAGCTTCACGCTGATGAATGATCTCTTCAGCAACGGACTGTGTAAACAGATCGCGAACAGTCCTTGGAGCATCCAAAACAACGGCTTTTAGATCTCTGTCCCCAATAGTAACGACAAGCGGCAAGTGACGAGGTCGAAGGAGACGCAAGGATGCCAAAAGCTCGCGAGAGCCCTCCTCATCTACAAGATCCGTCAACACAATCACAAGCGAACGACGCTTGCTATTTGCAACAACAAACTCCAAGGCCCCTGTATAGGATGGTTCGATCATCTCCGGCTCAACTGAGCAAAGTGCTTCGAGGGCTGCCTCGAGATGATCGCGACCGCGACCAGGAGGTAGAAAACTCTTTATCTTGCGTCCAAAGACAGCTAGACCGGCATTGTCTCCTGCTCGCGTCGCAGCCGACATCAAAGCGAGTGTTGCATGGACCGCCGAGTCGAACTTACTTTCCTGCTCAATTCGTGCAGTCATCAGACGGCCAGCATCAAGCGCGATCAAGATCGTCTGGTCACGTTCTATCTGGTACTGGCGAGTCGTGAGCTTCCCACGCCTTGCCGTCGCGGTCCAGGAAATGTGACGAAGTTCATCACCCCTAACGTAATCACGCAGGGATTCGAATTCCCGCCCTTCACCTCGCCATGAACTCCTGCGTCGCGACGCCACGAGCGAGCGAGCGCCAAGCGCTTTCAGCTCAGCTTCACGCGCACGCCGCATGTTAGGGTAAACCTTCACGATCGTAGGATCACCTACATAACTTTCGCGCCAGACCAACTTAAGGGGTGATAGGAACCGAACTGCTATCCTTCCAAACTCATAACTCCCTCGTCTTGGTGGTCGAAGCGTATAACGTAGAGAACCAGTGGTTTGAGCATCGATCTTGAGGTATGCCTCACGCGATTCCGCTAACTCCATTTGCGGAGGGTATTCATCTTTAATAAGCAGGCTTATAGCTCGGCGCGTCCTATTCAGAATCTGAATACAAACTTCGGTCTCGGCCCCGACGGCAAAGCGCCCGCTAAATTCGCGCTCGATTGTGATTCCGGCAGGCAGTCGGCTAGCTCGGGCATCTAAGACTGCAAGAACAAGCACCGCTAAATTGTAAAAACCAGTAAACCACCGAAGCCAGGGTCGTCCCCAAGATAGAGAGAGAGGCACAAATCCTACGGCGATTAGCAAGTAAAGCAGCCTGGAGAAGACGAAACGCACTTTTTCCTATTCGAACTAACGCGGAACTTCAGCAGACTTTAGAATGTCGCTGAGTACGTTGTCAGGGGTTGCCCCATCAAGTTCAGCTTCAGCACGTAAGATAAGCCGATGGCGTAACACAGCGGTCGCAATATCGCGAACGTCATCAGGTGTGGAGAACTCACGCCCACGAATTGCCGCCAAAGCTTTTGCAGTTAAAAGGAGTGCTACCGCCGCTCGGGGGCTGGCGCCGTAATGAATGAACGGATGTATCCGAGTACGACGCACTATATCTACCACATAGCGCTGAACGCCCGGCTCCATGCGCGTGTTCCGAACTTCGGCACGACAGCGGGAGATTGCATCTGGCTCCTCCAGAGCTTTTATGTCGACTTCCTCGAGGCGCCTGGAGTTGAACCCAGCATCCCAATTTGCAACCACCTGCAGTTCGTGTGGTTCATCCGGATAGTGCAGAAGAATCTTCAACAGGAAACGATCGAGTTGGGCCTCTGGCAAAGGGTAAGTACCTTCGTATTCAATCGGGTTTTCAGTTGCGAGTACCGTAAAGATGGGTGAAAGAGCATGGGTTTCACCGTCAATAGTTACCTGTCGTTCCTCCATGGCTTCTAGCAGCGCCGCCTGAGTTTTTGGTGGCGTGCGGTTTATCTCGTCAGCCAAAAGAATATCGGTAAAGATTGGACCATGCCTCAGATTAAAGGTTGATGTCGCAATATTGAATACATTGGTGCCTGTAATATCTGAAGGCATTAGGTCGGGTGTAAACTGGATACGACGGAATTCTGCGTTGACAATTCGTGATAGAGTGCGGACCATCAGAGTCTTTGCAGTTCCAGGAACACCTTCCAGCAAGGCATGCCCTTCGGCAAACAGCGCCACCAGTACCTGCTCAATTGCCAGATCCTGGCCCACAATCACTTTTCGGAGTTCACGCCTGATGTGGTCGGCGGTAAAGGGGACGTATTCAAGCATCTGGTTTTCAAATGTATTTCATGAGAGTAGAACAAAGTAGTTAGTCTCGTTTGCCTTCGTGTCCACGACGCCGTAACCCCAGCATTGCCTCCAATTCTCTTAACCGGCC
Organism: uncultured Chloracidobacterium sp.; assembly: GCA_964574785.1. Taxonomy (GTDB): domain Bacteria; phylum Acidobacteriota; class Blastocatellia; order Pyrinomonadales; family Pyrinomonadaceae; genus PSRF01. The sequence continues at coordinate 4,139 of CAZNPP010000158.1, read as the reverse complement.
AACCAACTGGAGTGATCGTCTTTCAGTGATCCCGCCGCCATTTATCGTCTGTTCACATTCCCGCATCAAGGACTCGAGTTGCTGAGGATCCAATGAAGTGCGTAAGGCCACACGGCTGGCGATCTCCGATCGAGGGCTGTTGTACTCCAGCCCCGCATTCCGCGCAAGCGCTCGACGTGTCCTTCCATAGATATTTTCAATTGCCAGATCAAACGCGCGCGCTCGGTGCTGTAGTTCGGCCATTGAAGCTACAAATTCCAAACTCGATCTGCGGTCGACCTGCTTTACCGGAATTGGCCGAGCAAATCGGCGCGCTCTTGTAAACGTTATTACCAGTAGAAGGAAGACTAACTGTCCTGCGAGTGCCAACACAGGAGTGCCTTTGAAGTAACCAAGCATAGGATTTTGGGTTACACCACGGCCGTGGTGAAATTCGTCGAAAGCGATGACTCCCTTTCCCGAACCTGTCACTAGATTTAATGCGAGCTGCAAATTATCTCTTTGATTGATGCCGCTATTTGAAATGATGTAGGGATCGCTGAGCAAGGCGACTCGACCTTCTCCTATTCTCCAGTCAGCAAGTAGTATTCCTCGCTTGGTAACAATATGCTGTACCGGCGCGTCTGAGACAGGCTCACCGGCTTCTTCATCGTTTGCCTCGTCGGTGTCCTCTGATAAGGACCACTCGTCGTCCTCGTATTGATCATCTTTTTGAGGGGGGATCTCCGTAGATGCCGAGTATTCCATTGGTGATAGGGTAAATCTAATGGCTGAAGCGAATCGCGATGGCATTACCGCCTCTACATTCCTCGTAAACAGCGTGGCCTGTGAAGGCGCTGAAGGGGAAACACCTGCAGTCACATCATCTGATGGAGCAAGAAAATCTGGAACTTCAAAGCTCTGTTCCAGGGAAACGTTCCACTCAGTGGACTTGAGGAACCGGTCACTGGGTCTTCGATCCACGAGGACCAATGTTCCGCCTCGCCGCACCCAAAGGAGAAGAATCCTCGCTTCGTCCTCATCAAACGATATACGCGTGGGCCCTATAACAACAAAGATATCTATTCGTTCTCCAGCCACGACCAGAAGTCTCTCTGGGAGCTCGCGCCAACGCATCACCGTATGTCCAGTTTCCTTCAGGAGATCATGAAACGCACGTGTGCCGGTTGGTCCAGCATTAAAAGTAGATCGATTTGGAAACAGCTCACTATCGAGTTGCTCCTCTTCCCGCTGATAGGAAAGCGAGTTTAAGAGAATTAGGGAACCGATCACCAACAGAATTACTCCCACGATGCTGAGGTTTCTACGCATGAAAATTTAGAAAATCTTTCTACTAAATGCGCAGCGCGCGTTCGTAAGCTGTGCGAAACGTCTGCCAATCGGCCTCTGTTGGCGGTCTAAAACCATACCAATGGGTCTCGAACAACTCAGTAAGTTGTCGCACGGTTTCATACACTCTTTGCTGGTCCAAAGAGTTTAGGTAATCACGATTTGTTTTGTGCTGCTCCAGATGGAGGAGCTTTCTTTCGCCGAGTTCGAGTAATAGAGCTATATATCCTTTACGGATGGCAGCGCGGAGTTCGCCACGTCGAGCTAAGGCTTCTGCTTCAGCGAGTAGATCACGAGCGGATTGATCATCTTCCAGCCGTTCCCCTAAAACAATCCGAGCGTTGTGTTTGCTCTTATGCTTCTTACTTCTTCGATTTCGTAAACTGTGAGCAGCAAACATCTTTAACGTGTAGACGACAACGGCAAGGGCGAGCACAACAACAAAGATTTGCAGCAACCCTGTAAAGAGACTGTCCTGGCCGGGGCTTAGAGGCCTTGGTTCGGGAAATAAGCTCCTGATCCATTCCAGAAATTGAATCAGCAGTCGGGTCAGAGCACTGTTCGTCTCACCCTTCCTTTCGTATTCCGGCCGGTTGAGGATCTCCTGGAGCTTATTCTTAGCGTCAGATTTTTCAAGAGAAGCTGCTACTCCCCCGTGATTTAGTTCGGAGAGACGCTCTTCGATGGCCCTGAGTTTCTGTATAGCCTGCGAAAGCCGCTCATTTCGAGTTTCAACTGTTGCTTCTTGACACTGCTCAAGTTCGTAATGAAACCACTGGTTATCAATATTGATTGTTTGATCATTCCATTCAATGGTTTCGGTGATTGGCAAGACCGATTTGAGTCCCGTTAGTGTTTTTTGAAAACGCAGGTCAAAGTCTTCGTCATTTTCGCCTTCATCGAGAAGCTGAGTTAAGGAGTCCAGCGCAGTCACTGCCTCCCGAACACGTTTGTGATAATCATCTAGGTTTATCGCCGAGCATTGGACCGCAAAAAACAACAGGAGCAACACGCTCGCTAACCAATTACGTGACTGCGGTCTAGAGTTCTGGGTATCTTTAGCGACCAATGTGTGGACCTGTGTTAATAGAACCATGTTTAGCGGCAGTTCGTATGGCTCTTGAGGTAATTTCGTGGGGTTTCGTGGATCTGTTTTGTCAGCCGGTTTAAAAGCAATCCACGAAATCACGCGAAATTACACGAACAAACTAATAGAGGAAATCTAACAATGCGGTACGTCGAATCGGGCTATAAACATTACGCCCTACAGGTTTACCGGCGCGGGCAGACATCTCTCACCTTAATCCTAGAATACTTGAGGAGCCCAAGGGAGGCGGTGGGGACCCACTCGGATGCGACACGATGGCCGTTCCCAACGGTGATTCCACACTAACTTTTGGAAGTTCCCCTAGATGTCGCGAAGCCAAGAGTTCTATATCGTATCCTTCGTGCCTTACCCGTTCATCCACATATAGGAGTGATAGACCAAGCATCCACACTGGCGCCAGAAGAATCGAGCTCAATGGCTCAAGCACGCTGTATCCTATCGCGTACCAAGCCGGCCATTCGGTAGCACTAAAAGGTGAAGGATCGATACCGTTAAGATAACCATACCATCCCAGGGGAACCACCAGGATCATCAATGCCGAGTAAGTAGCGAACATCACGAACATCGTCATAGCCATTAACCGGCGGATATTCCCGCGCGCTAAAGCAAAGCTCCTGCTGACTGCCGCAAATACTCTCTTGCCTTCGACCAGCATCACTTGAGGTACATAGACTATTCGGCCTGCTAAAAAAAAGAAGAACCATAAACCAGCTATTGAGCAAGCTACACCGCCAATGATGCCGCAAACAGCCGCCAACCAGGGGGAAATTAGCGCAAGCAACATCGCGCCAAAGGTCACCAGGATAACAACAGAGTACCAACCGAAAAAAGCCATTATGAAAGCCAGGCTTACCCAGATGATTACAATCAAGCTTGCCCCCAGGAGCCCCCAGAACCGAGCGAACACTGCTGAGTAGGTAGCACGCATTGACACCGCCTCGTCCCAAAGCAGATGTGTCACCAGGTTTCGACTTGCGCCACCCATAACGATCATGCCGAAGATGTGGCCGCCAAGTATCACGCCGAGACTTACTGTTGCCAAACCAAAATAGAGCGCGAGATTGCTACCGCTGGACGTAGCAAACAATCCGCGCCATGATATGGCCCACAATATCCATCCACCCGCAGTTACAAGAACTGGCGGAGCTGCAATAGCAAGCAGTGTAAACAGATGTTTTCGATAGAGCCTTACTGATCGATCGATAAGATCTCCAGCACCTAATGGCGCGAGAGGAAGTTGAGTGGTTGGATTACTCACTTGAAGAATTGAAAATGGCTGAAACAGAACCCCTCAATAACCAGGGCTACTTCGGATGCGGAATTCCTATCCCAAAGTTTCAAGATTCTAACACAGTCATTCTTTTGAATAAGGAATCTCGCTATATCGCAGTGCGAGAAAACGCCACAGAAACAATCACCACGACACAGAGGCACGGATTAAGAATGGATTGAAGTAGCTAATTAATATTCTCCCTTCATTTGTCCTTCATGCCTCATCTTTATACTTTATTAACTCTGTGCCTCCGTCGCTCCGTGGTGTTTCTATCTATGCCGTTTTCTAGGATAACTGAGACTCCAAAAGCTCATAGCGCTGGCAAATTCTGCCGACCAAAAAGGCGTCGCCGATGAATCGGCGACGCCTAGACAACCTGGCCCAATACCCTGAAAATTAAGGGACCTCGGTATCCTCACTCATTCGATT
>CAZNPP010000157.1:0-10388 GCA_964574785.1 uncultured Chloracidobacterium sp. | reverse complement strand
CTAGCATTGAAGATTGCATTACTCACTGCAGGAGCGAGCCCGACAATCGGAGTCTCCCCGGCCCCAGCAGATGGGATGTCTTTGCGATCCACCAACACAGTTTCAATCAGAGGCATATCAGCGAAACGCGGCACCCGATAGCTTGAGAATTTGGGATTAAGAATCTTGCCATCCGCGAATTCAATTGATTCGAACAAAGCACCACCTATTGCTTGAACGATCGCCCCCTCAATCTGATTCTTCAAGTGCAGCGGGTTAACGATAGCCCCACACTCGAAGGCCTCGACAACGCGAACAATTCTCACCTTACGATCCTTCTCAATAGCTATTTCAGCGCAAGTGGCAACGTAACCACCCTTCTCAAAGCCACATGCGATCCCGAAACCATGTCCAGACGCAGGTTTCGATTTACCCCATCCGAAAGCTTTAGCCGCTGCCTCGAGAACGCCGCGAAGCCGCTCATCTTTCGTATTCTTCAAGCGCATTTCGAGCGGATCCATGTTGACCGCGTGTGCTAGTTCGTCAATGTGAATCTCCCGCGCGAAGTGATTCGCAGTGGCAGCCAGCGCTCGATACGAACCCTGACGCAATGGCGAGTGTGAAGTATGAAACTGAATGCTCTGATTAGGAATGTCGTACTTGATTTGAATGCCGGCCGCTCCCGAGTTGTAATTGTGAAACTCCCAAGCCGTGATCGTGCCATCGTTCTTTACTCCACTCTTCACATCGATCACGCCTGCCGGTCGAAAATAGGCCCAGGTGAATTCTTCTTCGCGAGACCATACGAGCTTCACGGGTCTGCGCGCGGCTCGCGCAAGACGTGCCGCCTCCACCGCATACTCGCCCGAGTGTTTGCCACCATAAGCTGAGCCAGTGTCGGGAACAATCACGCGCACTCTTTCTTGCGAGATGTGAAACGCTTCGGCGAGTTCATTTCGCACTCCAAAAGGACGCTGGGTGCCGGTCCATACGGTTAGTTTGTCATCGTTCCATTCGGCGACAGCAGCACGTGGTTCAAGTGGAGCATGAGCGATGTAGGCAATCGTATATGTCTGCTCGATCTTTTTATCGGCGGCTGCCAATCCATCTGCGACCGAACCTTGCGGACGCGAACCGCCTCCTCGGCGTCCTTCCGCTGGCTTACGTAAGAGATCAAATAGTTCGGCATTTGAAGGCTGAGCTGGCGCTTTCCACTCAGCCTTTATCGCATTTGCCGCTTTCGTCGCTAGTTGCTGAGTTGGCGCCGCTACACCGATAAAGCTTTCATCGCGCACGACTGTAACGCCTGACAGTGCTTCGGCGGCCTTGGTGTCAGCAGAAACGAGCGAGGCATTAAAGGCAGAAGGGCGCACAACTTTGCCGTACAGCATGCCTTCGCGCTTGATGTCTGAAGTGTACTGATGCTTGCCAGTGACCAGATCGCGCGCATTAACCTTCGTGTGAGAAGAGCCAGCGATGGTCCAATCTTCCGGTTTTGTGGTGACAACGTTTTCAGGGATGACTTTAACCAGTTTACGGCCTTTTGCAACCTCAGCAAGCGTAAGAGATTTTGAGTTGTCGTGATTTTCGAACCGAGCATTGATGAATTTCAGTTCATTGGGGTTGGTGTTTAGTTGTTCTGCGGCGAGCTCGATCAGCATTTCACGCGCGGCCGCTGCGGCTTTGCGTAGTTGCGGCGCCATCGTCGGTGTCGTACGACTACCGAACGTTCCCATATCAAAAGGTGTGAGGTCTGTATCACCCATCGTCAGACGAATCATTGATAAGGGAACGTGTAGTTCTTCAGCGACGGCTTGGGCAAGCGAGGTGCGAATGTCCTGTCCTACTTCAACTTTTCCTGTGAACGCCGAGACTGTTCCGCTTTCATCAATATGGATCCACGCGGCGATTTCATTCGGCGCCCGTTGATTGAATCCACCGCGGCCTGATTCGCCTTGTTGCGAAACTGCACGCGCCGCTGGAATGACAAAGAAGATCCCAACTCCAAAGGCTTTAATAAAATCACGTCTGTCCAATTGGAAGTTGTAAGCTGGTCTTTCGAACAGCTCGTACCGCTCAACCTCAACCTCACTACTGCTTCGGTCAACTTCTTCACTCATGTCCTGCCCCTTCAGTTGCAGACTTGCGTCTTTGCACCTTTGCGTCCTTGCGTTAAAAACTCGTTTGCCTTGACGCTACCTGAATTGCTTCGATGATCCTGTGATAAGTTCCGCAGCGACAGATATTGCCATTCATTGCACTAATTATCTCGTCTCTTTTAGGTCTTGGATTCTCATTGAGCAGCGCCGTTGCTGACATGATCATTCCCGACGTGCAGAAAGCGCATTGCATCGCATCTGCATTGATAAACGCCTCTTGCAATGGATGTAGTTTGCCGTCTTTTTCGAGTCCTTCAATCGTTATGATTTGCTTGCCGGCAGCACGACTCACCTGGGTAACACAAGACTTTGTCGGTTGACCATCGAGCAACACTGTGCACGCACCACACTGTCCCTCGCCGCACCCGTATTTGCTGCCGGTCAAGTTGAGTTCGTCGCGCAGCACATTGAGCAGACTGACACTTGAATCCACGTCAACTGTCATTTTCTTGCCATTAACGTTTAAGGTAATCTTAGCCATAATGCCTCCGGTTGATCCTATTTGCTGTAAACTGGTAAAGATGTAGCCCTAGTTAAAAGCATAAGAAAACTCGCCAAACAGTTTCGATCAGTTTCTTCGATCATAAGCTTGATTAGCAAGGCTGCGATTGGATAGCATAACACCATGAAAGAGAGAGTCATCATTTCAACTCCTGAGAGTATGGGAGGGACACCTGTTTTTCTTGGAACCAGAGTTCCTGTTCAAACTTTGCTCGATTATCTCAAAGCAGGAGAATCTACCGATGATTTTCTTGAGGGATTTCCTACCGTGTCGCGAGAACAGGTGATCGCTTTTGAAGAAGCCGAAGAACAGATCTCAAAGATGGTAGCCTAGTGAAGCTTCTTCTTGATGAATCCCAATTCAAATCAGCGCTTCGGGCTAGAGGCGTCGTAGTATTGCCTGGCCCATTCTGTTACTGATCTAACGTACTCGCTTTTCCCATCTGTGAAGGCTACCCTGTCGTTTGGATACTTCGCGCACAGATTTCTTTTCAGCTCTTCATACCTTTTTGCTTCGTCAGCAAACTCTCTCAAGTAGTCTCGAAAATAGAGTCTCTCCCACAGTTGTGAGTCGGCTTCAACCATGTGTATGTGGTGAGTCCGCTTCCCGGCTGCATCTCGTTTGATGAACCAGGCATAAGGTGGCGTCACATCAGTACGCCAAAAATAATCATATCCCTCGCCCACCAAGAGAGGCACTATTGTTTTCTTGGTTTCTTCCAAGCTGGTTACTTGGACAAGAATATCGATTATGGGTTTTGCCGCCAGACCGGGAACTGCAGTGCTGCCGAAGTGCTCGATTCTATTGAAGAGCGTAGGAGGCAAGAGACTGTGAAGGTGGTTTGCTTCGAGCTGAAAGAGTCGTGGCCAATCGGGATCGTACGGGACAATCGAGATCTCCTCACGAACCGCTTCATCAATTCGTTGTTGTAATGATTTGCTCAACACCGTACTAGTAAGTGTGGATATCTTCACTAACTTGCTGAAAGACCTTCTCGATCACACCGGCACCAAAACGTTCTTCTATCGCAGCGCGAGAGACTTCGTTATAGCCTCGAATCCGTTGGTCAAGTTCATCAGTTTCCAAGCAGCCGTAATCGATAAACTCGACGCCATACTCTCGCAGCAAAACCTCCTTGTAGAGATAGTGCGTGATAGTTAAAGTGATCCCTCTAGTTACTGTGAACGTTCGAAAGTACTGACTTTGCACAACGAAAACCAACAAAATCCCTCGCGTCTTCTGGCGGATGACTGTCGCGATAAGCAACTCGCAGGTTTACAGGGGCGCCACCCCAACTCCCGCCTCGGATAACCCGCCGAGTAGAGATCGCTACAAAACTGCTGTCCAGAAACAAATTTCCCCCCGCGACAGGATTTACTTGGAATGAAGAAGGATATGCTCCCCACTCGTCTGCCAAATACTCCCAAACATTTCCAGCCATATCGAACAACCCATACCCGTTGGCCGGGTAACTCCCGACTGGGGTAGTTCCTCCGATTTTGCTGCCAGAGTAGTTTGCTCGAGTCTCGTCAACCTGTTCATCACCCCATGGGAACATTTTGCCTGAGAGCCCACCGCGAGCGGCGTATTCCCATTCCGCTTCAGTTGGAAGTCGCTTGCCAAGCCCCTGGCAATAGGCTACTGCGGCATACCAACTCACATAAGTCACTGGATGGCTGGCTTTATCTACCGGATATCCATCTTCGCTCCAATGCCTGAGGTAATTACCGTTGTGGTATCGAGCCTCAATCCGGTCCTTACACCACTGAGGGTTCCCGTTGAGGAATCTCTTAAATTCGGAGTTGGTTACCTCGTGCCTATCTAGATAAAAAGAATCGATAACCACCGTGTGTCGCGGAACTTCGGAGGAGAACAGATCTGCTCGCTTAATGCCAAAAACTTTCTGGAGGTGCGGGATTTCTGAGGAATCGGTGCCCATTTGAAATCGTGCAGCAGGGATTCGGACCATTGATTCATCTTCGACACTGGCGCGTTTTATAGAGGTGTTTTGGGCGGCAAAATCAAGGCTGCTCACGTAGTGGGCGCAATGGCTCGGTAGCAAAAAAGTGAAAACGGCTGCAAGAAGTGCCGAGCTGAATCCGCGTCGTCTCAAGGTTACCATGTCTCCAACATTGGATTGGTAGGTCTTAGTTAAATAACGCCGCCAGCTGGGTTTTCCTGACAAATCTGTTCAAGTTTGACCAGCTTTAATCGTTATCATGGCAGGAAGTGGCAGTGAGCGTGAGGCGCCACAGGTGAACCAGTGGCATTTTTGTGTATCTTGACGCCTTCGGATAAAGGTCGGTTTATGGAACAACGCCTCAAGATTGAATTTGTGTTGAAGATCTGATCTGCAACTGATTTCGTTCCACGATCTCTCTTATTCTCGGGCCATCATCCAAAACAGTCTTGTAGATCCACCTGTAATATCTCTTCGCAGCCAACAACTCTCTAGCTTTCGCTTCTCCTATTAACTCCTTCATGGCTTCGTATTCAAGATAGTTCACGATCAAATGCAGATATGTGCTGAATTCGTTGCGCGCACCGTCAGGACCACCCACCGGTACCTTTTGATAGATCCCTTTAAACTCTTCTATTGTCTTGAACGTGTGATCCCTGTTATCCGACAAGAACCAATGAATTTGCTCATGTACATAAGCTGACAGTAAATCCTCTCCAACTTCTCTTGTGCTTACTGTTAAAACTGGATGACTGTGGGGAATGACGTTGTCTTCGATTACTACCTTCCGTGTAAACGTCCATTTGGACGTATCGTACTGCTTAAGAAGTCTCTGTAATTCCTCCTTGGTCGCCATTTCTGACTGGCTGTTGTTCTTTAGCGTTATTTCGAGCTTGTCGGATGCTTGAACGAGGAGAAGAAGGACAGCAATAGAATAGAAGGCCCATGTTTTCAGAGTCATTCGTCCTCCAATCACTTCAATAACTGGTTTATATGTGGCCAGAGGCTCCAGTTAATCGGCCACAGGTTTCAGCATCTAACACGCAAGTCAACTATCGAAGGTTCCTGATTTTGTAAGCTCTACTCAGTATCTAAACCAAAATATGAAGTACCTCTCGGCCGCCGAAGCTGTGAAAGTGAATCTGACGGCATCCCCGCACTGCCGTAGGATTAACTCATAAAATGGCAACGTTTAAATGTGCCCCGCATCGACATCGCGAACGAACTTAATTAACCCCTCAAAGAAAACCTTTTGGTCATCGTACATCGCAAGATGGCTACCTTTCGGACAATGTAGATACCGCCCTTTCGGCGGCCGCCGGGACATCATCTCCATAAATGATGGATCCATGGTGTCGTACTGTGCGCCAATAACTAAGGTCGGCACCGAGATTGTCTCCAACTCAGCGGTTCGATCCCAATTTGCAATCTTGCCACTAGCACCTAGCTCGCTTGGGCCTTGCATCGGAACGTAGATGGCTGGATTAAGGTGCTTGAGTACGCGGTTCACCGGGTCAGGCCACTGTTCGTGTGGCATCCGCAAGACGTGGTGGACGTAATGATGCTCAATCAGGAGTTCCATATAACGAGGGTTCTCATTCTCTCCCGCTTCTTCTAAGCCCTTAATCTCAGTCAAAGCTGCTTGGTCCATAGCCGGCATCAGTGTCTCCTGGGCGTACTGGTTGTAGGCAGGAATACTGGACATCGTATTTGATATCACAAGGCCTTTGAGGTGCTGCTGGTATTTGAGCGCATATTCGATAGCTAGCAAACCTCCCCATGAATGACCCAACAGGTAGAAGTTATCAAGCCCGAGCGCCTGACGGACCTGCTCGACCTCCTCGACGAAGCGAGGCAACTCCCATAACTCGGGCTCATCTGGCTGATCGCTGTAGTAGGAGCCAAGTTGATCGTAGTAGTAGTATTCGATGCCTGCTGCCGGAAAGTAGCTGTCGAAAGCTTCAAAGTACTCATGCGTCGCGCCTGGCCCGCCATGTAAGAGCAGCATTTTAGTTGTGGGGTTGTTGCCCATTCTCTTTGTCCAAACGTGAAAGGTACCTTTCGGTGTGTCCACTGGAACCATCTTTACGCCACCACTGAGCACATCGTCACGACCGGAGTAGTCCAGATAATCGGAAATGTTTTTGTTGTCTTCAATCGGTTTCAAGTTACCCTCCTCATCGAAATCGTACGCGGGTGGATCAGGTACGTCATAAAAACCTTGTGCGTGCCATCTTCGCTGCCGAGAAAATTAGTATAGCCCCGAGAAATAGTTGCAGCACGTTTGAAGGCGCATAGGGCAACAGTTGACTCCCTACCCCAGCACCTAACACCGAGCCAAGTGCCATAAACATAACGAAGCGTCGCTCGCGACTAACGTCTCGGAATACCGGTCTAGTACGGTACCGCATAATTCCAACAATGATTGTTGGAATACTAATTATGAGGCTTACACTGCCAGCTAGCTTGATGTCTAATCCGAAAAACAGAATTAGTGTGGGAATGATAAGTTCTCCCCCAGCAACACCAAGAAGACTGCTGACCGCTCCAATTAACAAACCTGCAAATATTCCCACTATCACACGAACGGCCGGATCCAGGAGGAGTGGACCGTGCGAGAATAGCCAGTTATTGCCAATTAGCAGCAATCCCAGGAATACCAAAATGACAGCAACTGTAACGACCAGTGCACGATCGGAAATATGCGTAGCGACATGCACGCCAGCGTAAGAACCAACCAGAGAACCGGCGAGGATATTTAAAGCCACGGGCCATTGCTCGAGCAATGTACCCAAACCTTGTATTTGTGCCCGGAAGCCCAAGGACACGACTACCGTAACCAGGCTTACTAACAGATTGATGAGGACCGCAGACAGGAGCGAATAACGAAACCAAGTAACTAAAAGGGGCAGCCTGAACTCAGCGCCTCCCAACCCGATTAGACCACCAAGCACACCCACGATTGCGCCGACCCCAAAGGACGAGCGATTGTGTGCGGTGATCTGTAGGGACGGCGTCACAGGATCTCGGGTTGGTCAAACAACTCAATTTCACACTAGCGTTTCGTCAATTGCCTTTAGGCATTGTTCTCGATCCATGAACCAGGATGTATAAGGGAGCGGAAAGATCCTAAGGCCCGCTCGATGAAACATCTGGTATCGTTCCAAAGAGAAAACCTGCTCTGAGGCTCCTGGATAACCCACCAAATCTATACCGCAGCTTCTACCGTTACGCGCTACCACCAGATCTAAGATCATTCCGGCAATCGGATAAGCCATCCAACTCTTCAGGCCTCGCGCTATCAGTTCTTCATTTACCTGTCGGATAAAGTCATCATGATGATCATCTGCGCTGTCATGACGAAATTCGGGACTCGATTCAGCGATATGCCTCAGGTAGTCTCTCAGCAACGATTCGGAAACAAGGCGTGTTGGATCAATTGAGATGTAAACGGTTTGTGCGACCCGTGCCCGAGTTATCGATACGTTGAACACATCTGATTTGTCGAGAAATCGAAAGCTGGCGAAGTGTGAGTTTTCGTCGAGGACGAGCGATAGATGCATGATGTCGCGCTCTTCTCCTTGAAATGTATGCGCAGTGCCGATCAAAATCCGATGTTTGTCGAAGGCCTCGAGGGGAAGCGCTCGAGAAAGTTGCTGAAATATATGATCTACCTGACTTCTGAAAGGTGAGAGGATGCCAATTGAATGGCAAGCTTCACTATTCAGTGCTTTCTCCTCATTGACCTGGCGTAATACGTTTTCAAGAACACATTGCGCTTCCTCCTGGTTCTCGCCTGATTTAATTCGCTTTCCATTGACGCGGTGCAATGTAAGAGGTTTCTCGCTGTATTTCCCTGGCTGTTCCGTCATCACATGAAGAGCGCCTCCATAGAATCTTTCGTTACTGAAAGCAATGATTGGCGGTTCACTGCGATAATGCTCGTTGAGAAAAACTACTCGATCTTGAGACGAGAGTCGTTCGTTAACGAAGTCGAGGATACTCAGCGCGCGGTAATCATAAAGGTCTGCCTCTTGCAACGGGATTCTGTGTTGTTCCAACAAGTTGACCTGACGCTCTCTTGAGAGAAAGGACAGATGGCGAAGCTGATTTGGATCACCTGTAATCACCACTCGTTTAGCTCTATAGAGTATGGGCAGACAACTGGCTATATCGCACTGGGTGGCTTCATCGATTAGTGCTAGATCAAACAAGTCTTTCTTTAGCGGCAGTACATCATGGATATCTGATAGATTTGTTAACCAGATTGGGAAAGTACCGAGTAACATTTTGAAATCAATTTTCTTGAACAGATCCTCTTGTTTGCCACCAGTTCTTGCACGAAGCGCTTTCAGAAAGTTCATAAGCTCGGTCCGATGTGCGCGGAGCGAGTCGGCTATTCGTCTTTCGTTGATAGACTGAATGAGTTGGATGGTTTTTTCGATGCGTTTATGTAACTTAAATTCGAGTTGATCCAGCATCTGCCACAGCGGCAGCTCCCGAGGAACCCTCCAGTGAATGTATTGGCTTCGTATTGAATCAAGAAAACTTTTTGACTGGTTTGAAAGGTGTCTTCCCCAGTTCATCTCTTTATGATTGCGGTGCTTGATACGGCTTTCGAGCCGACCGATCGATCGGTCGAGAAGAGTTAGCTCCTTCTTGAGTTGGGCCAGTTCTTTATGCGTGACTGAGTCAGTGCCATGCATGCCGCTCAGCAACTGTTCCAGGTACTGTCTCAGGTCTTTCAGGTATCGTTTGCGACCGCCACGGACAATGCATTTCTTGAGACCGAACTCCTCAATCTTGTTGCCGATCAGATCAACAGCATGGTTCATTTTGGATGCAATCAAAACTGACTGGCCTCGGCTCAGGTGCTCAATAGCAAGCGCGGCGAGGGTGAAAGACTTGCCCGTTCCCGGTGGGCCGATAACCAGCGTTATGTGATTAGTTGCCGCTGATTCGAGAATATTTTTTTGCGGATTACTCAGCACGGCGGGCACACGTCCCATTGAAACCTGGCGGGATGAACTGCCAGGCGAGTGCTCTGGATCAAACAGAGTTTTTAACGACGCCGATACAGTTGTACTCGCTGCGATGTCGGAGAGTTCATTGAGAACACCGCGAGTCTCGACAGATTTTTTGACCAATGCGGCGACCGAGGCAGGAACAACGCTCAACTTTGCTCTTGGGTTGTCCTTGATTGAATTGAAGATAGCTTGTAGTTCACTACCGCTAACTAGCTTTGGGTAATGATACAACCTTGTGGCATCGAGACCAGCAACTTCCTCCAGCAAAGAGGCTATATCAGCGATCTGCACAATGGTAAGCGCTTCTTCGGACAGCTTTTCTGCAACTTGTTCGGAGATCCTCGTGTTGTTGGTTGTTCCCTCAAGGCTGTCTAATAGGTAATGATTGAGCTGACGATGTCCTAAATCGGGTTTCAACACCAGATGCGGATCTTCTTTTAATATCTGGGCCGAGTGAACTAGCAGGGGAGCGCAGATGGGTTGCGGTTGCTGGTCGTTAGCTTTCCGCCAACCAACCAAAAATAGCGAGCAGTAGACCAGTTGTTTCTCTTTTCGATAAACATAAGCTGCCTTTTGAACCGCTGTAGCTAACAAAGGATCAATCCAGATGAACGGTACTACTCCGTTTAACAATTGTTCCTGAGGTTCGACAAAGAGATGATGTTCGACGCTCTGGTGAAAGATGTTCCAGATAGTTGTCCGGCGATTGTCAGCTTCGTAGCAATCCCGGAAGTAACTAACGACGTTGGAGAAGGACATGG
>CAZNPP010000156.1:0-10461 GCA_964574785.1 uncultured Chloracidobacterium sp. | reverse complement strand
TAACTCAATGGCAAGGTGTCAACTAACTCCCCGCGTCTAACTCTCCGGCTCTTGAGCCCGTGGCCGATTTAGTTGGATGGATCCTGTTAGATACGAATACTAAAGCGACGACACAGGGTCGTTGCACTCCAAAAGCTATTGAGGCGCTGAGCCCTTGCGCTCCCCAACTAATTCCGACCAGCGCCCCTGTGCCTTCAGAATAATTTCAACAACCTCGCGGACGGCTCCGCGGCCACCTTTCGCGATCGTGACGTAGTGAGCCGCTGCTCGCGTCTCGTAGGTGGCGTCAGCAACAGCGAAAGCTAGTCCAGCTTGCTGCATTAATGGAATGTCATTTAGATCGTCGCCAATATATGCAACTTCATTCTGGGATACTCCTGCCTCATTAATTAGGTCATGAAATGTCCCAAGTTTGTCAGCAGAACCCTGCCTCACAAAGGTGATACCAAGTTCAATGGCCCGTCTCCCCACTACTGCTGATTGACGACTAGAAATAATCCCTGATCTTAGTACGCTCCGATGAAATAAAGCTAAACCTAGTCCATCACGCACATCGAAACACTTCTGCTCGCTTCCATCTTCAAAGAGCCAGATGCGGCCGTCAGTTAATACACCGTCACAATCCATCAATAGCAGCTTAATCTGTGCCGCTAGAGGTTCAATTGAGAGTTTGTCGCGCATTGAAGCAAGGATTATCCACTAATACACACGAAACGACATGAAGAAATAAACGCAAAGGCCAATGAGCAAACGGATCCAAGACGAAGGAATTTAATGCAATGGCGCCTACGAGCAAAGACTCAAAGTGTTAGAAAGTGGAGTCAAGCAGTCAGAAGGGCTTGGCTCCAAATAACCAAGAAGGCGACAAACTGAAGTTTGTCGGACCCTAGCCAAGATCGCTACCGAACCTCGAAGAACTCTACTCCTGAAAGTCGCCAGCCGCCACCTACCCGCGAGAGTACCAGCACCGCTGTTCCCGACTGCTCCTGACCAAGCTGCTTCGCTCGGATCGACACGTCCGCTGCAAGTGTATTCGCATCCAAAGCCTCAGTCCGCAACACGCGCGTCTGCCAGAGTTCAGGTTGGCTTCCCACTATGCCATTAATGAATCTAACAAGCTCGCCGGAAACAATCCTGGACTCGAGTTCTGCCTTCCGTCCAGCTGTAATGGCTTGATCAAGTTGGCCAATAAAAGCTCGAGCCGATTCTTCGATTGGTGGTCCACTGGTGGCACCAGTCTCCGCTCTGATTCTCCCCGCGCGTGCTGCAAGAGTCGAGGCGTACTCAGCATCAGCACGCACCGCATCGTCGAAGCGCCGAGCGGCTTCGGCAGTTTGCCCTCTCTTAAGAGCGATTTCGGCAAGTCCGACATTGGCCCACGCTATTGTCCCGGCTGTAGGTAAAGTTTCATCAAGAGCCGATCTAAAAATGCGCTCTGCCTCTTCAATCTTATTCAGACCAAGCAGTGCTCTACCCAGAATGATTCGACCTTCCTGCATTCGAGGAGCTAGTTCTAATATCTCCTTTGCCAAAGCTTCCGCTTTTACATAATCCTGAGTGCCAAACTGTCGAGTCGCCTCAGTTAATAGTTCAGTAACATCGCGACCGCGAGGGGCAATATCGTTAGAATAGTCGAGCTGGGGATATAGCTTCTCTGGGTCCACTTCCACCCTAACCAGCTTTCCTGCAGTTTTGAAGACCGCCTCGCCAAAATCTCGCGCCGGAATATTTGCCTCAACCGTCAATATTTCGCCCCGGTCGGTTATTCCCCTCACCGCAACCACTGCCTCGGTTGATCCGAGATTGCGCAAGGCAGAGACCCAATCTGATCCACGCTGCTGGGGTAAACCAATCATTAGATCCATGTCTGTAACTTGATCAATCTGTTGGTCCAACAGCGTTCGCATCCTATCGCCACCACCTTCAACTAATACTGCTCTGAGATCGCCCAGGGTTAACCCATTGAGATCGGTCTTACGCGAATCTAAGAGGGTACGGATAGCGTTAATGAAATTATCTCGGCCTATTCTCCTGTCTACGAGCCTCCAGACCATGCTTCCCTTATTCGCGACGGAACTGAAGTAGGTGTCATCCAGGGGAGTTGTGCGCGAAAGCGGCGGGTCCCTCTTGACTACCGCAGAATACGCAATCCGCTGCCGCAGTAATTCTATGTCAGCCGCTTCCTTCCCGAACTGTTTCTCGATGAAGAGTGTTGCAAGAAAACGGGCCAATCCATCTCTGATTACGCCACTACCTTCGCCACGCACGGCGGTCTGTCCGCCTAACCAAATATGTGAAATAGCCTCAGCAACCGTCAGTGCAGTTCCGGAGTCAATCTTTGCTCGTCGAAAGGCTCCGGACTCAACCAGAATTGTCCCGCCCTCACTGAAACCAGATCCCCGCCGCACCACTACAAGCCTTATTGGTACATCCGGAGCAGGACCAAACAGTCCTGCATAGAATGAACGCGCGTTGGCAGCGAAACTGATGATATTTTCCGCTTGCTTCCGCTCATCGGCTGATGCGCCTTTGCCTAAGAATGCGGTTATGTTTCTCGCATCGCCGGCCCCTTCAACTCGATCCCATTCGCCTTGAACAAAAAAAGGTTGTGAATTGAGCGGCTGCTCGAACTCGCTTGAACTAGATGAAATGACTTTCTCCCTACCGGATGAGATTACAGTGGCGCCATTAACGGTTAATTTGAACGGGGCGGTGTCAGCGCCGCGTATTGTGAATGGGGTGTTTGGCGCAGGATACCAAAATGAAAGAGGAAGGAATTGGGAAGCGATCGGTGATACCGCTGCAAGTCCTGAGTTACCTTCAACAGGTAGGGTATAGCGAATGTTCAACGCGGTAGTGGCACCGGCTGCTGCGGATCCTGGAAGACTTACTGTAACGCGTTGTACGTTTCCTCGTGTCTCTGGCACCGCACGAAAAGTCGCATTACTGCCCGCAATAGTGACGGCCTCGACCTTAGCACTCGTATTGATACGGAATGTAAACGTTGAGGCTGCGCCACGCCCTACGTTGGTGGCACTCAGAATGGCTACCGCACCAAGGGCTCGTTCTGTTTGTTGCAGGTTAGCTGTGATCTCAAAGTGAGTGACTTGCCAAAGGGCGCGAGCTTCATCCTGGGCCAAAGCTTCAA
The DNA here is from genome assembly GCA_964574785.1 of uncultured Chloracidobacterium sp. GTDB lineage: Bacteria > Acidobacteriota > Blastocatellia > Pyrinomonadales > Pyrinomonadaceae > PSRF01. Next base: position 7,313 of record CAZNPP010000156.1, on the reverse strand, counting down.
TAGTTGTACATGTCAATGAGAGAGCTAGAACAGTTGCAAAGATTCTCGTCATATTAAACAAATTAATTATTAGGCGATGTACTGACTAAGTTATGGACTGCGGCGAGCTTTTGAAGCAACGCCTCCATTCTATCCAAGGGAAGCGCATTAGGACCATCTGAAGGCGCGCGTTCCGGGGCGTCATGCACCTCCATGAAAACCGAATCAACTCCAAAAGCTACTCCAGCGCGAGCAAGAGGTTCGATGAACTCAGACTGACCGCCGGTTGCATGGCCCAGACCACCTGGCAACTGCAACGAATGAGTAACATCGAATACAACCGGAACTCCGAATTCGCGCATGATAGCAAAGGAACGCATATCCACGACCAAATTATTGTATCCAAAAGTCACCCCTCGTTCGGTGAGCAGCACCTTCTCGCAACCGACAGCCCGGGCTTTGTCCACAATGTTTCGAGCATCATGAGGTGCAAGAAACTGCCCTTTCTTCACATTGATTGCCCTGCCAGAGCGTGCAGCTTCCAGGATCAGATCTGTTTGCCTCGATAAGAATGCAGGTATCTGCAGAATGTCTACTACCTCCGCAACCTTAACAATCTGAGAAACATCATGGACATCCGTAAGAACAGGTAGACCTACGGTCTGCTTCACCTGATCAAGCACTTCCAGTCCAGCCTCCATACCTAAGCCACGAAAGCTTTTAATCGACGACCTATTTGCTTTGTCAAATGATGATTTGAAGACGTAGCCGAGACCTGCTGCAGCACATAATCTAGCGCATTCACGCGCAATCATCAGCGCGTGCTCCGGTGATTCGATGACACATGGTCCGGCGATGATAGTTAGCCTGCCATCACCAAAAGTAACATTACCGACCTTAAACGATCGTGTGCGATTCACGCGAATTTTCCTATCGCTTCGAGCGGTCTTAGAAAGGCCTCTTTATAATACGTTTCACTCGATTAAAAAACCCACCCTTAGATTCCTTCTTCTTGTCGTTTGCTGCCTTATTGTCGTTGTCTGGCTTATTGTCGTTGTCCGGATTATCGTCGTTCTCTCGCCTTTCGGCTCGCCTTGGCATCGGTGACGGAGATGGAGAAGGCTCTGGAGTTGGAGAAGGAGTGACTACAATACTGCTCTCTGGAATCTCTGTAGGGTTGTTTCTGCGAAACGTGAAAACCGTTATGCCAATCATCATGAATACAACGGTTACCGCCGCGAGTAATCCCAAGCCCTTCTTCAGACCACGGGAACCTGGGCCAAGCTCTATGCTTACGCGAGGGAAAGAGTGCTTACTAGATGACTCGCTTAAGACAGTCATCTCACTTAGACCAGACGTAGCAGCGCGGTTCTCTCGTAACCGCGAAAGGTCTATAACCAATCGACCCGACGGTGACTGTGTTCCAGCATTCCGTAGCGCCTCGATATCTGGCCCGCTCGTCACTGCCGCATGCTCTAAACCTAGCCGTTCTGCGGTTTCAAAAAGTTCCTGTCTGAATTTTTCGGCATCTGCAGGACGATTCTCAGGTCGTTTAGACAGGGCACGAAGTACTAGATCTTCGAGGACCGGGGGAACAGTGGGTGCAATCTCTCGCGGCCGGGTAGGCGCTTGAGTTGCGTGCTTTACAGCAATGGCCAATGGTGTGGAACCACTGAATGGCATTGTTCCAGTCAGCATCTCGTACAGAATGACACCCAGACTGTAAACGTCCGCGGCGGGCGTAAGCTCTTTGCCAATACATTGCTCCGGTGACATGTACCGGGGAGTTCCAATCATCGCTCCGACGTGAGTAAGCGTTTGAGGATCTTCTTCGTCCAGCGACTCGACTGAAATCTTTGCGATACCAAAGTCAAGAACCTTCACTGCCGCGGGTACATCAGAACGCTGCACGATGAAAATATTGGCGGGTTTGAGATCGCGATGGATGATTCCGGCTTCATGTGCAGCGCCAACAGCAGCAGATATTTGAAGCATCAACGACACTGCTCGAGCAGTATCCAGGGGAGCCTCCTTGGTCAAGAGATCCCGGAGGGTTCTTCCCTCGAGCAACTCCATGACTATATAGACATGGCCCTCGACAGTTTGTCCAAAGTCGGTGACCGCAACAGCGTTGGGATGTTGTAAGCGCCCTGCTGCTTTAGCTTCGCGTCTGAAACGGGCTTGCACTGCCTCATCTTCTGCAAAGCGCTGGTTAAGAACTTTAACGGCCACGGCGCGATCTATTAACAGATGACGAGCACGATATACGGTGCCCATCCCGCCAACACCAAGCCGCTCTTCAAGCTGGTATTTTTCATCGAGAACTTGCCCAATCAGCGGATCAATAAACGCTGGTCCGGCAACAGTGGCATCAGCTTGGAGTGGTGAGTTATCCAGCGGACAGATCTCTAAATCTGCATAGGTTCTTCCGCATGTTGGACAATGAAGCATACGAACATCGTATTCCGGGAGAGTCAGCTTAGTTGATTATTGCGCAAAATAGGTTTGGATGCACCCACGGGGGGAAATCAGCGTCAGATCTTTTAGGGGCAAAGCTTATAAAGTTAGCTGCGAGAATTGATACCTAGTCGGCCCCACTAACACTAACTCGTTCGTGTAGCAGCACTTCCGTTTCGCCGTTCTTGCGTATAGTGGCTTCATTTCTCAGACGGTTTTCGTGCGCTGCTCTCACAAAAGAGCGGAAAAGTGGGTGTGCATCAAGTGGCTTGGACTTGTATTCGGGGTGGAATTGACAGCCTAGGAACCACGGGTGAGCTTCGCGAGAAAGCTCAATTATCTCTATGAACTTTCCGTCTGGTGATATGCCGCTTAATACCAGGCCTTGACGCTCCAAGTGTGCGCGGTATTCCGGGTTGAACTCGTAGCGATGACGATGTCGTTCGCTGATTTCTGACACTTCACCATAAACTTCGCTTGCTAGTGAACCGGGCAGCAAACTGCAAGGCCAAGCTCCCAGTCGCATCGTTCCTCCCAACTCTTCGACATGGACCAGATCTCGCAATTTGAAGATCACAGGATACGGTGTGTCAGGATTGAACTCGGTGGAGTCGGCATCTTTCAAGCCGCAGACATTACGAGCATATTCGATGCATGCGGTCTGCATTCCTAAGCAGATCCCAAAATAAGGTGTGCGACTCCTTCTTGCGTATGAAATCGCCCGGATCATACCTTCAATGCCGCGCTTACCGAATCCTCCAGGGACCAGAATCGCGTCAAAATCACGCAAACGAGCCTCGTAGTTGTCCTCCATCAGTTCGTCAGATTCGATCCATTTAACCTCGACCCGCAGGTTGTTAGCCACACCGCCATGAGTTAGAGCTTCGCGCAGTGATTTATAAGAGTCTTCAAGTTCCACATACTTGCCTACAATCGCAATGGACGTTTTACCCCCAGATGGCTCGCGAATAGTAGCGACGAGATCGCGCCAACTGGAAAGGTCAGCTTGAAAAGCGCGGGCTCCAAAACCAAGAAGCTCTACAATCAATTCGTCGAGACCTTGCTCGTGAAAGGCAAGGGGCACTTCGTAAATAGTGTCGACATCCTGAGCACTTATGACCGCGGACTCTTTAACATTGCAGAAAAGTGCGATCTTGGATCGAAGCTCTCGCGACAGCGGCTTCTCGGAACGGCAAAGGAGAATATCTGGAGCAATACCGATCTCACGCAGATCGCGGACAGAATGTTGAGTAGGTTTAGTCTTAAGTTCGCCGGCTGCGGCAATATAAGGAACAAGAGTCACATGAATGAAGAGCGCATTACCATTTCCCTCCTCATTTCCCATTTGTCGAATCGCCTCAAGAAACGGTAAGGATTCAATGTCACCAACCGTACCCCCAATTTCAACGATTACCACATCCGGCTGCGCCTTAACTGCTACCGCTCGAACGGCATCTTTTATTTCATTCGTTACATGAGGAATGACCTGGATAGTCTTACCGAGGTAGTCTCCACGCCTCTCTTTCTCGATAACTGACAGGTATATACGTCCGGTGGTCCAGTTATTCGCCTGTGAGAGTCGTGCTTGAGTGAATCGCTCGTAATGGCCTAAGTCGAGATCCGTCTCTGCCCCATCGTCGGTTACAAACACTTCGCCATGCTGAAACGGTGACATCGTTCCCGGATCGACATTGATATAAGGGTCAAGTTTAATCAACGCCACACTTAACCCTCGAGCTTCAAGTAAGCAGCCGATTGAAGAAGCAGCTAGGCCCTTACCCAAGCTCGAAACCACCCCCCCGGTAACAAATATGTATTTCGGCATCATCTCTCCAGTCTTAGATTTCAAAGTTGGTTCTCTTGATCGGACAACTGCTCTCGACTGGACCCAGTCTCAGGTCCATCCCCCAATTCCTGCTTAATATCGTAGTGTCCCTGTTTCAGATCCTCTTGAACCTCCATAGCTTTACCCGCGGCAGGATCCAAAAACTTCTGCAAGCCCATAACACCGGCACTAAGTAAGCCCGGCGCTTCTCCGGCGCGCTTCTCAAACTCTTCCTTTGTTACCTGATAAGGTTTGCTCAAGTGAGTCAAACTAAGAAGCCCACCTATCAACAAAACTAAAATAAATACTAAACCAATCCAGTCACTCATCACTGCCCTCGAACCGTTGAGAACTCTGATTCAACTATCACTCTTACCCTTTGAAGATCTTCAATTGTATCTACGCCTATAGAAGGCTTATGACTTTCAATGGCTCTAATTCTGACGCCGTGCTCAAGAGGACGTAACTGCTCGAGAGATTCAAGAGTTTCGAGTAGCGACGGCTTCCATACGGCAATGTTCAGCAAGACATTGCGACGGTACACGTAAAGTCCTGTGTGCTTTCGAAAACATTGCGCAAGTGCTGGTTGGTCCTTTAGAGCCGCTTCGATCGTACCATGCTTAAGCACGGCATCGCGCGGAAACGGAACAGGAGAACGGGAGAAATAAAGTACCCGGTTTTTCTCATCCACAACAACTTTAACTACGTTTGGATTCAAAATATCGGTGGCTAGCACCATTGGCTCCCAAGTGGTCACGATTCCGATATCTTCGTTTCCAGTTAACTCTTCGATTGCCAGCTCAATAGTGCGAGGTGAAATCAATGGCTCATCTCCCTGTACATTGACTACAATTTCCACCTCTGGCAACAAATGCGCAACCTCCGCAATGCGATCTGTGCCGCTGTGATGATCACTGCGGGTCATTACCGCCTCGTATCCCGCTTCTTGAACAACCTTCAGGATTCTTAGATCATCAGTAGCGACTATGACTTTACCCACGTTGCGAACGGCCAGAGCGCGCTCGACAACATGACAAATCATGGGTTTGCCTGAGATATCTAGTAGTGCCTTTCCAGGAAGTCTGCTGGATTCGAAACGGGCGGGTATGATTACAACCGATTTGAACTTGGGATTTGAGCCCGTGAGATTCACGGGATAACACGATAACTTGCGATTCGATAAGTGTCAACGAAGCGACCCGGCATCCCGGCATCGGCACGTACGTCGCTTTTGGGAGATAACAGGGCGCGTTATTATTGAACAACAAAGATGCGAGTTTTCTACTCACCTTTCTATTATGCTGACATAGGCGACCGCCACATCTTCCCAATAAGAAAATTTGAAAGGGTACGGGACCAGCTTTGTCAGGAAGGAACCTTGTCTCTGAAGGAGCTGACGGAGCCGGAACCGGCATCGATCGGTGATGCCCTCCTGGTACATTCCGAAGATTACTTGACACGCCTTTGCTCTGGCAGTCTAACGTCACGGGAGCTTCGCAGGCTTGGTTTGCCATGGTCGGAATCCTTGGTGCGACGTTCTTTTTACGCAGTTGGAGGGACAATTGCTGCTGCACGCGCTGCGGTAGATGAAGGTATTGGATCAAATCTCGCGGGCGGCACTCATCACGCGTTTGCCGATCGAGGAGAGGGTTTTTGCGTACTCAATGATGTTGCCATTGCCATCCAAGTCCTGCGGCGCAATGACATCGTAAAACGTGCAGTTGTAATCGATTGTGACGTTCATCAAGGCAATGGCACGGCAACGATATTTGCAACTGATCCAGATGTGCTCACTTTCTCGATGCACGCTGCGAAGAATTATCCCCTTTTTAAAGCTCGCTCAACGATTGACGTCGAGCTTCAAGATGGCACTTCCGATCAGGTATATCTAGGAACGTTAACGCGGTATCTCCCGATTCTCTTTGAAAAGAACCCCGACATTATATTCTACCTCGCAGGGGCAGATCCTTACGCGGGCGACAAGCTTGGGCGTCTGAGTCTTTCAAAAAATGGACTTATTCAGCGAGATAGGCTTGTTCTGAGAGAATGTTATAGACGCGAAATTCCCGTCGTCACAGTCATGTCAGGAGGTTATTCCGTTGACATAAACGATACTGTAGATATTCACTGCAACACTCTTCGAATTGTTAGGATGATTTACGGATCCTCACACAACGACATCTCAAGCTTGCCTACCTTGAAGCTTACATGAGACGAACGCAGCGAAAAAATCGGCGACTACCGCGCCTTCGCCATCTTACGCTTCTTGTCTTTACAGGTGTCCTGTGCGGGACGTTATGTTACGAATTCATTATGCTGGCCCGCATCGCTCGCCTGCGCTACCACAATCCAGCATCAACGGCATTAATCGAAGCGCGTGCCCGTGAAGCACTAGTTCGAGGGCAGACTCCAAGGAAACGACAAATTTGGATGCCACTAAATCGCATTTCTCCTCACCTCCAACGAGCGGTGCTTGCCGGTGAGGATGCAAACTTTTTTGCACATGGAGGCTTTGATTACAATGCTATTCAAAAAGCCTGGGAACACGCTCAGCGTGAGGCTGCAAAGGAAGTTAATAAGAGCGAAAGTGGAGTTGAATGGATTCCTTCGTTAGGTGACTTTAAGCGAGGGGCGTCTACAATTTCACAACAATTAGTTAAGAATCTTTACCTTTCATCAGATCGCACTCTATTTCGCAAAGGCCAAGAGGCTATTCTGACGATCTTTCTCGAGCGCTTACTCACCAAGCATAGAATTCTGGAGCTATATCTTAACCTGATTGAGTGGGGTGACGGAGTCTATGGAGTTGAAGCCGCCGCTCGCATGTACTTCAACAAGTCAGCCGCTGCCTTATCGCCCTCTGAAGCAGCATTCCTGGCTGCGATTATTCCGAATCCAAGGACAGTCTTCAATCCACAGGTCAACCCGCGGAGGGTCGCGCGGCGTCAGAATATTATTCTTAGGGGAATGTCTTACGTTAGATTTCAGTAAAGAATCGGGTAGGAGGCGGAGTCACCTCCGCCGTCCTCCCACACCACCGTACGTACGGTTC
>CAZNPP010000155.1:0-10504 GCA_964574785.1 uncultured Chloracidobacterium sp. | reverse complement strand
CTGACTTCTGGCTCCTTAGTTCAATGTGCGGTATTGCGGGATTAATCGGCATCGCTGGAGACCAACGCGAATGGTCACATAGACTACTAGTGTCTCTGCGACATCGTGGCCCGGACGATGAAGGCATCGAGCACCCTTGCCACGGGGTTAGTCTTGTCCACGCCAGGCTTGCCATTATTGATATCACTGCTTCCGGTCATCAGCCGATGAATGATCAGCCGCACAGCGATCAGAAGCCAAATTGGATTACATATAACGGTGAAATCTACAACTTTCGAGAACTGCAACGTGAGTTGGCCGATGCAGGATGGCCTGGTCGCACTAGAAGTGATACTGAAGTCCTACTAAATGCCTATCGGGTTTGGCAGGAGAACTGTGTCGAGCGTTTTCGTGGGATGTTCGCCTTCTGTCTCGTTGACCAGGCTCGGGGGTTAGCGTTTCTGAGCCGGGATCGTCTCGGCATCAAGCCCCTGTATCTCTTTTGGCCGAAAAAGGGTGGCTTTGTCTTTGCCAGCGAACTCCGATCAATACTCGCGCTTGGTCCTGAACTCATAACGCCGCGATTGAATGCTGCAGCACTAGAGAGTTTTCTTGCTCAAGGCGCCGTTCAAGGCTACGAAAGTATTGTTGATGGCGTCGGAATGCTCGAACCTGGTACGACCTTACTCGTTGATTTAGCAACGGGAAAACCTGTTCGGCGGCGGTATTACTGGCAGCTTCCCACCGCCAGTCACGGCAATCAAGACTTCGCTTCAAATAACAGTCGCACGCGAAATGAAATTGTCGAGCGCCTGCAGGGTCTCGCACGCGAAGCTATCCAGATGAGATTGGTCAGTGACGTGCCGTTGGGGTTGTTCCTGAGCGGCGGGATCGATTCCGCGTCTGTGCTCGCGTTGGCTTCAGAACATAACGGACACCCTTTGCAGACTGTTAGCCTCGGATTTGAAACACCGGAAATTGATGAAACTGGGCCAGCTGCAGACACGGCTAGGACATTTGGTGCTACTCATACATCTCTTAGAATTACCGGAAAAGATGCTCTTGAATCCTTGCCAGCTGTTTTAGCTGCGATGGACCAGCCTACCGTAGATGGTATGAACACATTTGTGGTTAGCCATGCCGCGCGCTTAGCCGGTTTAACTGTTGCAGTGTCAGGATTGGGAGGTGACGAACTCTTCGGCGGCTATGCGAGTTTTACCGATGTACCCAAAGCTGTTTCATTGCGGCGTCATCTTCATTGGACCGGGATCGGACGTTTTGCGGGCATGGTGCGGCGTGACCGAATGGGCGCCAAGCTGCAAGCCGTGTTCGAACGTCAACCAGATTCACTAACGATGTATTTGCTGCGGCGTGAACTCTTCTTGCCACATGAACGAAGATCGCTTCTTCCCGACCTGCCGGCTGAGAGTGATGAAACGATAGGAATTCCGAGAAGCTTGTTTGCGGATTTGAAAAAAAGAGCAGAGAAATTGGATGAAATCAATCGAGTAAGCTTCTACGAAATCGAGTTGTACATGCGACATATGCTCCTGCGAGATTGTGATGTTTTTAGCATGGCAGCTCCACTGGAATATCGGGTGCCATTGCTCGACCATCGATTAGTTGAAGCTGTATTTAGTTTACCGGGAAAGTGGAAACGTGCGGATCCTCGCCCCAAGCCATTATTGCTTGACCTGGTAGGTCCGCAGTTGCCCGCCGCAGTTTGGCAACGTCCAAAACGCGGCTTCAGTTTTCCGTGGCACAGCTGGTTCTGTCCGGGTGGACCATTAGCAGAGAGTGCTCGCGACGCAGCGAACGATGCGATGCTGTGGTCGCGAATTGGCATTCGCCCTAAAGCCGTCCTGGGCATTTGGCAACGGTTCAACGATGGTGACGCTCGGATTAGTCCATTACAGCTTCTGGCCTTCATCACCCTCCGCGATTTTGCTACGAGACATCACCTGCAGGCTGCGTGAAGATTCTATTCCTTAACTCATCTGCGCAATTAGGTGGAGCCGAGCAAAGCCTGTTGGATATTATTGCCTCTCTTCGCGAAGCTGTGCCTGAGTGGGAGTTTCATCTAGTCGTCGGTGCGAACGGACCACTTGTAAACCGGGCGATCGCGCTCGGTGCAAAGGTAATTTTGCTGCCGTTCCCCCGCGCCCTTGCTCGCCTTGGCGATTCCAGTAGTAATACGAATGGCACCAGGGGAGAGCGGATCCAAAAGATGCTCGTGGCTACGCCCCAGGTAGCTAACTACGTTCGGCGTCTTAGAAGAATAGTCAAGACTCTCAGTCCCGACCTAATCCATTCAAATGGACAAAAGATGCATCTACTGGGAGTTTGGTCCAGACTCAAAAGAACTCCCGTCATCTGGCATATTCGGGATTATCTTGGTCCGCGTCCCTTCATGGCGCAACTAATGAGCGCTCACGTTGATCGATGTGCCGCGGTTTTTGCCAATTCGGCGAGTGTTGCACGCGATGTCCGAGAGGTCTGCGGTGAAGATGTTGTGATACACACGCTTCATAATCGTATCGACCTTGATTACTTCTCTCCTGAACCCGCAAACAGCAAGCTTGATCTTGATCAGCTATCGGGCTTATCACCTGTAGGAAAAGAAATTGTACGGGTTGGACTGATAGCTACTTTGGCGCGATGGAAAGGGCACGAGGTATTTCTACGAGCTCTTTCACTACTGCGCGGACTTCCACTACGCGGCTACGTTATTGGAGGCGCAATATATGAAACGGAGGGAAGCCAACATAGTCTCAGCCAGCTACGAGAGAAAGCTGAAGCATTCGGATTGAACGGTGGCGTTGGTTTTACCGGCTGGGTCTCCGATCCTGCGGCGGCGATGCGAGCGCTGGATATAGTCGTTCATGCCAGTACTGAGCCAGAACCTTTTGGCCGAGTCATAGTTGAAGGTATGGCTTGCGGAAAAGCAGTTGTCTCGAGCAACGCTGGTGGCGCTGCCGAACTAATTGATGAAGGCCAAAATGCGTTGATCTTCACTCCCGGTGATGCTGTGATGCTTGCGCGCCAAATCGAATCTTTGGTTAAAAATGCAAGCCTGCGTTCGACTTTGGGAAAGACGGCACGCGTCACCGCGGAGCAACGGTTTAACCGGTGCCAGCTTGCAGCAGAGCTAATCCCGATCTATCGAAAATGTATGAACCAGTAAGCGACCGACGACCTCATGTCATTTCGTGTAATCTAGTGGATTGATCTCCGGTTCATGCGAGTACTCCATATCTACAGCGGCAATCTCTTTGGTGGAATAGAGAGTATGCTGTTGACTATCGCGAGGTATCAGCATTTTGTTCCTGGTACTGAGCATCATTTCGCTCTCTGTTTCAAAAGTCGTTTGAGCGAAAGTTTGCAGGCGATTAGGGCAACCATTCATCATTTGGGAGAGGTACGAACCAGCCGTCCGTTAAGCGTCTTGCGCGGACGACGTCGTCTTCGATCAGTCCTTACTGAAAGCTCATACGACGTGGTTATTTGTCACTCTCCCTGGGCACAGGCTGTATTCGGGCCGGAAGTACGTCAAACCGAAAGTCTATCGATCTTTTGGCTACACGGGCAGCCCAGCGGCAGGCATTGGTTGGAGCGCTGGGCAAGTCAAACGAGACCCGACCTTGCGATCTGTAATAGCAGGTTTACCGCCGCCTCACTGAATTCACTATATCCTAGCCTTTCAAACGAGGTTCTTTACTGTCCGGTCGCGCCGCCTGAGCGAAGCTTCACACCGCAGGAGTGTCTAGCATTGCGCCAACAACTGGATACCCGCCCAGACGCAATCGTCATTATTCAAGTTAGCCGCCTTGAAGAATGGAAGGGTCAGAGTTTATTGCTGGATGCGCTAAGTTTGCTTGTCGACTTACCAAATTGGGTTTGTTGGCAAGTTGGCGCCGCACAGCGCCCTAAGGAGCTACGTTACTCAACTCTTTTGCTGCAAAGAGCCGCGCTGCTAGGTATTAAAGACCGAGTACGCTTTTTGGGAGAGCGCACAGATGTACCTTTTCTGCTGGCTAGCTCAGATATTTTCTGCCAACCAAACACCAGGCCAGAACCCTTCGGCATAAGCTTTATCGAAAGTCTCTACGCGGGATGTCCGGTAGTCACAACAGCTACTGGCGGTGCAATAGAAATTGTGGACGATACGTGCGGTAGTCTTGTTCCGAACACCGACAGGCAGTTGTTTTCTGATGTGCTACGACGTCTCGTTTTTGATACCGAGCTAAGATCGGGGTTAAGCGAAGGTGGACCGTCCCGTGCGACGGGTCTCTGTAATCCTGCCAATCAGCTTCAGAAACTTTCTGCGATGCTAAAGCAAGCTTGTATTCAGAAGGAGGCTGCGTGAGCGCCCCGGCGTTATCCGAGGAAATCCATAGGGTCGAAGATCGCGCGCGTCTCAGTCTTGGACTCAGTAATCACGCGATCTACAAGATGGTCCTACGTACCATCCAGAAGCGACAACTCAATCCAAAACTGATTGTGGATGTTGGTTGTGGAGAGGGAAATCTGATGCCGTTTGTGGGGAACCTTTGTGAGCGCTACGTAGGAGTTGATGTAGTGCGCTACCCTGGATTTCCGGCTAGTACAGATTTTGTACAGGCGAATTTGGACGCAGGGGGAATTCCACTACCGAATAACTTCGCTGACCTTGCAGTCGCAGTTGAAACCATCGAACACCTCGAAAATCCTCGGGCTTTCATGCGCGAGCTAGTGCGAGTTACAAAGCCCGGTGGCTGGGTCATCGTGACCACCCCAAATCAATTGAGTTTGTTAAGTCTGGCGACACTCGTTGGTAAACGTCGCTTCTCGGCCTTTCAGGATATCCATTATCCCGCACACCTGACTGCATTGATTGAAGTGGATCTACTTCGGATTGCCGGCGAGTGCAAGCTTACGGAAGTCTTGATTAGTTACAGTTTGGTTGGACGCGTGATATTGACACCATGGAATTATCCAAAAGCATTGGTTCGGCTTTTCCCAAGGGCTTGTTCCGATAACGTCCAGCTTTGTGGTCGTAAGCGCGTTTGAGTCTTTAATAGTGAAAAGGCTACGGGATCTGATGACGGTTTCAAGCCGCTGGCGTTACCTGGCATGGCGCGCCTCCGGTTCGTCTCGTCCGGTCCAAGTTGTTCTGAAATCTGGTGAACAATTGATTCTGCGTCCCGAACCCGCTACTGATCTCGCGGTGGCCCATGAAGTCTTTGTGCGAAATGTCTACCAGGTTGATGACATTTATTCTAATCGCGAGGTACGGAGAATTGTGGATCTTGGAGCTAACGTCGGGTTTACCTGTTTATATTGGGCACGCTCCCACCCTAAGGCGCGGATACACGCTTTCGAGCCTCATCCGAGGTTTGCAGCAATGGCTCGACGTCACCTTGCTCTGAACCAGGTCGGGTCGGTGGATATTGTCGAAGCGGCTGTGTCGGACCGAGATGGACATGGGGACCTGACAGACGATGAGAATCGCTCCAAGCTCACCACAAATGCGAACGGAAAAATTCCAGTTTCAGTCGTCGACTTTTTCTCTGCAGTAGGATCCAAACCAATCGATGTGCTGAAGGTTGACATCGAGGGTAGTGAATACGCCCTACTCAATGATGTACGGTTCGAAAGGCTCCGCGTACGCTGCATCGTACTTGAATGGCACATGACCCCAGAATATCCGCGGGGAGCGGATTGGTGTATCCGCAGATTCGAGTCGCTGAACTACAAGGTAGAGGTTGTTGAGGCAGACCCTCCTCGCAGTGGGGTCATTCGGGCATATCAAAGCGGATCAATTGAATAACTCGCCTTTAACAAAACGCCCAAAGATTAAGGGGAGAGGAGAAGACAATGGGTTCTCTCTGCCTTTGGTTTCCATTGTCGTTGCAACCAAGAATCGTCCGACAAGACTTTTACTGCTACTGAATCGCATAAGAGAACAGGATTACGCCAACCTCGAGACTATCGTAGTTGATGACGGATCAACTCCCGCGACGCCACCGCTGCCCATAGACCTCCAAATCAGACACGAAGTAAGCATGGGAGCTTGTACTGCACGTAATGCCGGTTTCGCTGCGGCGAAAGGGAAATATGTTGTCATCTTTGATGACGATGCTTTACCTACTCAAAGCGATCTGATTTCGCGCGCTGTGGAGCGGGCTGAGTCTACGAATTCTCTGGGCGTGATTGGGTTCCGGCAGCTCACGCCTGACGGAAACGTCCATTACATGCAGCCGTCTCGAGGAGACGAGCTGTGCTATGCGGGTCATTTCTTCGGTTATGGAGCTTTGTTCAGCAGAGAAGCATTGTTGGTAACATCCGGCTTCGCCGAACTGTTGGGTTTTTGCCATGAAGAGGTCGAGTTAAGTCTTAGGCTCCTCGATGCAGGATATGTAGTTCTCTATGACCCATCGCTCGAGGTGACACATCACGAAGAGCCAGTCGGACGCGATTGGAAGCGAATTCTGAGAATGTACCTGCGAAATGTCTGGTTCACAGTCATCTTGAGGTACCCCTTGGCTTTTATTATTCCAGGCCTTCTTCTGCAACTACTTCGCCACCTTAATCGAACGCGAGCCCGCGGGTTTGGATTGGATTTATCCGGAGTAATTTGGGCGACTTTCGAGTTGCTGACGTCGTTGCCAGCTCTTTTCAGGATCCGACAACCAGTTACTCTTAGAACATTGCGCCTCTCACGGCAACTTGGTCGCGCGCCCATAGCAGTCGAACCATAACTTTATGTCGGCGAGGGCCCTGACATCCACATCGTCTCACGTTGCTACCTTTGCGTCCGTGACGCGCCGCAGACGCCTGGCTGCATGGGGATTCCCAGAGTTCTTTGTCGTTTGCCAGACCCTTTTTCCCGCAATTCTGTTTTTACCTGGCACGCAGTCTTTTCGGCTGCCCTTACGTGTTGCTCCTTTTGGAATAAGTCTCGTCGCATTAGCGTGGTGGTTCAGTAGAAAGCATCCCGAAGTCCGACAGCATCCCGCAATGCGTTGGTTGTTGTTGGCTATCTCTTTGTTGTTTCTAATGGTCTTTCATCCCACCACAAACTCAACAACAGCGGGACTTGCCCAAGTTATTCTTTACCTTTCGGTGATGGCGCCGGTCTTTTGGGCTCCGGCGATGATTAAAGATGCGCATCGCCTTAGACGTCTCTTATTAATGCTGCTGATCTGCAGCGGTCTTAATTCATTGATTGGTGTCCTACAAGTTCACGATTCAGCAACCTGGTTGCCCGCAGAATTCTCTACCAACATTCTTTCAGACGAGTACGGTTTGGAAAGGTTCGTCTTCATTAACGCGGTTGGAGAGTCAGTAATTCGACCACCTGGACTATCTGATACACCAGGAGCCGTTTGCAGTGCGGGGATGCTCGCCGCCCTACTGGGTGGAGTATTCGCACTTGGCCGTACGGAAATCTGGAAAAGGGCGGTTGCCCTAGGCTTCGCCTTGCTTGGAGCTTGCGCCGTTTATCTTAGCCAAGTGAGAACCGCACTTCTGATCTTTGCAGGCATGCTTTTGGTTTATGTAGCTGTGATCTGGTTTGTGCAACGAGAGACAACGCGAAAGGCACTCATCTCTTTAGGTATAGCTGTCTGCATTGCAGGTGTTGGCTTTTCAAGCGCGTACTTTATTGGCGGCAGCGTGATTACCGAACGGGTAACAAGTTTGGCGCTCGGTAGTCCGGTTGTCGTCTACTACACCACAGGCCGTGGCGAACAGATGGAAGAATCGATCAAGTCTTTGCTGCCGCAATATCCTCTTGGAGCAGGACTGGGCCGGTGGGGAATGATGCGGTACTACTTCGGCGACGAGACGAATACGGATTCTCCCCAGATCTGGGCAGAATTGCAGTTTCCAGCTTGGACTCTAGACGGCGGGATAGGGCTGATTCTTTTTTATTGTCTTGCGCTGGTTGTTACTGCCCGATACGAATACCGCATCACCAGGAACGCTACCAATTCACAGATACGTTTTCTTGCTCCAATCGTGGTCGCGGCAAACGCGGGAGCCCTTGCCCTGGTTTTTGGATTCACACCATTCACAACACAATTGGGTATGCAATATTGGTTCTTAGCCGGGGCGCTTCATGGTGTGGTCCAGCGCGATGCATTCTTTCACAATGGGTCCATACGTACTAATAAGCGGAGATTTCACGCCCTGGGGCGGCATGGATCGCGCTAACTTTGAGTTGGCCCGGTATCTGGCTGAAAAAGGGGCCGCTGTTCACCTTGTGAGCTTCAGAGTGGCGCCTCCTCTGGACAGGCATCCAAATGTCAAGTGGCACAAAGTCAAGCGGCCTTTAAACGTGTACATTCTCGGGGAACTGCTACTAAACCGGGAAGGTAGGCGCGTCGCTGACGCTCTGAATTCCGAAGGGGCACGAGTGATTGCTAATGGCGGCAATTGTGTATGGCCCGATGTGAATTGGGTTCATGCAGTGCATGCAGCGTGGGACAATCGAATCGAGGATGCTCCGTTACTCCCAAGAGTGAAGGCGACTTTGAATAAATCCAAGGCTCGCCGTGACGAGATTAGCGCCTTGCGGGCCGCACGGGTAATCCTAACTAATTCGGAACGCTCACGAAGCCAGCTAATCAACAAGTTAGGACTGGATGCTAACAAGATCTTTAGAATTTACTATGGGGTAGATCCTGAACTTTTTAAGCCGCCAACGGCAGAAGAACGTGAGAAAGCGCGTAATATTTTGGGCCTTTCTAATACTCGACTGCTGGCCATTTTCATAGGCGCCCTGGGATACGACAGGAACAAAGGCATCGGCACACTAGTCTCCGCTTGGAAGGAACTTTGTCGAGCTGAAGACTGGGATGTTGATTTAGCTGTGTTGGGCCAGGGTCCGGAGGTTAATTATTGGCGAGCGCTCACCGCAGAGAATGGGCTCGAAGGCCGTGTTCGTATAGTGGGTTTTTCCTCAATGATCCGAGACTGGCTTCATGCATCTGATGTTTTGATCAGTCCAACACACTATGACGCATACGGACTAGGAGTGCATGAGGCTTTATGCTGCGGCTTGCCCACATTTGTCACGAGAGCAGCAGGAATAACAGAGCGGTTTACACCAGAGCTTTCAGAACTGTTGCTTGATGTCCCGCCTAGTCCACAGCAGTTGGTAAGTCGACTGCGACATTGGCGCTGCGACATCAATAGATATCGCAACCTCGTAGGGAATCTTGGCGCCGAACTGCGCCGCCGAACCTGGTCCGACATGTCCCGCGAAATTACTGCGGTCATCAATAATCACTGAAATGAGCCGTACGCAAAAGAGTGCCTGGAACTTGAGCAGTGGCTTCTTTTTTACTGTGGTTACAGTCGCCGTTGGACTTGTGAGTACACCATTGCTGTTACGCTGGCTTGGTCCAGAGGTGTTTGGCTCTTATCGCGTGATGCTCGACATGGGAGGCTATCTCTACCTCCTCGAATTGGGAATGAGTGGGGCACTGTATGCAAGGCTCGCACTGGCGCTGGGCCAGAGGGAAACAGCGCTAGTCGAGAAATTGCTAGCAGCCGGTTTTCGCTTTTACCTGAAGGTGGGCATTGTGGCCTTGTCAGTTGGTTCGTTTCTGGCTCTAGTGTTGCCCTCACTCTTTCGCACCGAAACTATAGGCGTGATGGAGTTACGGATTGCCTGGGTCATCTATCTGTCTGCAACCTTCCTCCTTCCATTCAGTGTCTATCGCGTCTTGATCGAAGCTCAACAGCGAACCTATTTGATCAGCATCATGCTGACGTTTCAATCGCTGTTAACTACTGCCTTATTACTCGTGACCGCTTACCGCGGCTTCGGACTGCCAGGCCAAACAGCTGCCGTAGTGTTGTCCCAGATACCTTTTAATATTGCCCTCTTCTGGTTGGGTAGCCGGAAATTCAGGATTAAGCCAACAGCTCGAACTGATAAGGAAGTTCGACAATCTCTACAAAAGCTAAACTTGCCCTCGTTTGCCTACAGTAGTAGTTATCGCTTCGGGACTCTTGGTGACACCGTCTTTGTTGGTCTGATTTTGGGACCAGCAATCGCTGCCGCCTTCTTCTTGACTCAGCGATTGGTCAGTCTCGCCCAAGGTCAACTCCTGAATATTGGTAATTCCACATGGGCAGGGCTTGCCGAACTGTATGCTCAAGGGAAGCTAGAAGTATTTCGGGACCGGTTGATGGATCTGACCGGGTTTGTTAGCGGCCTGAGCCTCACAGTCTTACTACCAATCGTCGCCTATAACCGGCATTTCATCACCCACTGGGTCGGTGTTTCGAACTTTGGCGGAGACTTTTTGAGCGTCTTGTTTTGCGTAAACGCCTGGTTGCTTGCCGTCTTTTACCTTTGGGGTTGGACGCTTAACGGCACAGGTAATATCGCTCATTGGACGCGTTACGCGCTCACCTTCATTCTAATCAACATTACATTTGGTGTGGCCGGAACATTTTTATTCGGCTTAATTGGGCCACCCCTTGGCACGCTGATGGCTGGACTACTAGTTACCTCCTGGGCCATGCCACG
>CAZNPP010000154.1:6369-10518 GCA_964574785.1 uncultured Chloracidobacterium sp. | reverse complement strand
GCGACCTCACGCACCCCAAGCGTGCGCGCTACCAGGCTGCGCCACGTCCCGTCAATGCCCTTAAGTATCCGCGCAAAAACTAAATTGTCAAATGCCGGGTGCAATGCCAGCACATATCGATGCGCATCCTCACCATTCCGCGGCAGAATCCAGTTAATGCTTACACTATGGGAGGCATGGCACGCGATGCAGGCTTGAGCGTTGAACAATTTAAGAAGCTACTGTAAGAATGAGTTTTAATTGTCTCAGTGAGAATGTTTCTTAGATTCGAGTTCAAGAAGAGACAGAATTTCTCGAAGTTCCGATGCAATCTGTCGCAACGCCTTACGATCTTCCGCTGTTCTACCTTTGCCATCTGATTGATAACCAACTACCGAACTCCTCTGAGTTGAATCGTACGCGTTGTCCGATGCGTGTGCGACAACAGTCTCCTGCTCCGAAGAAGCGTTCTTGAGTTTTCCACCCCCTCGAAGCTCATTTGTAAGTCTCTTTTTGGCGCCAGCAATTGTGTACTGGTCTTCATACAAGAGCTCCTTAATGCGTAACGCCATCTCAACATCTCTTTTACGATAAACTCGCTGACCAGCACGATTCTTCTGCGGCGCTAACATTGGGAACTCGGACTCCCAGTACCGGAGCACGTGCGCCTGCACGCCAGCGAGTTCACACACTTCACCAATCTTAAAAAAGAGCTTCTCAGGTATTACTGTTGAGGGAGGACTCATACTATCGGCCGAATTGCTACTTCGGAAAATTACTTATTTGATGGAGAGTCTGCCTGCAGTCGGGAAGACGGGCGCCATGTTACAGGGGCGCCATTTTCCTTGTCAATACTTATATTTAAGGGAGATTAGTTAAAACGATGTATTAAAGGTAATGTCTCAAGTGCTGGCTCAGGCACTACATGAACTTAATTATTGCTTTCAGGTCAACACCTACCCCACTTTTTGGTCACGGGTTGGGGCAACGAGAGGAATAGTAGAAGCTAAGTAATTAGTCACAACAGTTGACTGTTCTAACTCCTGACTTCTGACTCCTGACTTCTCGCTTCCCAGTATAGGTTATCAGAACAGACGTTCGGTGGACGGCACCTAATCCCCAAGTTATAATCCCCAGTCACACTCAGGAGCCAGAAAACTGGAGGATCATTGGAACGAATGACAACGGTCCCGACTGCCTTTCGCCTAGCCTCACGCCTCGATGAAATCGGCTTTTCGGATATCGTAAGTATTCGTAACCGCATCATGGAACTGCGGGCGAGTGGCGCCACCGTCTATCAGTTCGAAGGCGGGGAACCATACATGAATACTCCCGATTTCATAAAGGCAGCGATGCAGAAGGCGCTCGCCGATAATCACACCCGGTATGCTCCTTCATCAGGAGTGCAAGAATTAAGACAGGCAATCGCTGAAAAACTCGTACAGAAGAATCGCATTCCCGCTACTGAAGAAAATGTGATCGTTGAGAATGGCGGCATGCAGGGCCTCTTCGGCGCATTTCAATCAGTAATTGACCCCAGAGATGAGGTCTTAGTGTTTTCACCGTACTGGACGCCAATTAAGGACTTGATTTCACATTGTCAGGGAAAGACAGTGTTGGTTCCGACAAACGAGGCTCGTCAGGACGGCTTTGAACAGACTCTCGCTCGCTACAGCAATTCGAGAACGAGAGCTATCTACTACAACACCCCACAGAATCCGACCGGAGTAGTCTTTACTGCTCGAGAAGCAACTGCCGTCGCGAACTTTGCGCAAGAACGGGATCTGATAGTTATAGCTGATGAGGCATATGAGGATTTGGTATACGACGGTGAGCACGTTTCTATTGCTTCGTTGGAGGGAATGCTCGAACGGACAATCACCTGCTTTACTCTTTCAAAGTCATTTGCAATGACTGGTTGGCGGCTCGGGTATACAGTGGCTACTGAACCATGGATGACCGGCTTACGCAAGACAACCTTATACTCTTCAAATGGGGTTTCAACTCCAACACAATGGGCAGCACTCGCAGCCTTCACTACTGCCACAGACTTTCTTGAAAAGAATCGCGAGGCTTATAAGAAACGAAGAGATCTACTTCTTGCTGGATTAAATGATCTAGATCTTCCGTGCAAAACCCCTGCTGGTGCGTTCTATGCATTTCCAGACAGCAGCCGCATAAGCAAAGACAGCAGGGAAGCTGCTGAAATCTTATTAGAACGTGCCCAAGTTGCTACTGTCCCTGGGATCGTCTTTGGCGAACATGGCGAGGGTCATTTACGTTTCTCTTTCTCTACCACAGAGGGAACCATCGAGGCCGGAATAGACTCGCTGCGACGAAACCTTTGAAAAGGATGAAGGACGAAGGATGAAGGATGAAGAACTTGTTGGTAATCCACCAGTTAAGACTTCATCTTTTAAAAGTGAATCTGATTTCATTCAACATCTCAGAAGGATAGATGCAGAAAGAAACGGCTCGACTCACCGTTCACTCATTGGAATTGGAGATGATGCTGCTGTAATAGAGCAGCGTTCAGGGCGAGAGTTTGTCATCACCACGGATCTGCTCGTCGAGGAAATTGATTTCCGACTTGAAACTACCACTCCATTTCTTTTGGGCCATAAAGCGCTTGCCGTTTCACTCTCGGACATAGCAGCAATGGGTGCACGCCCGAATTGGGCTTTGCTTTCGATTGGTGTGCCCCAGGAAAGTTGGGACTCAGGGTTCCTCGTTCAATTCTACGAAGGCTTTCTCGCTCTAGCATCCCGTTACAACGTCAAGCTTATCGGTGGAGATACTTCCCGGGTTTCAGATCACGTGGTGATTGATTCAATAGTCATCGGCGAGAGTGCTAGCAAGGGATCGGTTTTACGTTCCGGGGCAAAGGTGGCGGATCAGATTTTCGTGACTGGTTCATTAGGAGGAGCGGCCGCCGGGTTACGACTGCTCGAACACGGCGCGCGATTGGGAAATAACCGAGTGAACCAGGAGGAGCCATGCCACGACTTGGAATCCCTACTTCTCCGTCATCTCAAGCCTGAACCGCGAGTCGGTTGGGGCCTGGTGCTGGGAGAGCACGGTCTTGCTTCATCTATGATTGATCTTAGTGATGGCTTATCCTCGGATCTCAATCACATTTGTAGTGAAAGTGGTGTGGGAGCTCTTATTGAGGCAGCGCAACTTCCTCAAGATCATTCAGTCATAAAACTCTCCGGAAGACGAGCTCTCGATCCGCTAATGCTTGCTCTCCATGGCGGTGAAGACTTTGAACTGCTATGCACGATACCTCCTGAAAAGATCAGCAAGCTTCCATCCAAAGTAGATGGAGTGCCCATTAGTCACATCGGAGAAGTAACACCGGCTAAACAAGCTGTTAAGATTCGTGAGCGCTCGCGTATCTGGTATCTAACGCCTGGTGGGTGGGATCATTTCGAAGGATGAAGGGTGAAGGCGAAAGGATGAAGGATGCAGCCATTTACCATTTTTCATTTGTCATTTTCCATTTTCGCAGATTCTACGGACGCTAAATGACAAATAAAAAATGGTCAATGGCAAATGGTAAACTTCATCCTTTCGCCTTCAGCCTTCATCCTTTCGCCTTCATCCTTTTAATTGATTGACAGCCATTCGTATTTAGCGTACAACACGCAGACTCAAAGAAATTCGATTTATGGATTAGCGATTGCCGGATCTAAGAGCAAGAACCTTCTTGTATCAACGTCAAGCCGGCAGTCAGAGTCCGTAATCAAAGCAAACGAAAGGAGAAAAAATGTCTGAGCAAGAGAATATCAACTTAGTAAAGGAAGCCTACGCGGATTTTGAAAAAGGCGATATTCAGGCATTAATTAGTAAGTTAACCGATGATGTGGAATGGGTAATTCCTGGACCCCCAGAAATCCTCCCCACGGCTGGAAAAATTAATGGGCCAGAGGCAGTTGCAGAGTTTTTCTCTAAACTGGGCGAAACTGAGGATGTTGAGTTGTTTGAGCCCAAAGAGTACATCGCACAAGGTGACAAAGTCGTCGCCATCTCAAATTATCGGGCGCGAATTAAGTCCACAGGGCGAACGGCTGAGACTGAACTTGTCCACATCTTCACAGTACGCGAGGGAAAGATCTCGCATTTCCAAGAGTTCTTCGATACAGCTGTCGCAGTTGAGGCTTATAGACC
>CAZNPP010000154.1:0-6269 GCA_964574785.1 uncultured Chloracidobacterium sp. | reverse complement strand
GTATTCAGCCGCCCGCGCGATCAGGATATTAACTTTCAATTTTGGTCGCGCAGTGCGGCTTGAATCTTATTTAGATTAGTGCTGTTTCGTGCACTTTGGTATGACGCATAAATAAGAAAATTGAGCCGGCAAAATGGCACGAACTACACACTCTAGTTTCCCGAGCCCTTTCCTAGAGGTTTAAGGACATTTACACTCAGCGCCTTTGCCACCTTTTTCCTCAGCGTACTTTTCAGCATCCGAGAGATAGTCGAATTCAGCTAAAACACAAACATTCGAGCCACGCGCGTTCTTTTGGTGCTCGAGGGTACGCTGCTCGACCTCAATCTTGCTGTTGGAGCAAAAGACTCTGTACTTGGAGTCGCTGGCGACCCCGTTTGGCTCAGATCCTGCCACAACCAAGGTGGTGGCTAAGATTAGGCTCAGTGTTGTGAACTTTCCGAACAGCTTCCCAGTTCTTTTCATGTAGTCTCCCTCAGTCATTAATCTTACGCAATAGCGGGGGCAGGTGGCTTCTACACTGTTAAGAAAAAACCGACAAATTATTTCAAAATTAGTCTTGGAGTGCGACAACCTTGGGCTGTTCAAACAGCTAACACAGCTGTCGCACCAAGACTACGACCGCTGCTTTGTCAGACGCCCAATGAAGCTGTCTTTAGGCCCGGAAAGTGATCCATCCGAGTTGCGCATGAGGACAATCTCTTCACCCTCGGCCTCGATAACAACCTTGTCTCCGACGACCTTGTACGCCCCTTCCGCAGTCAACCCGCCCATCGTCACAAAAGCTTTATCTGAGCTGAACTCGATCACGATCAAGCCAGAGCCATTGGCGTATTTACCTGCCAAAGTTTTGGAGCACGCCATAGTAGATAAGCTCACCGTCACTACAATCGCAGCCATCAATATCTTGCCTAACTGTTTTTTCATCATTTCCTCATTTCCTCCTCAAATTAATGTTTTAGAGCCTTTCGGCTTTCATACACATGTGCGAAAGGGTCCTGAAACGTTTCTTCTCATCATCCTGGAAACGTTTTCGCCTCCATTCGCACTTATGAATGAACGCCAATATGCAAGAGTAAAGAAGGACGATGAGGATAACCGGAAACAAAACCTTGATTCCTATTGCTTTGAATCTGATGACACAGATCGTTGGGCACAGCGCACAGCTCAGAAAGTGGTCAGTGCCCCCGGTCTCTTGCATTCAACCCAGACGGCAAAACTGATCGCCAATGGTTCCGGTGACAACAGGATAGAGTCTGTGAGGCTGAGACCTGCAAACAGTTGAGAAGTTAACACGAAGGAGTAGTACATGAGGAGCTTGGAATCACGATTAATCAAGGGGCTGCAGAGTCAGATTTCAATTGGTCTAGCAATCCTCTGCATCCTGGGACATATCACATTGAACATAGCTCAAACACCAAGCCGGGGGCAGGCAACACCGCCCAGCGAAGTGGCAGCCATTGAGGCATACTGCAAAGAGCTCGACAGTTACAAAAAGAGCAACCGCGATCAGGCACGCATCTTTGGCAATGTAGCCTCATGGGATCAGTCGGGCCTAACTCTCAGCGCTCCATCACCCAAATGGAAAGAGTTTAAGACTCGAAAAGCACGAGAGGCTGCCAGTAACGGCGATAACCTCTACGACCTTGCCGACGTGTGGGTAAGAGATGGAAAGGTCGTGATTGCAGAGTTTTGGTCCGGAAGTCCTTCGGGTGATTGGTCCCAGTCTGTAGTCTATTACTTTCGTGAGGACGGAACACTGGCTAAGATGCGAACCACCTACTCGGGCTTTAACGTAAATCCCTTCAGTGATCCAAACGAATTCGGCGCCAGGCTCGTGCAAACAAGGATGTATGATACAAACGGAAAACTCTTACAGAAGCGTTTGCAATGTTTTGAATTGGGTAAAAAAGGCCGGCAAAGAAAATGTTCCGGAGACTACTCGCATCGCGAAGGCGTGATCTACAAAAGTGTGAATCGCCTACCGATGTACCGGTTGTTGAATTCCGGATTGCAGAGTTCGAATGAAGTAGCCGCCATTGAGGCTTACACTAAGGGCCTCGAAGGATTTAAGAAACGCAATTCCAACCGCGGCCGCATCTTTGGCAACATCGTGTCCCCAAATCAAGAGACCTATCCAGTAACTATGGATGCACCACGATATTGGCAGGAGTTTTCCACTCGGAAGGCAAGAGAATCAGCACCGAAGGGTTACGATCTCTATGATGGTGCCGAGGTTTGGACCAAGGACGGGAAGATAGTTATTGTGCAGTTAGAACCTAATCGTTTCTTTGGCGGCGGTGAGCGAGTTATCACATATTACTTTCGCGGGGATGGCACGCTCGCAAAGATACGTAGTCAATTCTACGATTTAGGAATTGACGGTGATGTTATTAAAGAAATCTTCTTTGACACTAATGGGGCCACTTTACTGGCACGCTCGCAGTGCCTCAACGTTAGCGAGAGAGGCAAGCGACGCAAGGTGAATTGTTCAAGGATTTCTTCCGATTACGACGCTGCAGTATATAAGAGAGTCGAAGAACTTCCTTTCTACAGTCTCTTGGAGCCTGTCAATACTACCTCGCAGTTGCAGTTGAGTTTGCTCTCTACTAGAACTGCGTGTACTACCACTTCTCCTTGCGCTAGGCCCATGAGTCAAATTCGTGCGCGTACGGAATTCCCGAAGCATCAAACCAAGTTCTGACCTCAAAGTAATTCCCGAACCGTAGCTCTAGCTCATAAAGTAGTCGGGAGTCAACCTCGCTCGTAACGGTCAGCGGTAAGCTTTATCCTCTTCGACTCTGCCATGTGAATACGCAGTTTTAAAGAGTCTAAGCCAAAACCCGCACACCGTGTTCTTACGCAGCTGCCGCAGCCCGCTGGCTAGTTGTCCAGATATCCCGATGCAGTTTCCAGGAACCATTGTCATTCTTCCAGACAACCAAGTACTTGCCAGCATCAGCAACCGTTCCACCGTTAGCAAACAGCTGATAGCGTCCGACCTCAATGGCCGTATCGTCGTGGGCCTCGATTTCTATTGTCTCCAACTTTACTTCCTTAATGCCGAAGTCAAGCACGCTCTGCCAAAATTGTTGAATGGCGTCTGTCCCACTAACAAAGTCACTATTTGCTGGCAGCAATTTAGCAGACGGTGTGTAGAGGCTAGCGATCTCTGCCGCATTGCCCTCTTTGAACGTAGTCATGAATCCTCTGTTTGCAGATTCGATTTGTGTGCGAACGTCTGTGGACATATTTTCCTCCTCTTTTAAGCGAGATCATGAAACGAAAATTTTTCACCATGGGAGACACAGCGCGGCGTAGCCGCAACCAATCTAACGTACCCATTAACACTCTGCGGAACCTCGGCGTCCTCTGCGTCTCGGCGGTGAAAGAGTGCGCAAAATCCCTGCGACTTCCTTCGAGACCGAGCTGTCCCCTTTGTCGCCCGAGACTAGCAACTTCTTTCACCGCCGAGACGCAGAGATCGCCGAGGTTGCGCAGAGAGAATTCTGGCGGAAGGTTGAGTTTGGAGCTACGGGGTTTTAGATTAATGAACTCCCACCGGTTTTTGCCTGCTGTACCTATAACAACCCTCCAAAGCCCTAAACAAGAAGGTGCGGATTTGCACCAAGAGTTAACCACGGTGGGCGCACCGGCGATTTGAAAAATGGGTGTAGAATCGTCAACTATCATTGGACGATTTACCTGAATCCAACATCCGAAGAAGCGATTTACCCAAAACGATGCCAGCATTCCGCGACTCTATTTGAAAGCCATCCTCAACCGTCCATATAGCAGAAAGGACAGCCTGCGCAAAGGCCCATTGGAGTACTCGTGAAGAGTTCAGGCCTAGCTTGCTAATGAAGAGGTCAACTCTTCTGCGAATTACCGCAGGGTCAACAAACAAGGCTGGCCTCTCGAAAGGATTCCGTAACGCCGCTCCTATTTCGTATTCAATTTCGCCGATCACACCTTTTGGATCGATGGCGAGCCAACCTCGTTCATTATCAAACAGCACGTTGTAATGATGCAGATCGCCATGGAGTAGCCGCACCTGCTTCTGAGATTCACATAGTTCAAAATACATACGACGAGCTTTCGAAACCAAGTCCTTCGGTATCTGGTCGTCTCCGCTTGCAGCATAACGTTCGAATCCTTTACCCCAATCTTCTACTGTTGGCACAGAGCAAGCCGGCGCGCGGTGAGACATCTTCATAATCGTCTCAGCCAACACTGTAGTGGCCTCATCGTCGGCGCTACTGAGGGACTTATTGACCAGTGAGTCGCCAGGTAAAATACGCTCAAGCAAAAGCGCGCCATCAATGTAATCGATGACTGTTACGACACCTATTCCTCCGAACGCGTCCAATACTTCACCCGAACGCCACTCGTCGCCCTGATGCTTGATCACTTTAAGCACCACGGGCTGATTTTCCCGGTATCCAAACACCAGAACGGAACTTTCAGTTTCCGTTAACCGCTCTACAGTGACTTGCCAAGCTGCAATCCGATTTTGGACTCTATTTTCAAGTTCGGAAGATTCCATTGTTCACCGCCGAGACACTGAGATACGGAGTTAAATAGGGTGAAGGCGGAAGGATGAGGCATGAATCACGAGGCTTGAAATACTTTTTCTTCAATCTTTTTAATCTCTGTGCCTCAGTGCCTTCGTGGTGATCTCAAATGTCTCTTACAAGGGATATTAACCTCGATTCTGCATGTAAGCAGCAAGCAACTCCTGATGCCTCGTGGCATAGAATTCGGTATGACCACACGCTCCACATACCCATGCTCTAACTTCGCTCGATTCTGATCCCTTGAAGCTAAAGCCACTCTGCGCGCGAGGTAACTGAACGATCAGCGAGAGAGCGCGGTATGAACTCGCGTCATAGTCCCTCACCTCTACATTAGGAATTACGTCCGGTGAGCCGCACTTCGGACAAAAGTTGTTTCTCATTCATCCTCCTTTTCTCGTTCGACCTGTGACCGCTCTAAATGGCCGAATCGATAAACTGGCTAGGTGATAGTCGAGATGGTTAGATCTGTCCAGCTTATTGCCATTGACTCACCGACGGCCAGCCGAGACAAAGGGGAACTCAGTTCGTCAAGCTTTTGGCAGATCTGCTGAATCTTCTTCTCACTAAGGTTGGGCATGTAATCAGAAGATGAGATTCATGCGAGTTAGCGTATTGTTTTCATAACTCTGCACTTACGAGTTTGATCACGAAAGGGTTGCTCTTAAGTCTTCCTGGCTGCAATTAGTTGCTCGTTAAACTATCCGCGAATTTACGCGAACTACCACGAACCGTTCCGGTTGCACGAAACCCGCCAAAACTTGGGTGCCTCGGGCCTCACCCATCGCAGGACTCTTGCTGTTGAAGAAGGTAGAGGCAAGATACTTAAGATCAAGTTATGGACAATTGTTTGTTTGTCGCACGAGCGCTAGCCCAAGTGATACAACAGAAAACTGCGAATGACCTCTGAGGCATCAAGTCCCTTTACAACGCAAGGACTTTAACAATCGGAGAGAGGAGTCTGTCTCTTGAGTCTAGGCTTGATAGTAGTTAGGCTTGTGAATTAACTAACGTTCCCATAATTTCCCGAGTGGGATATCCACACCCCACTTTTGCAATGCTACACCTATGAGCAGCCCTACTATAGTTCCAATTCCAAAACCTGCGAGTGCCTTGCCTAACATATCCAGTTGCTCCGCTGTGCGATTATCTCCAACCGAGAGAGCCAGAATTGACCCTCCGGCAAAAGTGAACAGTAGAGGGAGTCCGCCGCTCACAACAGCGCTTTGCGTCATTCCGATCAGGAGCCCGACAGTCAGACCAAAAAGGCTGACACCTGCAAATAGCCAACTGAACTGCGAGACCAGGATCGCCGTGACTACCGGTAGACCAACAGCAAACGCAAGAGCCGCCAAACACGCTTTTTGAATTGGACTCATATTCCTGTTACAGGCAAAACTTTTTGCTCACTTCAGAATTTTTCTTAGCAATAAACCGATAGCTGGCTATCGCTCCCGCGAGAATGCCAATTATCAAAGTCATCTGATTCCAGATTGTAGCGTGACCACGTTTGTTCGTCGCACTCAACTCGTCGCTCAAGCGCGCTTGAGACCTGCAGCCACCAACACTTCGGCTGGGGCAATAAGCTCAGTTGTGGTTTCGAAGCTCTTGAGGGTCTGCGCCACCTCAGACCAGGCAGTCACTCGCACGTCATCGGGGCAGTCACTAACTATGGCGCGATATGCTCCCATTGCT
>CAZNPP010000153.1:5773-10563 GCA_964574785.1 uncultured Chloracidobacterium sp. | reverse complement strand
TAGGAGACTTTCACTCCCTAGTAAGAGCGCCCTGCCGGGCGCACAACTGAAACTCCCCAGGCTAAAGCCCTGGGGTGTCGACCCAAAAAAACGGTGGTCCACTGTTAGGTCGAAACTGAAACTCCCAAAGCTAAAGCCCTGGGGGTGTCCGTATTTTGCACACGATCTCTGAAGCCAGGTTTTCTTGGAGCAAAAGCATAGAGGTCAAAACGAATAAGGTATGTTTGGCCGATGCCTCAGGCAGGCGTGTCAGATCCCTGCAGAGCCGTGAGGCGACGAAGCTGGCTGAGGGTTGATCTCTGCTGAGCGGCAATTTTGACGTAGGGAATCTCTTCGTCAGCGAGATCGGCGTAGTGCTCCGGTAGGATAAGAGAGCGATCAAACTCTTCGGGCACTGACTCTATATCGAAGTCGGCATCGGAGAGCCCTTCGTACTTCAGCATCGCATTAGTCCAATTGAAGAGCCAGAACTGAAAGACGCCAAACAGCCGCGCGTGTCGGCGTGAGCACCTAAACGTCAGTAGCAGACCTTTTGTGGCATACCATGCCACGGAGGGACGAAAAGCGATTTGCAACAAGCGGTGCAGGAGCATCTTCACGGCACGAGGGCTTTTGAACACCATTGATATGTATTTTCCGAGGCTGCCATATCCACTCGAACGAAGCGGCACGTAGTTACCCTTGTCCAGGTTGTCAAGAAAACCTCTCAGCCTCTCGTACTGATAGTTCCCCTCACAGAAGCGCCTGACGAATCTCTGATATCCCGCAATCATCTGTTCACGCGGCATCAGGTAGCGAATGTTCGTGCAATACTTGTAGCCTCCCAGCGAATTCTTGTTGTTTCGCAGTCGCCCGGACAGTTTCATTCGCCGGAAGAGTGGTGTACCTGGAAGAGCTGTCAATAATGAGGGATCACCTGAGATAAGCCCCGACTTTGCCATGCCATCAAGTGTTAACTCAAAGCACTCCGGAGTGTCAGAGTCGAAGCCGAAGATAAGACCCGCAACAACAGCAAAGCCAAATGATTGTATCTCCTGTATGTAGCTGATCATGTCTCCTGCTGTGTTCTGAACCTTCGCGGTCTCGAGAAGAGAGTTGTTACTGAAACTCTCAACCCCAATGAAGAGCATGTCGAAATTTGCCAGCCGCAATTTTTTCAGAAGTCGTGGGTGCTTTGCGAGATTAATAGTTAACCATGTATAGAGCGCTACACGTAATCCAGTGCGCTCCTGCCAGTCGATAATTGCATCGAGCACCTCCTCCGCCCAGCGCAAGTCACCGATAAAGTTGTCAGCGGCGAACAGCACTTGCTTGACTCCCAGTCGTGCCATGTAGTCCAGTTCCGAAACAATGTGCTCCGGACTAAAGCTATGGGCTCGATTGTTATCGGGAAGCACTCTTATGTCACAGAACTCGCAAAGAAACGGGCAGCCTCGAGAAACTTCGAGCACTCCACCGTAGTAACGTCTGTAGGTTGCATCAAGGAATGGCCGGTAGAATCCGCGGGCCTTTGAGACGAGAAAGCGCTCCTTTGTTTCGAGCACCTTCGGCATTTGGTTTCTTTGGCCAAATCTTTTGAGGAACTGTGGAAAAGCATCTTCTCCATCGCCAATAAAAATCTTATCGAACATTTCAAGCTTGGAGATCTCACCAGCCTGGTTCAAGGACCAACAGATAGGACCACCGATTATGAATACCGATTCTGGATAACGTTGGAGTAAAGAGGCGTGGGTTTCGACGATTGATTCGTAATCCTGATTCACGCCGCTGAAGACAAAGAGATCTGACGAAGGAACAGCTTCAACATCGTCAAAGCGCATATCGAACAGTCTTAACTCGTACTTCTCTGGCTCTTCAACGTAAGCCGCGAGGGTGTAAGCCCAAACGGGCATGAACATCGCTCCATACTGCTGCGTTTCAGCAAGAAACGCATTTGGAGTATGTACAAACGAAATTCGCCTGAGGATATTCTGCCCCATCTTGTCTCGCGTTTGCAGAGCCTTTCCTTGTAGCTTCGGGGTTAGGAATGCATCGTAGATTGCGGACCGATTCTAGCACACTCGGGATTTTCAACTTGCACCACAATCTCGGTTGCGAGCCTCAGTGACATTTTTGACAAAGAAACCGCCGCCAAGGTGAAGCTAAGTCAAAGGTTATAGCACTATCCTGCCGCTGAAATTAGCTTTTCCACCACATTCTGCCAAGAGAGATTCAGTGACAAGAGTTTCTCACGAGCCCGTTCGCCGATCGTTCGAGCACGGTCACGGTCCGTGTACAGGGCATCAAGCGCTTCAC
The DNA here is from genome assembly GCA_964574785.1 of uncultured Chloracidobacterium sp. GTDB lineage: Bacteria > Acidobacteriota > Blastocatellia > Pyrinomonadales > Pyrinomonadaceae > PSRF01. Next base: position 8,268 of record CAZNPP010000153.1, on the reverse strand, counting down.
TAATAGCCTGCGGTTCCGGTTCAACGATTAACCCATCGAGCCCATCATCAATTAACTCGCGCGCACCCCCACCATCGCGAGCTACGATCACCGGTTTTCCCGCAAGCATTCCCTCGAGGGTGACGTAGCCATAGTCTTCTTCAAACGGGAGATAGCATACTCCCAGTGCGTTTGCATACAACTCAAGTATTTCGGACTCAGAAACAAAGCCGCGCATTTGCACTTTGTCGCCAATCCTTTTCTCTTTAACCAGAGATTCGTAGTAACCAGGATTAGTAGAGCCGCCTGAGAAAATTACTTTGACTGGCGTGCGCACCAACCTTAGTGCCTCAAATAACAGTTCCTGTCGTTTTTGCGGTTCGAGCCTGCTCGGGTAAAAGAAGTAATCTCCTTGAATCCCGCACTTCAGAAATTCAGCACGCGGTGGCGGATGATAGAGCGGCTCGCTTGTGATTCGGTTGTAGCGGTGAAGCCTTTCCGCAACAGTCTTGGAATTTGCGAAAACCTTCTTAGCTTGGGGGATGAAGCGGCGATCACATTCATGGATCCACTCCCTAATTCGCACACCTTCGGGGTAAATCGATAGATCGTCAAACGGTGTTCCCCAAAGATTATAGGCGCTTCGGTGCTGATGCATTATCCACAAGACCTTGCGTTCATGCGCGACTACATACGCAGGAAACTTCATTCCTATGACCAGATCAACTTTATTGCTATTTGCCTCACTCAGATTAAGAAGCCTCCAAGCCAGAGCACTCCTCATGATCTCTTCGGGGGGATACCATCTGAAGGGCAGGCGAACCACCTCGGCATTATATCCCGCAGCGTTGAGGGCTTGTCGCAGTCCATCGACATGGAACTCCGCGCCGCCTGTGGTAAATGGAACCTGGGTAGTACAGATGAGAATATTGCGAATCATGAAAGGCTGGGACACATCGTCAAACCGAACTCAGGTTTGTCGTCAAGGATAGATCTCGATATTACAAACAGCGATTGACAACTCCCGGTCATCGCGCGTCTCGTCGTTTGTTGGCCGTGGTTGCCATGTGCGACTCGCGTTGAACTCGAGTTCGAATTCACCGTGTGCTGCGGATGTTACGCCCTCCGGTACCTGAACCTGCAGATTCAACCAACCGTAGTTGAAGATACAGAAATTCGATAGTCTCCGCCCGTTGAGTGAGAGTTCAATGACAAGCGGCTCTGTACGAATCTCAGGAATATGTGTCGTGAGGTCGATGCTGATGATCGAAAGTATTGGCGCGAGAAAGCGCACTCGCGCGCGTTTGCCCATCCAACGTGCGATTGGCGGGATGTCATTGGGCTCGAACCAACCATCATCAAATATGGCGTTGCTGCTGCGGTCCAGACATAGACTCCCCGCGTCGTTGTCCGTGCTCCCAAAAGTGAACAGAGCAGTGCGATCGCGATGCTCGTTATAGAATGGCCCTAGTGGCTCAGCGGAGGCTTTTACGAATGTGTACAGACCGCTTGGGGGAAGTTTGATGTGAAGATCAGAAATCTTGTTGAAGACATAACCCATTGCAATGTCGAACGCTCGCCGTTCTTTAAATGAGAGACCGCGCAGATAGTCGAGAAAATCTTCTTCAAAATGCAGACCATACTTATCCGCCTGCTTGAGAAACTCCTCGCCGCTTAGACAAAGCGTGTAGCGAGGTTCGAAAGCCACATGAGAGAAGAACCGCCGAAAACGCGTCGCGTGCTCCGCTTCTTTTTCAAGCCCAACGTGTCCATCAACTGCGACGAATCGTCGCAACTCGTCTGGAGTCATCTCTTCATAACTCTTTTGAACAAGCGGATCAGTGCTTTCGATGCCGTGCAGCGTAACTCCTTCCGGCCGTAGCACACGCTTTATTTCCTGGAGCACCGCATCCTTCTTCTCGAGATCCACATGTCCAAGTACGTCCAGACTGACGACGTAATCGAAAGATTTTGCGGCGAACGGCAAATCCACAAGATCCGCGACGAAGGTGGTATCGTACCCGTTTGTTCGGGCGGCCAGGGCACACTCGTTTGACAGATCAACGCCGGTGAGAAACACATTCTTTCGCTTCAGCAGCGCAAGCATGCCAGCGCCGCAGCCAAGGTCAAGAACAGCGCTCCCGGCGCGCACATTGTCATAAATCCACATCGTCCGGGCGAAGCGAATGTCAAAGCGATCTAAAGCCTTGAAATAGCGAGGATCGAGTATCTCGTCAGAGACGAATTTGTAGCGATAGAACTCACTAACATCAGTGATGCCAGAACGCTCGTAAAGATCTATTTTGGAGGACTGAGGCATAAGAGCTTAGGTTGTATCTTTAGGATCGTTCGTCTTTTCAAGCTTGTCGAGTCGAGACTCTACCTTACGTCGAGTACGATCATGAAGCACAACGGCTTCGTTGATCTGATGAGCAAGCTGCTTCAGACAGACCCTCTGTTCGGCCAGTAACCGCTCGTCTCGCGCCCGCATCTCTTGCAACAACTCCTCAAGTCGA
>CAZNPP010000153.1:0-5673 GCA_964574785.1 uncultured Chloracidobacterium sp. | reverse complement strand
GACAATTGTGATTCGATCTCACGCAACCGGACTTCAAGTTCGGATTGTCGCTGCAACAATTGCTGCCGCAGAGCCTCAATATCGTTCGCAGAGTTCCTACGAGCTTGGTCGTTATCTGCCAGGGCCTTGTGTGTATGAATGAGCGCATGATGAACTGCAGCATTAAAGTTCACCTGCTCCCAAATGAACCAGCGCGTTAGGCGTTTGAAGCAGCCTTTTACCCATAGTTCTACACGTGCGGCAGTTCCAGAGCGGTTACTTACAATTGGCGGTAGCTGATCCCACGCCCGAGCCGTTGTCGTTAGGTAAGCATCGAGTTGGGCCAATTGTGCTGTCGCCTGCTCCAGACCTCCCTGTTGGTTCTCATGGTTGTTAGACGCAGAGTCAATGTCAGCTTGTTGCTGTTCCATCAGCACTCTTTCTCTGATTTCACGCAGAATACTTTCTACGTCATTATCGACCATGACTCAGGCTCTCTTGAACGCTTTCGGCAACGGTATTTAGAGGTCGAAAGCGTGCGGTGGCGGTTGCGTTTAGATTCGCTATGCCCTCGATGCGAACCATGCTCGTAACCTTAAAGAACCGGACACCATCAAGCCAATCATAGGCCTGACCTGCCTGGCTATGCACTGCGAGCGAGATTGAGTATTCATCAACACCCAAGCAGCAATTGAAAGCAAAAGCTACTTCGAGAGTGCTGCCTCGTTTGACTAGCCCGAATTCAATCTGTTGCTCCTTGGTATTAGTGCCATAAGCATGAATGCCGTGACGATTACGAATCAGGAAGCCAATTACGGGTTCTTCCACATCTGTGTGAAAGTAGACAGCGACGCGCACTGTAAGTGGCTCACCAGTCTCTACGATCTCAACTTGACGATTAGCTCCATCAGCGAGTTCCGCCCCGACGATCTCGGCACTACCATCACCATGCCGGTAGGTAAAAGTCAGTTGATTAGAATTTAAGAAGATCTCGCCATTATCTGGGGTATCGGTAGTGCTACTTGCGTGATAGGCTTCTTCACGCTCCATAATGATCTTCTGATAACAATTAAGCACGTCGACCGGTCTACCGTCAGCAACTACCTGCCCGGCGTTTAGAAGAATGGCGCGAGTACAGAGAGCGCGTATGGCCGCAGCATCATGCGAAACTAAAAGCACAGTTGTGCCACGCTCTTGAAGTTCCTTCATGCGTCTAAGACAGCGGTGTTGAAAGACAGCATCACCAACAGCAAGTGCTTCGTCGATAATTAGGATATCGGGGTTGATGTTAGCGGCAATCGCAAACGCCAGACGGACATACATCCCCGTTGAGTAAGTTTTGACCGGCTGATTCAAAAAAGTGCCAATCTCGGCAAAACGTTCTATTTCTGGAAAGAGCTTCGTTGTCTCTCGGCGCGTTAAGCCCAACAGTGAGGCGTTCATGTAGACATTTTCCACGCCTGTGAACTCGGGGTTGAAGCCAGCGCCTAATTCTAGCAACGCTGCTATTCGCCCTTCATGCCAAGCATCACCATGAGTCGGCGGCAGTGTTCCCGCGATAATTTGGAGCAGAGTGGATTTACCGCAGCCATTTGGACCAATCACACCTACTGTCGTACCGGCGCCAACTTCAAAGCTGATATTCCGGAGTGCCCAGAACTCCCTGTGCCGTCGCAGACGTCCGCGAGACAGGACTTCCTTCAGTCGGTCACCGGGCCGTTCATAAATACGGTACTGCTTGGACAAATTTTCCACGCGCAGCACGGTTTTCATGGGCTGCAATGTAACAGAAGTCCTAATGATTACAGAACCCGGGAAGCGGGGACGATTGCGCCCCAACATGTCAAAAGTAAAGACCACCAACGGCAGAAAACAGGCCCGTTATTGAAAGGCCTTCTTAACGCAAAGCCGCATCTAAAGGCGCCAAGATGCAAAGAAAAAAGTAATCAATACTACAACCGTTACCACCGCTACTCTTTCATCTCCTTTTGCATCTTTGCACCTTCGGCTTTGCGTTAAAGAATCCCCCGCTTAACCAGTCGCGAGAAAACCATTTAAATCCTCCTGAACCATCTCCCTGATCAAAGAATCAAATGTATACGTTGGCGACCAACCCAAGATTTGCCGGGCTCGGGATGAATCGCCGACCAAGATGTCCACCTCGGCGGGGCGATAGTAACGATCGTCAGTCTTAACGTAATCATGATAATCAAGCCCAGCTTCTGCAAAGGCCAGTTCACATAACTCGCGGACCGTATGCGTCTCGCCAGTCGCTATCACGTAGTCGTCTGGTTCAGGTTGCTGCAACATGAGGTGCATCGCCCTCACGTAGTCAGCGGCATGGCCCCAATCTCTTTTCGCCTCGAAGTTTCCTATTCTTAGCTCTGAGGCCCGACCAGCTTTGATTTGGGCGACCGCGCTGGTTGTCTTCCTTGTCACAAACTCAAATCCGCGCCGTGGACTCTCATGGTTGAAAAGAATGCCGCTAAGGCAAAACATGCCGTAAGCCTCGCGATAGTTTCTAGTTAGATGGAAACCCGCCACCTTACTGATTCCGTAAGGGCTCCTGGGATGAAATGGTGTGATCTCTTTTTGCGGCACTTCGGTGGCATTTCCAAACATCTCGCTCGAACCCGCAAAATAGAATTTACACTTGGGATTCAGTTCTCTGAGTGCTGCCAGCACATAATGTGTGCCATTTATATTTGCGTTCATTGTTGAGAATCCGTCGGCAAAACTCTCAGCAACGAAACTCTGAGCCGCCAGGTGATAGCATTCATCGAACTCGTGATGACTAATCACGTTGAAGATGCTTGGGTAACTTTCGAGGCTGGCAGGGTGTAACGTAATACGATCGAGCAAGTGCACGATCCTTCCAAATCTTCTTTCTGGTGCTTCAAGTGCTACCCGACGTACGAGTCCATGAACCTCATAGTCGAGACTTAGCAGGTGTTCAGCCAGATAACTCCCATCCTGACCAGTGATTCCGGTAATCAGTGCTCTTTTCATGTGTGCTTGCGGTTATGCCTGTTCTCTGCTTAAAATGGCCGTTCCTAAATAGCTGGGTGTGGAAATAATACTTCAAATTACTTCACCGAGCATTACACTGCTGCTCAGGCTCCCATGGGCATCTAATCTCTTCGTTTCTGCGTCTTGATTTCGGAGGAATTTGTGAAGCAAGCCGTCAATTCCTTGTGCAACATCGTTCTGCTTACGGTTGTTGCAGGAGCACTTATTGGTGTTCACGCCCAGACATCGAGTCCAACACCCGATCCCTTCCTTATTCAACTGACTAACATACCGAGTACAGCATTTAGTACGTCCGGCGGAGATATCAGTGGCAATGGGCGCTTTGTAGTATTTGAGTCGAATGCTGATGTGGCTACCGAAAGAACGGCAGCACGAAATAATGCTGACGGTAACCGGGAAATATTCTTGATTGATTACGCTCAGAGGCGAATCTTTCAGATAACAAACACCCGCAATATTCCCAAGCCCGAGGCCAGCCCTTCGCCAACTCCAACTCCAAGCCCAACACCGACACCAAGTCCCACACCAACGCCATTGCCGACGCCAGCAGATCCTACCGAAGTTCAGATTGAGATTAGTAACAATAGGCCCATGCTGAGTTTTTCGCCACCACCTAATGGCAATGGCGGACGTGTGTTCACAATTGTTTTCAGTTCCAATGCGCCAAATCCTGCTAACTTTGATGGTGGGGATGCTAATGGCTCCCTTGCCGCAGACGGTAATCAAGAGATTTGGATATATCAGTTGCCTGCAGTGAGCGATGTGGACCTTTCGGCGGGAGCCGATCTACCGCTTCAGGATCTGGCTGGTGGCGTCTTTACGCAGATTACCGACACCCCTGCAAGCCGGGCGCCTACTCCTGGTGGTCCAGGTGTTTCTCCTTTCGTCGCAGATGATAACCGCACCGCAATGCTGAGCGATGATGGGAATATAATCGCCTTCGTCTCAACTAGAGACCTCGTCCCGGACGTTGGAAATACTGACGGTAATCCCGAGATCTTCTTCTTTAATCGAGCGACTTCAACATTTGTACAAGTAACTAACACAGCCAGCGCGTTTGATGCAGAAGGACGGCTCATCCAGGCTGTCTTCAATGAGAATCCATCACTCTCTGCGGACGGAGGCGTATTCTCATTCGTCTCAAATGCGAACCTGACCGGCGACAACGATGATGCTAACGGGCGAGGCAATGGTGAAATATTTGTAGCCAACTTCAATGGGTCTTCTGCAAGTAATCTACGTCAAGTCACGCGAACCAGAGCCGACGCAAGTGGCGCTACCGTAAATATTTTGAGTCCTGGACGAAGGATCAGTCGTAATGGTTCTCTAATAGCTTTCGAATCTTTGGCGGAAGATCCGAAGGCAAATGGGGCAAACGTGCAGTTCCTGGGGATCTTTGTTTACAGCGTAGCCACTGATACTTTTGTTCAGGTTGGTCCACGAGCAGCAGCATTCCCTGGGGATGTTGCACGCTTTCCGACCTTTACAGATTACAACGCTTCGCTTCAGCCCAGTACTCTCGTCTTCTCATCAGCACTAAACTTCCGTCCGGACGGAACTTTTCCAGCAGAAGCAGATGATGATGAAGGTTTGAATCCGGATCGTGTTGCACAGATCTTCGCAACACAGATTCCGGCGAGTGCTTCTAATACCTTTGCCCGATTAACAAGAAATCCCGGGGCAATTGTTTTTGGCGGGATTCGTCCGCTTACAAGTCAGACTCTTAAGAGAATTGCATTTAGTTTCGGAGGCGTAGAGCTTGGCGGTGGCAACGATGACCTTTCAATTGAAGTCTTTTATCTGTTGACTCCAGATGTTGTTTCGTCATCTGATGCGGCGCTGTCGCTTTTCACCGGCGCAAGCAACCGCCCCATCCCAATGGCGAGTCCCAGCCCATCGCCGGATCCAAGTCCCGACCCAGATGATGCGGCGGGTCTTGCTCCCGGACAACTCGGCATTATTCGCTCAACTGTTGCGCTTGCTCCGGCAAACACAACCGCGAGTGGAGGTTCAGAAAGTCGGAGTCCTGCTTTGCCGGTTGAATTGAATGGAGTGTCAGTTTCGATTGATGGTGCTGCTGCTGGACTTTACTTTGTGGGGAACTCACCCGAGCAGATCAACTTTGTGAATCCGTTAGGGGTAGCTCCTGGCGCTGCAGACGTCACGATCAACAACAACGGGACGGCACTTCGAGGAACGGTGGCTATTGTTGCTGCCCAGCCGGATATCTTTACAACTACTAGCGATGCTGGTGGCCGAGCGGCGGTGAAAAACATTACGAATCCTATGGCGCGTACCGACGAACCATTTTCGGTGATGTCATTGAACGAGGATAACGAATTGGTTCCAACGGAATTAGAGATATCACTAACAGGCGTTAGAGGCGCCGTCGCAGGTGAAGTAATGGTTACGATCGAGGCAGCGGAGACGATATCGATCAGTGGAGATAGTATTCTGTTTGTCGGTTCGTTACCAGACATGCCTGGCTTTGACATAATCACATTCAGGCTGCCGGCAACGTTGGCGGGAGCGGGCGATGTACCCATCATTGTGACTGTCACGCGAGGCGGCGCAACGTTTAGAAGCCGTCCCTTAGAGACCGCCCCGCGTATACTGATCGAACCTTAATGAAAGGATGAAGGCGAAAGGAGGAAGGCGGAACGA
>CAZNPP010000152.1:0-10736 GCA_964574785.1 uncultured Chloracidobacterium sp. | reverse complement strand
ATGGCAGCGCATTTCGAGATCAGTGACGACTTCATCGCCCAGCAGAATGCAAAGAATAGGGCCTGGGTAGAAGAGGATTACGAACATCTTGCTAAGCAGCTGCGGCGTTCCGGTGTAGAGATCGAGCATTTGATAAGCAAGGCCCAAGCGTTTCGTGTGGCAGTGCCCTCATGGGGAGTAGGGACCGGGGGTACTCGCTTCGCACGCTTTCCGGCTCCGGGTGAGCCACGAAATATCTATGAGAAGCTCGAGGATTGCGGCACGATCTTCAAATTGGTCCGCTCAACTCCGGGAGTATCGCTTCATATCCCCTGGGACAAACCGGAGAACGAACCCACTTTGCGAGAATTTGCCAGCGAACGTGGATTGCATTTCGATGCAATGAATTCCAATACTTTTCAGGATCAGCCGGACCAATTGTTGTCCTACAAGTTCGGAAGCCTGACTCATCCCGATTCTGCCGTTCGTAAACAAGCTGTACAGCACAACATAGAATGCATTGCGTTGGGCCAAAAACTCGGCTCAAAGGCTCACACGGTTTGGATCGGCGATGGCGGGAACTTTCCCGGCCAGCAGCACTTTCGCCGCGCGCTCGAACGTTATCTCGAAAGCATGCGTGAAATCTACAACGCGCTGCCAAATGACTGGCGAGTTTTCATTGAGCACAAGTTTTACGAGCCGGCGTTCTACTCGACCGTCATTAACGACTGGGGCGTAAGCTACCATTGCGCTCGCGAGCTCGGTCCAAAAGCATTCTGTCTCGTTGATCTGGGCCATCATGCTCCGAACGTTAATATCGAGATGATAGTTGCTCGCTTGATCCAGTTCGGAAAACTGGCCGGATTCCATTTCAATGATAGCAAGTATGGTGATGATGATCTCGACTCGGGCTCTATCAAACCATTTCAACTCTTCCTGATTTTTAACGAACTTGTCGATGCCGAACTGGCTGCAGTCGATAACTTTGAGCCCGCTTACATGCTTGATCAATCGCACAACGTTACGGATCCGATAGAGTCGTTAATGTCGAGCGCCCTCGAGCTTGTGCGCGCATACGTTCAGGCCCACCTGGTGGACCGGGAGGCTCTTACGGAGGTTCAAGAGCGCTGCGATCCTTTGATGGCACTGGCCATTTTGAAGAAGGCATTCACAACTGATGTGTCACCCATCCTGGCGGTGGCCCGCGAAAGAGTGGGTGGCGCAATCGATCCTGTTGCTGTTTACCGGGCGAGTAATTACAGACGCCAGAAGGCAGAGGAACGTCCGGCAAAGAAAGGCGCCGCTTCGGGTATTGTTTGATGGACGACTCTCTCTACATCGCGGTGGATCTTGGCGCCGGCAGTGGGCGAGTGTTCCTGACGGGTATGGCTCCTGGCGAGTTCCTGTTGGAAGAAGTGCGTCGCTTCAAATACCCGCCAAAAGACACAGATGGGCACCTTCGCTGGGACCTACCAAACATCTTTGAAGAGATAAGAACAGGCCTACGCGAAGCTGGTGAACGAGCGAAGCAGTTGAAGCGCCCCGTTTACAGCATTGGCGTAGATAGCTGGGGGGTGGATTACGGATTAGTAGATACGACGGGGAGCCTTCTGCAACTCCCAGTTTGTTACCGCGACAAACGAACAGAAGGGATCATGGAAAAAGTTTTTGCCCAAGTTTCTCAAGATGAAATTTTTGAGCGCACCGGTATTCAGTTTCTTGTTTTCAATACACTGTTTCAGCTTTACGCTCAGGTCAATAACGGCGGAACCCCCAATGGTGCTGCGCGGTTATTAATGATTCCAGATCTAATCAACCTTCAACTAACTGGCAGAGTCACGACAGAGTTCACGAACGCTACTACGACTCAACTCATAAATGCTCGCACTGGGACTTGGGATCTCGAACTTTTGCAAAGACTTAATCTGCCTATACATCTGTGGTCAGAGATTGTTCCTGCCGGAACAGACCTGGGTTTGTTAAAGGAATCACTTGCTACCGAGGTTGGCCTTCATGGAGTACGAGTCATTGCTCCAGCTACACACGATACGGGCAGTGCGGTTGCAGGTGCTCCATTGGAAGAAGACTGGGCCTACATCTCTTCCGGTACTTGGTCCCTGGTAGGCATTGAACTCAACGAAGCGCTAATTAACTCAGAGGTAGCACGATACAACTTTACCAATGAGGGTGGCGCCTTCGGCACAGTGCGGTTTCTGAAGAATGTGATGGGGTTGTGGATACTTGAAAACTGTCGGCGTGAGTGGCAAGAGCGTGGAATTGATGTTGACTATGAGAAGTTATTGGGCCAACTAAATGCACTTGAAGATCTTCCGCATTTGATCTTTCCTGATGATGCGCGTTTCCTCAATCCTCCGAGCATGCTGAACGCAATTGCAGAGCAGTTGATGGAGAATGGTCACAGCTTACCCCAGACACCTGCTTTAATATCAAAGTTAATTCTTGAGTCGCTAGCACATCGTTACGCAGATATCGTCCGCACGATTGAAAAATTATCAAATCGTTCGGTGCGAGGATTGCAAATAGTCGGTGGCGGAAGCCAGAACGACTACCTCAATCAGATGACTGCGAACACGACGGGGCTTTCAGTCATTGCTGGGCCGATTGAGGCAACAGTGATTGGAAATGTTCTTGTACAGGCGATTGCATCAGGTCGCTTCTCGTCCTTGTCAGAAGCGCGCAATCATGTGAGGGAAAACATAAAGCTCAGAAGATACGAGCCTCGTCAATCGAGCGTGCCGGAAGAGGCACTCGCCAGGAAAGTCTGACATGATCGTAACCTTTCAGCAGCACGTCTTACAGGAGCAGAAGCGTTTTCCAGGGGCGACTACTGAGTTTTCATGGCTCGTGTCCGGCATCTCTTTGGCGACAAAGATGATTCAGGCGCAGGTGAGACGTGCGGGATTGACAGGCATTCTAGGAGCGCACGGTAACGTAAACGTTCAGGGTGAGGTCCAGCAAAAACTCGATGTATATGCTAATGAGGCTCTGATCCATTGTCTCAGCTTACGCGAAAGTATCGGGATTATTGCTTCGGAAGAGAACGAAGAACCGATAACTGTTGGATACAAATCTCCGAATGCGAAATACGCCATCGTTTTTGATCCACTCGATGGCTCGAGCAACATCGATGTAGCCGTAAGCGTCGGAACTACATTCGCAATCTTTCGACGACCTGATGATGAACGCGCCGATGATCCAGCACAATGGGTATTACAACCGGGCCGCAGGCAAGTGGCTGCCGGGTATGTCGTCTACGGTTCTTCAACCGTGCTCGTCTACAGCGCGGGCAACGGCGTTCACGGATTTACATTGGATCCAGCAGTTGGAGCGTTCATCCTGAGCCATGAGAACATCCGCATGCCTGCTCAAGGTCAGTATTATTCGATCAATGAGGCATACCTGGAAAACTTTCCTGATTTTTATGCTGATTTTCTAAAAGAGTTGCGTGAAGGCGCGTTGGGGCGGCGGTATTCTTTAAGATACGTTGGCTCAATGGTGGCTGATTTTCATCGAACCCTGCTGCGTGGTGGTGTCTTCATCTACCCCGAGACACCTGACTATCCTGAGGGTCGATTACGACTTCTTTACGAAGCGAACCCTGTAGCTTTCATCGCGGAACAGGCCGGAGGTGCAGCAAGCAACGGTAAGCTGCCGATTCTGGATATAAACCCGAAAGGCATTCATCAGCGCACCGCACTCATCGTCGGCAGTTCAGTCGAGATGGCAGCCTTTAAACGCTGCATCGGTCGTGAATAGTTAATAGTGAATCGTTAATCGTCAATCGGTAATCGCCACGAAGGATGAACTGTGAAAGTTGCTTTATTCATCACCTGTCTGGTGGACCAGTTGTGGCCGTCAATCGGTAACGACACCGTTGAGGTGCTGCGACGTGCTGGTTGCGAAGTAACTTTCGACGCTCGACAAACTTGCTGTGGTCAGCCTGCCTTTAATACAGGTTACCGAAGTGAAGCTCAGGTATTAGCCAAACGTTTCATCCAAGTCTTTGAAGCGTCGACTGCGGATGTAATCGTCAGCCCTTCAGGCTCTTGTACGGCGATGGTTCACCATTTCGATCAGTTATTTGATCAGGATGAGAAATGGCGCAGGCGAGCTGAAGCCCTAGCGGATCGCACGTATGAGTTCAGTTCCTTTTTAGTAAATGTGTTGCATATAGACGATATAGGCGCAAGTTTTCGTGGACGCGTAACCTGGCACGACGCGTGTCACGCACTGCGAGATCTTAACGTGCGCGAAGAACCACGACGCTTGATTCAGGCGGTGCGGGGCGCTGAATTGGTAGAACTTGAGAATGCAGAAGCTTGCTGCGGCTTCGGAGGAACCTTTTCAGTAAAGTACCCCGAAATATCAGTAGCCATTCTGGACAACAAGATTGACTCAATCGAGAAAGCAGGCGTTAGAGCAGTAGTGTCTGCCGACGCCAGTTGTCTGATGCAGATTGGCGGGCGTTTAGGGCGAAAAGAATCTAAAGTAAAAGCCATGCATCTAGCTGAACTGCTCGCCTCAAATGAGAACTGACGTTAAACAACTAAGATGAATCATTTGTCCGCAGAGACCTTCGATCAAAATGCGAGGCAGGCCCTCGAAGATCCCCAGTTGCGGGCGGCGCTTCGGAACCTTGCAAATGTTTTTGGTGAACGCCGCAAAGTGGCAATCACCACCGTCGAGGATTGGGAAGGCTTGCGGAGTCGGGCGCGAGCAATCAAGGATGAAACACTAATCCATTTGGATAAGTATCTTGCGCAATTTGCCGACAATGCTGCTCTTGCAGGAGCACAGATCCACTGGGCTGGTGATGCTGCCGAAGCATGCGGAATAGTCGCCGAGTTGCTGCAGGAGCAAAATGCAACTCAAGTAGTTAAGTCCAAGAGTATGGCTACGGAGGAGATTCATCTTAATGAAGCGCTGGAAGAGTTAGGGTTGTCTCCCGTCGAGACAGATCTCGGGGAATGGATCATTCAATTAGCGCATGAAACGCCTTCGCACATCGTCGTGCCGGCAATTCATAAATCGAAAAAACAGATTGCCGATCTGTTCGTATCGAAATTAGGGATCGAACCGACGAACGATGTTGCCGTGTTGACCGGTGTGGCGCGGCGCATTCTCCGGCAGCGCTTTGCTGAAGCAGAGGTGGGTATAAGTGGAGTCAATTTTGGCGTGGCAGAGACAGGGACGATCCTGATTTTGGAAAACGAAGGGAACGTACGCCTTACCACCAGCTTGCCAAAAGTACATATCGCTGTAATGGGCATAGAGAAGATTATTCCGCGACTTGTTGATCTGGATGTGTTTCTGAAGTTACTGCCAAGATCAGGAACAGGCCAACGCCTGACGGCATATCAGTCCTTGATCACTGGAACCAAGAAGCGAGCATCTGATGAGGGTCCGGAAGAGGTCCACATTATCTTGATGGACAATGGTCGTTCGCGAATGCTCGAGCATCCGGTAACGCGACAATCACTGGCTTGTATTAGATGCGGAGCCTGTTTGAATGCTTGCCCCGTTTACCAACAGGTTGGTGGTCATGCATATGGTTCGGTTTATCCTGGTCCAATAGGCGCCGTTATTACGCCACAGTTAGTTGGACTTCAGAAAACAGCGCAGTTGCCATATGCCTCAAGCCTCTGCGGAGCATGCCGTGAAGTCTGTCCTGTAAAGATCGATATTCCTGAATTGCTGCTTCACTTGCGAGCAGAAGTGGTGGAGGGGACCGCAAGCGGCACGGCCGCGCAAAAAGGGCCGCTGAAAGGAAAACGTGGCGAGCGGTTGATATTTCGACTCTACGCCTTCACCTGGTCAAAGCCAGCACTATACGAATTTGGTGCTCGGGTCATGAGAGTTCTGCAACCCCTGATTACCAGAGATGGTCATATTGGAAAAGTGAGTGGCTGGCTCGCGCGAATTATACCTCCACTGGGCGCATGGACCGCTTCGCGCGACGCGAGACCGATAGCGCCTCGTTCGTTCCGAGAACAATGGCGTGAACAACCTCGTGATAAATAACACAAGTTCCGCGAACTAACCGAACGAAGACCAACAAAAAGAAGAAACTGAATTGCAAGAGAACAAAGCAGTCCGGGACGAGATGCTTGCTGAGATTCGGCGGCGCCTAGCTGCGAGTGCACCTCATGACGCGGTACGTAGCGAAAGCTCCAAAAGCTCCTCGATTCTGGGAAGCAGAGTAGAAGCCAACGTCGATGGCTCAGGACGTCCAGTCATAGAACGGTTTTGTGAATCACTTCAGGCTGTTGCAGGCCATTGTTTTGTCGCGGAGGATGAGTTGGCGGTAAAAGATGTCATCAGAGAGATTATTCAAAAACATTCAGCTAGCCGAGTTGCCATTTCAGATTCCAAGCTCGTCAGACGAGCAGTCGAGGAAACAGCAGGTGTAGAAATCTTTTCTGATCCCTCCCGAGACATGCTTTTTGATTGTGATGTCGGTATCACAGGGGCGCAGTGGGCTATAGCCGAGACCGGCACTCTTGTCCTGGAGTCGGAAAAAGAGAATCACCGACTCACTTCGCTTGTCCCGCCGATTCATATTGCCGTGATTGAAAAAAGTAATGTTTGTGCAACGCTTATCGAAGTATTGCAGGAGATTGGAGCTAAAGGTCAGGAAAGTTTAAGCCGCACCGTCACGTTCATCACTGGCCCTTCACGTACATCCGACATTGAGCTGACACTTGCAATCGGAGTCCATGGTCCGGCCGAGCTATACGTCATCGTTCTCGAAAGGAAACTTGGTGACTGAAAGGCCACTACTAAGCGCTACCAACGTTAGTAAGGCCTACGCAGGCGTGCAGGCTTTGAAGAGTGCCTCTTTGGAACTGCGTGAAGGAGAAGTGCATGCCTTGATTGGCGAGAATGGTGCGGGTAAATCCACGCTCATCAAGATCATAACAGGAGCGGTGCAGCCGGATGCTGGTGAAATTAGGTTGAATGGAGAGATCATTACAAACAACTCACCGCGCATGGCGAAGGAGCTTAAGGTCGCCGCCATCTACCAGCAACCCGCCTTGTTTCCGGAATTGTCTGTTGCAGAGAACATAGCGATCGGACTTGAAAAGTCTGGAGTGATGGGCCTTGTCGATTGGCACGAACGTCATCGGCGTGCGGCGGAACTGCTGGCACAGGTGGGCGCAAGGATCGATCCCGATATCGAAGCCGGAGATCTTACGATGCCTCAACAGCAATTGGTCGAAATCGCCCGTGCCCTGGGAGCGGACGCCAAGGTTCTAATTCTGGATGAACCGACAGCTTCCTTGTCAGAAGAAGATACCCATAACCTGTTCAAAGTAATTCGTGAGCTTCGATCACGCGGTGTAGGCATGATCTATATCTCACATCGGTTGGAAGAATTGCCCGTGATTGCTGACAGAGTAACGGTGCTTCGCGACGGCCAAACAATTGACACAAGATTGATGTCCGATGTGAACCGTCAGTCGTTGATTCAGTTGATGGTGGGGCGGGAGCTATCAGCCGTTTTTCCAAAGCGGGAAGTTGAACTTGGCAATGTAGTTTTGGAGTTGAAGCGGTTGGGTTGCACTGAGTCAGGAATAAACAACATAGATCTCTCGGTGCGTGCGGGTGAAATCGTTGGAGTGGCTGGACTGGTAGGCGCCGGACGTACGGAACTTGGATGCACGGTCTTTGGTTTGACGCCTGCTGATGAGGGCGGAATCTTCGTGCGCGGCGAACCGGCTCAAATCGAAACTCCAGCAGCGGCGATCAAGCATGGCATCGCCTACTTGCCTGAGGACAGACGTCGTCATGGCGTGATTCTCGACATGCAGATCAGCGCGAACATGACTCTGGCTTCTCTTGACCGCATGACTAAAGGACGCGGAATGGATTTCAAACTCGAGAAGAAGGTCGCAGCCGAGTACACACAGCGGCTGGGAATAAAGACACCAGCGATCTTCGCTCCGGTATCGACACTGTCTGGTGGCAACCAGCAGAAGGTAGCACTCAGCCGGTGGTTAGTAACTAAGCCCTCGGTTCTAATCCTGGACGAGCCGACACAGGGAATTGATGTGGGAGCCAAGTCTGAGATTCACGAGTTGATGACGGAACTCGCGGAAAAAGGTGTTGCCATTCTCATGATCTCGTCTGAACTTCCCGAGATCATCGGCATGAGTGATCGCATTGCCGTTATGTATGGAGGAACCATTGTCGAGGTTCTGGAAAGAAGCGAGGCAACGCAGGAAAGAATACTGGCTTTGGCGCTTGGTCATGATCCCAATGAAGTAGAAGTTCAGGCGCAGACCGTCGGAAGTTGAGAGATGAAGTTAGGTCGTTACAAACGAGAACTTGCAGCCGCGGTTGCGTATGCACTACTGCTCGCCGTGGTGGCGATCATTGCACCTTCATTCTTCAGTGCCGGTAATTTGCGCGATCTTGCGGTGAATAATGCTCCCGTGCTGCTGATCGCCATTGGAATGACGTTAGTGATTCTGGTCGGACAGATCGACATCTCCGTCGGATCTCAGTTCGCCGTGTGCAGTGTTGTTGCTGGTTGGCTCGCAAAGGAGGGGGTGCCGATTCCTTTGCTATTACCGAGTGTGATTCTGGTTGGAGCGGCGATGGGATCAGTAAATGGCATTCTGGTGGGATATCTCCGCCTACCATCGATCATTGTGACACTGGCGATGTTAGTGGCATGGCGGGATGCCTTGAGGTGGGTGACACAAGGCGCATGGATACAGGACCTACCGTCTAACTTCCAGTGGTTTGGCTTGGGCCAGAACTCAGCGCAATGGCTAATAGTTGCAGTAGCCATTGGAATGCTGTTGGGTTTCAGCTGGATGTTGCGGAATCTCGCCGCTGGCCGGTCAATCTATGCAGTTGGTTCGGATGCTGAGGCTGCTCGCCTAGCGGGAATCGAACCAGCTCGTGTTGTCTTCGGGGTTTTCGTCTTGACTGGTGCGCTGGTTGGTCTCGCAGCGCTGCTTAATGCAGTTCGCTTTTCAGCGGTGCCAAGCAATATGGGCCTTGGCTTCGAGTTGAAAGCTATCGCCGCAGTTGTGGTAGGTGGAACTGCAATCACCGGAGGCCGCGGCACATTAATTGGTACGCTAATCGGCGCCGCTTTGTTGGGAACTATTGGAACTGCGCTTACATTTCTTGGAATAAATCCTTTTTGGGAGAGAGCGATTCAGGGAGCGATCATCCTGGCGGCATTGGTCTCGGATAATGTGCTGGGCCGGCTGGAGCATCATGTCAGAAGCACTTCATTACGCGCCGGTTTCCGTTAAGACCGAAGCACCTTGGCGCGAGCGGCTGTTCCCAAACAACGAATGGGTGCTGCTGGTCGTAATTCTTTTCGAGTGCGGCATCTTTAGTCTCACCGGAAATAACTTTCTCACTGCGGCGAATGGCTTTGAGGTAACACGCCTGGGGGTAGAAGTGGGTCTACTGGCGCTGGCCCTTACACCAATTATCATTACTGCTGGCATAGATCTTTCTGTTGGTTCGATGATGGGATTGGCGGCTGTGGTGCTCGGAAGTCTCTGGCACGACGCGGGGCTGCCGATGCCAGTGGCCGCAGCGATCGCAGTTCTGGTTGGCGCTGCCGGTGGTGGTTTGAACGCGTTGATGATCACCAGGCTCAACTTCCCGCCATTGATTGTCACGCTTGGCACTTTTTCGCTCTTCCGCGGGATTGCGGAAGGGCTCACGCGCGGCATCGTAAATTACTCAGGCTTTTCCTCAGACTTTTTGTTTCTGGGCCAAGGCTATGTGTGGGGAGTAATACCCACACAACTATTTATTCTTGTTGCCGCCGTCGCTGGCGTTTGGTGGTGGTTGCATCGCACGAGCTACGGTCGCAGTCTGTATGCCATCGGACATTCGGCTGCGGGCGCCCGTTATGCTGGAATCCCTGTTGGAGCGAGGCTCGCATTTGTTTATGTGTTATCAGGCTTGGCCGCGAGTCTTGCAGCCATCATCTATGTTGCTCATCTGGGCCAAGCTAAATCAGACGCAGGTACTGGATTTGAGTTGATGGCAATAACTGCCGTGGTGCTCGGCGGTGCGTCAATCTTCGGTGGTCGGGGAACCGTCCTCGGAACGGTACTTGGACTCTTTGCTATTGTGCTTTTACAAAACGGGCTGCGGCTAAGCGCACAACCCGCAGAGTTGGCAGGAATCTTAACAGGGGTACTGCTGGTTGGAACCATTCTGGCAGATAGAATTTCGACTTGGTCCAGGGAAAAGCCACGCACAGAACAGATCTCGGAGGAGAATGAAGTGAGAAACTCTCAGGTCGCAATACTAAGTGCGGTTATTGTTGCCGCCGCTTTGTTAGTTGCTGGAAGTAACTGGCTCCTTGTGCGCTCCGTTAGGGATGAGATCAGAGGAACCGCAGGCGCTCAGGGTTCATTATCCGGCCCCGGAACGGGACGACGTGTCGTGGTGGCGATGATGCCTAAAGCGAAAGGAGATCCATACTTTATTAGTTGCCGGCAAGGCGCCGAGGAAGCGGCTAAGGAGCTTGGGGTGGAACTGCTGTGGGATGGTCCAACCGATCTTGATCCAGCAAAACAGAACGAGGTGGTGGAAGCCTGGATCACACGAGGTGTAGACACAATCGCCGTTAGCGTCGAGAACAGAATAGGTATCTCGACAGTACTGCGAAAGGCGCGAGAGCGTGGGATAAACGTAATTACCTGGGATGCTGATGCAGAAAAGGATGCACGCGACTTCTTTATCAATCAAGC
>CAZNPP010000151.1:0-10951 GCA_964574785.1 uncultured Chloracidobacterium sp. | reverse complement strand
AGCCAGCCACAAATTTGATTGAGCGGAACGGAATAACCGGCGATAGCCATTGCTGCCAGATCCCTGCTACTACCCAAGACGGATACGGCAAAGGAGACGCCGATGGGAGAGGGAGGTGTTGTAACCTGAACAAAGCGGATATCCTTAGGACTCGCTTTTGCGGCAGCCTCACTGACGTACGGGCCGTCGAGGTTCTTAGCAAACAAGACATTTTCACGTGGAAATGAAACCACCTTGTGATTGAAGTCGTAGTTGTTCATAGCCTTGACGGCGCGATTCGTCGCCTCGGTTATTCCTGCGGCGGAAGAATTCAACGCCGAGACCCCTGCTAGCGCTGCGGCGTCCGCGGCATTCTGGAGTTCAGTCTTCGCAAGGTAAAAACGACTGATATCAACGCCGAGACCTACTGCCAGAATTATGG
Organism: uncultured Chloracidobacterium sp.; assembly: GCA_964574785.1. Taxonomy (GTDB): domain Bacteria; phylum Acidobacteriota; class Blastocatellia; order Pyrinomonadales; family Pyrinomonadaceae; genus PSRF01. The sequence continues at coordinate 10,530 of CAZNPP010000151.1, read as the reverse complement.
AAAGCATCCCCAGTGCCGAGGTGGCCAAGATCGAACCCTGCTCACCTCGGCGCTTGACGTTCCGTAGTTTTGCCTGCCTCATAACCTACACTCCTTGTAATCAAGAATCAGAATTATCTGGAGGTATTACTGGGGCCTTACCATCTCAAAGTTGAAGGTCGCTGGAATTGCCTTGGCAACTGGAAGCGGTCCATTTACAGTACGCGGCGCCGCACCAATCGTTGTTCCGGCTTTAGCAGCCTTCCCTGACTCTGTTTTTGACTCTGAAGCACCTGTGGAGGTGCTTCCTGAACTTTGTTCGGTGACTGAATAACCCGTCTGGCCATCAATCGGTTCACCTTTAGGTTCCACGCCTAACGGCGACCCATTCTTAAGGCCATCAATTCCCCGCATGTCCGGGAGGTCATCGCGGTTCACTGGCTTCACGAGATGAGCAGTGACGATGAACATCAATTCAGTCTCATTCTTCTGGAATGATTTCGACTTGAATAGAGCTCCCAAAACCGGAATGTCACCGAGGACAGGGACTTTTGAGAGCGAGCGAATTTCATTGTTGTCGAGCAAGCCAGCCAAGGCGAAGGACTGACCATCGCGAAGCTCAATTCCAGTCTTAGCGCGCCGAGTGCGCAAGGCCGGAATTAGGAAACCATCAAACTTGACGCCATTAGAGAAATCGATGCTGGAGACTTCTGGTTCAAGCTCGAGCCTGATGTGATCTTCATCAATTATCGTAGGTTTGAAGTTCAGGCGAACTCCATACTCTTTGAAAATGATCGTTACATTGGTTCTTTCGCCACTGCTCTGGACAACAGGTACGGGAAATTCTCCACCAGCTAAGAAGCTCGCCTGTTCCCCGTTCATAGCAATGAGATTTGGCTCCGCCAGTGCTCGAAGTGCTCCCTGAGTTTGGAGAGCACGAAGCATCCCCATGGTGTTGCTGCCCATTATCAGAAGGTTCAATGCAGGCGATAATGGACCTAACAACGAGCCGTTGGGATTGACAGATGGCTGTGAAAGAGAACTCGGACCCTGGCCGCTATTGAGATACCCACCTGCGCCTGGGCTGCCCTCATAAGAGAAGGAAGTTCCGAGGTCGCGCAACCGGTTGCGGCTAACTTCCGCAACACGCACCTCAAGCTGCACTTGGTGCATGCTCTTCACTGGTGAATCCAACATATTGACAGCTTTGAAACCGGCAGCCTCTATTACACTTTGTGCCTGAGCAGCGGTCTTCGGATCAGACACGCTGCCGGAGAGTACAACCGAGCCGTTAGCCTGGCTAAGGCGTATGTCATCCTTAGGGAATAAGGTGCGGATTTGAGAATCAATCAACGAGAGATTCGCCCTCACAAAAACATCGAATGTCAGATACTCGCCACCGGTTTGCTCCCAAGCAATAAAGTTTACCTGCCCAAAAGCTTTACCATTGACCAGCACCTGATCTGGGGTCACAAGCACGGCCTCAGCAATTTCTGGATTCGAGACTGAGAAGCGACCAACAGGATTATCAAAGTTGATCACACGCGATTGGCCCACCAGTACATTGATCGCGATGGTTTGTTTGTTCTGTTTGAAGGACGCTTTGTAAGAATTCTCCTGGGCATGCGCCACTGAGTTAACGAGAATAATAATCAACGACACCAGTATTAGACTTATTCGGTGCGCGATAGAAGAACGGCTCTGCATGGTCGGTAGCTCCTTTGCTATTCGTTGGCTGTCATTTTTCTTGTTGGGGGCGCCTACTGTCCTCTACGGAAAGTCGACGTTACGTTTCTTTGCGCCTTCGATCATTTCAACTGAAGCCCGCGGCGTTTGTGGAGTTTGCGCCGCTGCGGCCGAATTATTATCGGCTTGGACACGAACGCGACGCTGAACTGGTTCCGGCCTCGGAGGTTGCTCGCTCTTGAGCGAACCTGCTTCTGGCGCCGGTGCGGCACGCTCGCCCGATAGGAGTCCGCGTTTGTCAACGCCAGTAGTTTGCTCATCACCCTGGTCAGTGGAGTTGCGCATTACGAGCTGAAGTTTTCCCTCAGTCGCGGCAAGCGCAAGCTTTTCCGCCTGTTCCGGAGTTACCTGCAACGTGATGGCCTTGACACTCGTAGCTTCACGCTGGTCCTCAGGCCTATCAATATTTTGTCCGTTAGCCAGAACTTTAATATTCTGAAGGACGATCTTTGAGATAGGATCTTTCCTGCTGCCTTGTTCGTCGGGACTAATCACAACGACTACGTCAACAAGGGCGCCTGGCATAATGAATCCAGAGATGCCAACTACATCATCGACCTTAACGGTCATGGCCCGGTAACCTTCGGGGATGACTGCGGATAGCCCGGCTGCGGTACCGTCGGGAGCCAGTCTGGCTTCAGTGATGGCTTCACGGGCCGCGATGTTCATGACGGCAACTCGTCCAGTGAGCTTCTCGGGTGAGTCAAATGCGCCATCTGGTGTCGATTCCTTTGGGAACTGGACCACCATGATCTGCTCCGGAATGATCTTCGTTCCTACCGGAATCGCCACTTTGGCTACGGCGACGCGATTGAGGTTCTTGGTATAGGCCTGGGCGCTGGATAAATAGCGACTGACCGAAAAAGCCGCGAGCACTCCAAATAGGAGCGCGCCAGTTAGAACGATTAAGAAACGTTTGTTGCGCATAGTTGATTCTCCGTGTAAGCAGGTAGACTGGTTTTAATCAGGCGCTTCGCTTTCAAGCGCTAAAGATCGTGGTTGAGATAATGCTGCCGATGGTAATAGCGACTCCGTAGGGAATCGTGTGCCGGCGATCCGCGGGGACTGCGAATCTCGGCATCTGCCATCCTGGTAATAGTCCAACAAGAATCTGAAGAACGCGATGCATCGTGGTGACGACTACCCCAGCTCGTATGATCGAAATAACGGCAAGGACGCCGCCGGTGAGAATCACTACGACAAAGGTTGGGAGGACAAGCGGTGCCCCAGTAACGGCTCCGATGGCGGCAAATAGTTTGACGTCGCCAGCTCCCATAGAACCCAGGAGGTGCAACATGAACATAAGCACAAACGCAAGCGCACACCCGCCGAGGCTCATTAGGACACCGGGAAGGCCCCCGAAGATTGCGTTGATTGCCAATCCACTTACAAGAGTTGCTAAAACAAAAGGGTTCGGAATACGCCGATAGCGGACATCATTGTAGGTGATGATGATGGCTACGGGGACCAGTAAGATTATGCTGACTAGATAAACTGACACCTTTGTGACTCCACTCTCGAGCGTTCTAGTTTCTCTGTGTTGGTATGCGGTCTCGGTGGCAAGCCCCTTAGCGGCGGATGACGTTGCTGAGCGCCGCGATTTGCCCTCGATTGCAGTACCTAGGCCGCGAAAACCACAGCAGCACCTATCCGATGAGCGAGGCAACCACAGCATGCTCAAAAAGCTCAAGGCCGCTTTCATCAGTGAGAAATCTCTTGATCATGGTCTTCATCTTCATGCCCATCGCCGAACGCCAATTGGTATTGGCCGATACTAAAGGTCTTAGAACTGGTAGAAAAGGGGGGCGCGCCTCGAAGTGTGCGTCAGCAAGACGCGCCAAGTGCATTATGTCTATGGTGCGCCATTCGTGATGACGTCGCCGAGGGCCGTGATTTTTCCATCAATGGCGGTGCCCAATGCGGAAAAGGCAACCACAACAGCCATCGCAACCAGTGCTGCGGCAACTGCGTACTCGGACAACTCAAGACCAGTTTCATCGAAAAAAAACTTCTTAATCATCTGTGTGTGCTCCTTTTGTTAGTTGGTTAGCTTAGAGTCAACACGGCACCGCTCATGAACGAAGAGCCGCTGCTGGTGGCGCCTTGCGGCTACTACCTGAGTGGTTCTGAGTTTTGGTCGTGCGGCGACCAAAACCGTTAATGCCACTCACAACAGCACCACAAAGAGCCACTGCAAGTAATAGGAGATCGTTCTCTGCTACAGCCGCTACGCGTGCACTAACGAGAATGGCCAGTGCAAGAACCGGAGCTGCGATTAGGATTCCCACAAGCGAGATAAGCTCTTTGGTGGTGATTGCCTTCATGATTGGTTCCGTCGTTTTCATTGACCTCACGTGCGATGCATGGTGCCTCGCGCAATGCCATGGTCCTTTTCAAGAGCTGTGCCACCCGTCAATACCGAATGAACAGGCCTTTTGCGGATGAGAAAGCAATCAGGATTGTTGCCGCCAGTTGACAGGTTTCAGAGGGACACGTGCCCGAGAACTGCGAATGAAAGGGTAAATGCCGCAAACTCTTCGTGTTTTCTGCTCGTAGCCTGTAGTTGACAAGCATCTCTGGACTACAAACCTAGGGCGACATTCCGGTCTTGAAAATTGTCGCAAACGCAAGAAAGATTCGAGATCGCTCTCGAATCTTCTTTAGCTGCTTTAGATGCTGAATCCTATAGGTTATGGTTCTTGCTATATCTGTGGTCTGGGCGGCAAGCCCCTAGCCGCGGATGACGTTTCCGAGCGCTGTGATTTGCCCTTCGATCGCGATACCTAGTGCTGCGAAAACTGCAGCAGCACCTATCGCGATGAGCGCGGCAGCCACAGCATACTCAGAAAGCTCAAGGCCGCTTTCATCAGTGAGAAATCTTTTGATCATGATCTCAATCCTTATTGTAGTCACCGGCGCGTCAATGGCGCTGGCGAGCATTGTGTAGAATATAATTGGGCGCGCCTTGGAGATGTAGATTAGCAAGGCGCGCCAGTACACTGTGTCTATGGTGCGCCATTCGTGATGACGTCGCCGAGGTCCGTGATTTTTCCTTCAATGGCGGTGCCCAATGCGGAAAAGGCAACCACAACAGCCATCGCAACCAGTGCTGCGGCAACTGCGTACTCGGACAACTCAAGACCAGTTTCATCGAAAAAAAACTTCTTAATCATCTGTGTGTGCTCCTTTTGTTAGTTGGTTAGCTTAGAGTCAACACGGCACCGCTCATGAACGAAGAGCCGCTGCTGGTGGCGCCTTGCGGCTACTACCTGAGTGGTTCTGAGTTTTGGTCGTGCGGCGACCAAAACCGTTAATGCCACTCACAACAGCACCACAAAGAGCCACTGCAAGTAATAGGAGATCGTTCTCTGCTACAGCCGCTACGCGTGCACTAACGAGAATGGCCAGTGCAAGAACCGGAGCTGCGATTAGGATTCCCACAAGCGAGATAAGCTCTTTGGTGGTAATTGTCTTCATGATTGGTTCGTCGTGTTGATTGACCTCACGTGCGATGCGTGGTGCCTCGCCCAACCATGGTCCTTTTCAAGAGCCGTGCCATCGCGCAATACTGAGCTAAATGCTCCTTTTTGCAGTGAGCCGCCGCCAAAGAAGTAGCCCCGAGTTGACAAATCTCGCAGACGCAAGTCCCTCTCAACGTGACCAAGAACCATCACCGGCAAAAACTTTGAACTTTTCAAGTTGTAGCCTCTAGTTGACAATAATCTTCAGCAGATCAACTTGGCGGCGACATTCGTCAGAACTTGTACGCCAATGAAAAAGGACTCGAGACTGCTCTCGAATCCTGCTAAGGCATGCTGATTCCAGGTCTATCGTCGCTCAGCTCTAAGCTGCAATCCGGGCTCCGTATCCTCCTGAAGAAACTCACTGACGTCGATTGCTAACCGCTTCAGTTTCTTATAGAGCGTCTGTCGCGAGCCGAGGCCCAATGCCTCACTGGTTCGCGCCACATTACAGTCGTGCCTTTTCAATGTTTCAGTTATAACTCGCCTTTCATAATCTTCCAGCAGGTGCTCCAGTGTTCCAGTCGATTGCCCGTTGAGGCTTGCATTTCGCCAACTCTCAGGCAAGATTCGCTCACTGATCTGCTCAGGCACAATGTAGCCATTCTCTTCGGCGTAAAGAACCAGGCGTTCAATCTCGCCGGCAAGTTCTCGGATGTTTCCGGGCCATGAATACTGCTCCAGAATTCGAATAGCATCAAGCGTGATTCCTCCAATAGCCCTATCGTTGCGGCGCGCAAAGTGGCTGATGAAATGCGAGATCAACGTCGAGATATCATCTTGTCTTTCCCTAAGCGGAGGGATACTAATTGTTAAGGTTGCAATCCTGTAATAGAGATCCTCTCGAAAAGTGTTATTGCGCACTAACTGCTCGAGGTTCTTATGAGTTGCGGCAAGTACCCGAACATTTACTTTGCGAGGAGAACTTTCCCCCAGCGTATGGATCTCTCCTTCCTGTAGGAATCGAAGCAGTTTTGGCTGTAGAGGCAGAGGGAGATCGCCGATTTCGTCAAGAAATAGGGTTCCGTTCTCAGCGGCTCGGATTAGACCACCATAATCAGACTGAGCACCCGTAAACGTTCCTCGCCGGTGACCAAATAACATGCTTTCAACCAACTCCGCAGGTACCGCTGAACAGTTGAACGGAATAAACTCCTTTTCAGACCTTCTGCTAAGTCGATGTATTGCCCGCGCTACAAGTTCCTTCCCTGTTCCCGACTCGCCGGTGATCAATACAGTTGAATCGGAATCTTTGATTCGTTCGACTGCTCGGGCCACATCAACCATTGCGCGGCTTACAAAAACCATCCCTGGAAGTCCGGGCTGCACAGCCGTAGTTTTCGCCTGATCTGATTCTATTGACTGTGGTTTTGCTAAGGCTGCATGCGAATGGGCCAAGTGGGCCACATCAACTATTGCCTTTAGATCTCGCGCCTGTCGCTCATCAAGCGGACGAATACATCTTCCATATAGCGCGGCGCCTGGTCGTGTTGGCGTAGGCACTGCCAGAAGTAGACAAATGGCAGAATCACCAACCTTTATCTCGGGTGGTGTCGAACCAGATAACCTTTCAGTTACAATCCTTTCAGCGACAGAGATCTCTTCCTCTTCCAACCCTTCAGCCCATTTAAGGCGCGCCCTTTTACCAGTTTCGATGGACCAGATAGAGAGTCCGTAAGTTGGGGCTGTGGCCTCAACCATCAGAGACAGCTTCAGCATAACCTCGTAAAGAGCATCTGGACCTGAGCTCGCTCCGCGGCAAACAGCTCGAACAATTGCACTAATTGGTAGGTTCTGGTCTGAGTTTGAAGTTTCTGCAGCTTCCGATAACAAATCCGTCGAGCCAGACATATTTGCCTTTCTATTGGGGATGAGCAGTGCCGCCTTGGTTGCGGTCCTTATTCAGGTCTGTAGCCGGACTCAACTAAATCGTTCAAATCGGGCAGTGCAAGAGGCGAGGATCTATTGCCGTTTGAAGGAGAGAGAAGTTGTGGGGCTCCTCTCCGGCCAAGTGAGCGAAAGTCTAATGGTGGACCCTCACTAGTGTCAACAACTTTAAACAAACGCCTCGTTTGACTTCAGCCAATTATCGATTTTTGTTCGCCTAGCGTTCGCCACTTTGGCCCATTAAGCACGCTTAGTTGAAGTAAACATTGAACTTAGGCCTTTAAACTATTGCAAAGAAATATCTTTACTCGCTTAAGCACGAATGCTACATTCCGGCCGTCTTACCGCTAACTTATTGAGTCACAACGGATTGGCAGTAAGATGAGCACACGCTATTGGGGTAGTACTCAACCCAACACCCTCTATATTGTGGTAAAAGCAGGACTAGACTTAAGCAGCTTCTTAATTGTATCCCAGGAGATTTGGTTAGGATTCTCTGTTACCTGTTGATCATGAAGACAAAGGCTTACTTAGCGGCAAGGACTTGGCGAGATTCCCCATCAAAAATCATGGTCCGCCGAAAGATGGCATCCTTGCGGATTTGCTTGCAGCGGAGACTGTTGCTGCGGGCCGGGAATGATGAGAAACAACTCGAAAGAAGTTAGGTAGTAAAACCCCGGCAACAATAAAACCGCTATGAAATACTCGATAAGTTGGAGGTGCTCCCGTGAGCAGGGTCGTGAATTCTCAATGGATCGATGAACGTATTCGTTCGCAACGTGTGTCGGCGCGCAGAACTGCCCCGTATGTTCCAGTCCGCGAAATCTCGCTCGAAATACTTGGAAGTCGAACGGAGGTTCGCCGCCGGGGCGGGATCATTCCTGCATGGGTGATCTTTGGAATGATTATTGGAGCAACGGTGGCTGTCTGCTTCACAGTAGGGATTCGCACCAACGGCAAATTATCAATGGCTGCGGAGCATTATGCGAGAGTCCAAACGGACGTCGAATCATTGCGCACCAGCAACGAGGCATTACGGCGCGAGGTTGAAAGATTGCGGACGGATCCGCGCGCGATTGAGATTGCGGCGCGCAGCCGACTCAACATGGTTCGTAGTAACGAAATTGTTGTGCCCCTCGAATGAGGTTAGGGAGACTCGTTCGACGGAGGGCGCGGTGTTTTGTTTACCCTGCCGATCGCCTACCGCTCAGTTCCCTGCTTGAAATCCACGCATCCCGGGTTCCTGCCCTACGGCGCGGTTGTGACTGCCATCGCAACCGCGCCCCCTTCTTCTAGTTTGGGTTGGTTGACACCTCACATGCTGCAAACTAATATCGGACTTCACATTAACATTTAACTTCGAGAGATTTATGCCCGAAACAAATGAAGTCGCCTCACCTGTTCAAGAAGACCTCGAGCGGTGGGAGCGGGAAGTACTTCAACCGGCCCTACGCAAAAACCCCGAGATCAAAGAGCGCTTTCAAAGTGTTTCGCTCGAGGACGTCGAACGCCTCTACAGCCCTGCCAATCTTGCTGATATAGATTTCGACCGTGACATCTCATTTCCGGGAGAGTTTCCTTACACACGAGGTATTCACCCCACTGGTTACCGCGGGAAACTCTGGACGATGCGCCAATTTGCCGGATTCAGCACCCCTGAAGAGACTAACGCCCGCTTTAAGTACCTATTGGAACAAGGCCAAACAGGACTCTCAATCGCCTATGACCTCCCGACCCTCATGGGCTATGACGCCGATTCAGAATTATCAGAAGGAGAAGTTGGTAAGTGCGGAGTAGCAGTCTCTTCCCTAGCCGATATGGAGGTGCTGCTTTCCGGAATACCTTTGGAAAAGGTAACAGTCTCACAAACAATCAATGCTCCAGCTTCAGTTTTCCTGGCGCTTTACCTCGTCGTTGCAGAGAAGCAGGGAGCCGACTGGAATAAAATTTCAGGCACTCTTCAGAACGATATTCTGAAGGAATACATTGCTCAGAAAGAATGGATCTATCCCATTCGCCCGGCGATGAAGCTGGTTATCGATACGTTTGAGTTCTGCGCCGATAAGGTCCCCCGTTACAATCCAGTCTCAGTCAGCGGGTACCACATAAGAGAGGCAGGCTCGACGGCGATACAAGAACTTGCCTTCACTCTACGTGACGGGATCGAGTACGTAGAATGGGGTGTTAAGGCTGGACTAGATGTGGATCAATTCGTTCCTCGCATGTCCTTCTTCTTTAATGCACACAACGACTTCTTTGAAGAGATCGCAAAGTATAGGGCCGCGCGGCGCATTTGGGCCAGAGAGATGCGCAACCGGTTCAACGCAACGACTGAACGTACCCTAAAGCTGCGGTTTCACACTCAAACAGCCGGCGTTTCCTTAACGGTCCAGCAACCTCTTAATAATATAGTTCGCGTGGCCATTCAGGCGTTGGCGGGCGTATTAGGCGGGACGCAGAGCCTTCATACAGATGCGTATGATGAGGCACTTGCACTACCTACTGATCGGGCGGCGCTAATAGCCCTACGCACTCAACAGATCATCGCCCAGGAAACGGGAGTCGCAAACACAATCGATCCTCTTGGTGGCTCATACTACCTGGAAGCGCTGACCAAGAAGATGGAAGACGGAGCACTCGATTATTTCCATAAGATTGATGCTATGGGCAGTATGGTTGATGCGATTGAGAAAGGCTTTCCACAACGAGAGATTCAGGACTCGGCATATCAATATCAGAAAGCAGTCGAGCGTGGCGATCAGATTATCGTTGGCGTGAACAAATATCAGATGGAAGAAGAGACTGAGGTTCCGGTTCTTGTAATAGACGAATCAGTACGTGAACATCAGATCGAACGTCTCCAACAAACTCGAGATCGTCGTGATTCAGGCTCTGTTGCCCGGGCCCTCGACGCGCTTAAGCTTGCAGCCATACGCAACGAGAACACAATGCCAGCCACTATCGAGGCTGTTCGCGCCTATGCTACTCTCGGTGAAATCTGCTCAGCGCTGCGCGATGTCTACGGAGTCTACGAAGAACCCGCTTTTTAGTCGAAGCTTAATTGGATCATGAGCGAGAGAAGAATTCGTGTGTTGGTGGCTAAACCTGGCCTCGACGGCCACGACCGCGGAGCTAAGGTTATCGCTCGGGCGCTTCGCGATGCTGGAATGGAGGTTATTTATACTGGACTTCGGCAGACACCAGAGATGATAGCGGCCGCTGCATTGCAAGAAGACGTTGATGCAGTTGGCGTCTCCATTTTAAGTGGCGCCCACAACACGCTGTGCCCTCGGATTGTCCAACTGCTCCGGGAACAAGGAATGGAAGATTGTTTGGTGCTCCTCGGTGGGATAGTTCCTCAGGAAGATATTCTGAAACTGAAGGCAGAAGGGGTTGC
>CAZNPP010000150.1:0-10964 GCA_964574785.1 uncultured Chloracidobacterium sp. | reverse complement strand
GATTGAACGTACCAAGCCCACGGGATCCCATGACAATGAGATCGGCGCCCCATTTTTCGGCCTCCTCGAGGATAGCTTGCGCTGGTGGGCCCTGAGTCATCTCGCTGGTAACATCCAGCGACTGCTGTCCAGCGTCTTTCAGAGTTTTGAGAGCACTATCGATGACAGATTGGCCAGCGTTGCGAAGTGTTGTCACCAGGTGTTCAAAGTAAGCTGGCGATACTGGCCACGGATCCATCGCCGGCATCAGCGGCATTTCGACAACAGTAATCACCTTAACTTCGCTTTGCGAGGGCCAGGGACGTCGAGCGACTTCTGCCACTGCCGCATCGCTGTACACTGAACCATCAATTGCTAATAAGACCTTCATCTTGCCTCACTCCCTCGCATCTCGCAAACCGCACTAGATCGGGGAAAAACAAATCCATTTTGATCAGGTTAGTGCACTGGCTGTGCCAGTATTTTTTTAGCAAGTTCGGTCCTAAGAGCTCAACAACTGCGAAGTTTTTCCCCATATAGATGGGCTTTTGCCCAATATTTTCTTAGATTGCACGAATACCCAGAATTCTTTGCATCGGCATGACCTTTGCAGATTCTAAGGGTTGCGCCAAACAACTAACACGGGAATCATCATGAAGAAGATAAATGAGCTGGGCCCTTGGTCTTGGGCTTTGGTCAGGTCTCGGGCGACTTGAGCTGAGACGCCATCAAGAGCGACTCTAAAAACTTTCTGAGTATTTCGAATGGCTACCTGGTTAAAAAATGATCAAAATCAATCGCATCCTCTGTCCTACAGATTTGTCCTCGGAATCCGATGAGGCACTGCGCTACGGTGTCGCCCTGGCAAGTGCCTACGAGGCAAAGCTCTATCTGCTTTACTGCAAAACCAACGGCAATAGAACCGGGAAACTCAAACCTTCGGATAGTAAAACGCAACGATTATTTACAGAATCTCTGGCAGCACACCTCGGTCTTATCAATATTTCCGATCTGACTTGGGAAGGTCTCGTAACCAAGGATCAAGGAGACGTAGGAAAAGTAATTGTTCGAGAAGCCGCTGCACACAATGTCGATCTGATTGTAATGCGTTCTCGCCGAAGACCGCGCGCCGCGTTGTTGCTTGGCTCGACTGCGGAAACGGTTTCGCGCACCGCCCGGTGCCCGGTGCTGGTCACACATCCGCAGGAGCGTGAATGGGTTGGCCAGTCAACCGGTGAAATTGATCTTCATCGGGTTCTCGTGGCCCATGACTTCTCCACCGACTCAGAGCTGGCTATGAACTACGGCATCTCGCTGGCTCAGGAATATCAAGCTGAGGTGCACCTTTTACACGTGCTCACTCAAAGTGAACCAGAGTCGCCGGAGCTTGCCTGGGGTCCTAAAGCGATTGAGACCGCCGACACCCAAGCGGCGGAGAAACTACAGCGTGCGATTCCGAAAGAAGTATATCTCTGGTGCACCGTTACCAACGTGGTGCGCCGTGGCAAGCCATATCAGGAAGTGCTCGATTATGCCAAAGAGCACGAGATTGACCTTATCTGCATAGGTGCAAGCGGCAGCAGAAATCTTGTATTGAGTAAGCTTCTCGGGTCAAACGTTGATCGAGTTCTGCGTCAGGCTCCCTGCCCGGTGCTCGTTGCGCGGCCAAGTTGAGTATTCTCGAACTCAACTCAGATGCTAGCCGGAATGCAGTGCTTGCAGAGTTAGCGAGAGTCAGTGGCGGAAGCACGTATTCGACGGAAACGGAGAGTGAGCCGGAACTAACGGCTATCTGTACTCAGATAGCCGTCGAGATGCGTGAGCAATACACCCTTGGATTTTATCCCAGTGATCTGGAGACGCGAAAATCGCATCGACTTAAAGTTCGGAATTAGCGTTACTGGCTGTCGCGCTCGCGTATGATCTCGACTGAACATTTTGCGTGATGAACTAATGCGCTTGAGACCGAGCCGAGTAGAAATCGTGAAATTGCACCGTGTCCCTTGGCCCCAACTACAATTAGATCAGCGCCCCAGTGTTCAGCCTTCTCAAGAATGCTGCTTTTGGGATCACCCTCAAGGATCTCTGTTGTAAATTGAATACTCTTGTCCATCTCTGAACTGAGGAGTGAATAGGCTTTATCGACTATTGCCTGCGCGGTCTTCCGCAAGTGACCTCGCGCAATCGTATAAGTGTCACGAGAAGACATTCCCCATATTTCAGGCGTAAAAGGTGGTGGTGGATTGTACACTGTCACAACCTTGACATGACTGCCCTCAGGCCATGGTCTCCGCACAACTTCGGTTACCGCTCGTTCACTTTGAGGTGAGCCGTCGATCGCTAAAAGTATTTTCATCATCGTCTCCTTATCAGTCTTCTAGACCTCATCCTTAACGACTATCACCGAGCAAGGCGCCTGCGCGGCTACCTTAGTCGAAACACTGCCAAGCATCTCGTGCTTTACGTCAGACGCTCCGGTCGCTCCTATTAGAATAAGGTCATACTCTCCGGTATCCGCCTGACCTAAAATTTCAGTTGCAGGATTCCCTTCCTCAACGATTATTTCAACCGAGAAGCCATGTCGCCTAAGCAATTCCTGCGCGGACTCTAAGACTTCTTCCGCCCCAATCTGCATCTCTCTCTCCATCTGAAGCTCGGGTCGATACTCCTCCTTTGAAACCTCGGACTCGGTCAGCCAGTCATGGTCCAATCCAAGATTTACCCACGGAGTCTCGACAATGTGTATAAGAGTGATTTCTGCAGCTTCCGTATTGAAGTAGGTAATCAGAGCATTAAGTGCACTGACCGAAGCGCTGGAGCCATCCACGCAGGCGAGGATTCGCTGCCTGTTTCCGGGTTCGAATTCCCGTACGAGCAACACAATACCCGGAGCATGTGCAACGACTCTGCTGGCAACAGAGCCGATACCAGGTCTGGATTCATCGTACTGGCTCGTCGAACCGAGAACAGTAACCTCATAATCCGCCGCTTTCTGCACAATGATTTTTGCGGGTGAACCACTCACGGAGAAAGTCTTGGCTTCAATACCTTCCTCAAGCAACGTGCTTCGCGCCCGCATAAGAATCGCATCCGTCTCTTGAATAATTCGACGCTCATATTCAGCCCGAAGGCGTTCAGTCTTCTTCTTCGTTTCGGGATGCTGTTGAGAAAACTCGGGTGCAACACACAAAACGTGAAACTCATTTCCAGATCGCTTTAAAAGCCGACTTGCGACCTGAAGTGCGTTTGTGGCCTCAGCCGATCCATCCGTTGCTAACAAAGTTCTCATCTGGATCTCTCCTCAAATAAGTGATTCTCACCAATTTCAACAAATGCCTGCGCCGCGAGTGGCCATCGCACAGTTAAAGTGGGTTTAATCGTCAAACTATTTCCCAATACCTGCACTCAATCCCGGTTCGCGTGTAAGACAACGCTTCGACGAGCCTCAGCGGCAAACAATATGCCCTTTTAATGCGGCGTTTTGTTTCCTGCCATTTTCTGGTGTCAGGCGGAAATTTGCAATTTTTTGCGTGATTTCACGCATTTTCTGAGAAACTTCACGCATGACGAAGTGGCACGCTATGTGTTAACGGCTATTTAGTTAGAGGGAGTAATACCAATGAATGACACAGCAAAAAATCTTCGATTTGATCGAGTGGTAAGCATCAGATCAGGCAACGTAAAGCTTGACGGTGAAGTGAAGACTCCTGAGGGCGCTACGGGGCTTGTACTTTTTGCTCACGGCAGCGGAAGCAGTCGCCATAGTCCACGTAATCAATTCGTTGCACAAGTTATACGCGAGGCGGGCGTGGGAACGCTCCTGTTTGATCTTCTAACAAAACAGGAAGAGGTTGAGGATCGGTACACTGGACATCTCCGTTTCGATATCGGTTTTCTCGCTCCTAGGTTGGTCGACGCCACCAAATGGGTTACTGCTCAAGATGATACCAAAGAGTTGCTCATCGGTTACTTTGGCTCGAGCACCGGGGCAGCGGCTGCATTGATCGCGGCCGTCAACCTAAGCGAGATTGTGGCCGCAGTAGTATCCCGCGGGGGGCGACCAGATCTGGCAGGCGAAGCTCTACCACGTGTCAAAGCTCCCACTCTGTTGATCGTAGGCGGAGATGACGATGTGGTAATCACATTAAATGAAGAAGCCTATGCTCGCCTTAACTGTGAAAAGAGATTAGAGATCATTCCAGGCGCTACCCATCTTTTCGAGGAGCCGGGCGCCTTGGAACAGGTGGCGGCACTCGCCTCGGAATGGTTAAAGCAAAAACTGCGACCGCAGACATTAGTGCAAGGACAGACGTAATATCTGCCCCCTGCCACTAAACTTATGTCGTCATCTTCAGCCTGCTGGGAAGCGTCGGCGCACTTACTGGCGCAGGCGCACTCATGGCCTTCTCTCGTCTGCACAAGAGGTTGAAAACTCTTAGAAATACGGATCTATCCGCAAATGGTCTCGAATATTGGCTACGCCCGCTACGTGACTGATGGACCCAATCACAGCACGCTTCTCCTGCCATGAGTGAACCCGGCCAAACAAATCTACGGTCCCGTCGTTAACCTCGATTCGCAGTCGCTCTGCTTCTCGATCGGCACGCCGCTCGAGTGCGTATTCAATCTGCTCGCGCAGCTCCTTTGAGTCCACTGATCTTGGCACGATCCGAATCTTGTTGATGACGCCGATGACGCCTTCTAATCGCAAAACGGCGCGCTCCGCATCATCGCGCTCGCGCCACAGGTCGACGTCTCCTTCGAGTGTCACCCAACCATCAGACACAGTTGATTTGATACGCTCATCAGGAACGAACGCATCCCACTCAAGCACATGGCGTATTGCCCTGGCAATGTCTTCATCCGTTTTAATTGAAGCTCGGGCGGGCCTAACTTCAATCTCGTTAGCCACGTCCAACACGCCGGCTATGCGATGTGCTGCGTCCTGTGCAGCCAGTTTTTTTGCGTAGGTGTTGACTATCCCTTGAAGCGTCACAATACCCTGCGATACTTCCACTCCAATCTCGGCCCAATCAATACGCGAATCCCATTTCAGTTCGCGTAGTATCTGTTTTTTGATTTCGCTGTCGCTCTTTTTCATAATTCTTCTCCTTAACTCTACACACTAATCCTCACCATCGCCGAAAGGGAGATGTGGCCGGAATATTTGAAGTGTAGTCCTAGTATTCAGAAGCGCGAATCACGCGCTGGCGGTCATCTGTGCCTGTTCTTTTCCGCCACGATGTTCGCAGATCGCCTTGAATGTCTTTACTATGTCGCCGTACGAAAGGTCAGGCGCCTTCTTCTCCTTAGCCTCTTCCGCTTTCAGCACAAGGTCATTCATTGACAGAACTCCCTCGAGTGTTCCATCGGCGGCAACGACCGGAAGCCTCCGAACCCTCTTTTCCTGGAATGTCTTCAGTGCAGTGTGAACATCTTCGTCCGGCTTGCACGCGAAGACCTCTCCGGAAATAACGTCCTCTACGGCAATGTTTTCCAGATTATGGCTTTTCATCGCGGCGGCCATGCAGATGTCTCGGTCTGTAATCAAGCCAATAACTTTTCCCCCTTCAGCGAGAACCGGCAGGATTCCACAATCGTTATCCCACATAAGACCCGCCGCCTCAGCAAGATTACTGGTTGGCACACAGGCTTTCGCATTCCTGGTCATTACGTCTTTGACTTTCATGATATTCCTCCTTCAAATCGATCCTGGGATTATTAATACTTTCACTCTCCGCCTGCGGAAGCAAGCGATGACGGTAATCCTTCACTCGACTCGTTGAGCTTTACTGCTCTGTGTTTATCGCATCACCTGAATCGTGATGGTAACAATGAAATCTGCTCCGCCTGTGCGATTGTATGAGACCCAAAAGCCTTCGCTTTCATAACGCGCGACCCTGTAAAGGCCTCCGCTCGGAGTCTCCTCCAGCTCACCTCCCACTACAGACTTGTGATCTGGAGCGCCTACACCGCGGAGATAATCGACAGAAATAATGGCAACCTTTCCAGCAGCATCATAGACAAGCTGGGCTCTCTCGTTCTCGGAGAAAACGTAATAGTCAAAGTCACTTGCTTCCGCTTCCGAGGCTCCGAGCTTCGCGCGAACTTCTTTAGCCATCATACCAAGACGCACCCCTCGATATTCGCTATAAAGCGGCTGCTGATTAACATTCTGTTTAATCGCAGCCGGCTGCATCTTTTGCGTTTGAGCAATCGCGCTCGAATAAAAACCTGCAGGAACTAAAAGAAGAACTGGGACCAGTCCCAAAATAAATTTGAGTTTCGAGTTTTTCATTTTTAACCTCCTTAAGTATGAGTGATGAGTGATGAGTGATGAGTGATGAGTGATGAGTTTCTTAGGGTGCCGTTACTCGGCTTTATTTGTAGAAGCATCTCTAGAGGCCGAAGTGAGCGGTCATCCTTTAGCAAACACATATAATTAGAACCCAATCTAGTATCACTCATTACTCATCACTCATCACTCATCACTCATCACTACGTCTTGGATTTCCCTTTCCGACTGCCCATACCTGTCCGCCTGCCTGAATTTGCAGAGCGATCAAATCAAGCGGGCGTGGAGGAGGACCAAGAAGCGCAAAACCGGTTTGCGCATCATAGACTCCCTCATGACATGGACAAGCGAGACAGCTACGCGCGACATCGAAGTCGACCGAGCAGCCAAGATGCGAACACGTCCTACTGAACGCGTGATATTGGCCATCGTGATTGCGTACCAGAACTGCCGAATCATTAGAGGATGGGTAGTTGAAGTACAAGTACGAACCAGGCATCACACTTTCGGCGCCCTCAATTTTCATCGGCGGATAGGCGATGATGGGGTGCGACTTTTGCACGGCCTTGATGTCGAGTCGAGTCGCGACGAAGGGCAATCCTGTTGAGGCCAGCAATAATCGATTACCGAAACATCGGCGTGAGATCCGGCTCGTGGTCAAAAGCGCTTCTGCATTCATCGACTAACCTCACTGCAGAACAGAAACGATATCCGCCGAAACGGCGATATCGAACAAATGACTCATCATTGTTTAAGGAATGCAACGAATATACCGGGTCAAAAAGTTGAAAAATGCCCAACTTGCGGTGCTAAGAGGTGATCGATGTGGAAAGTTCCCGCATGTTTTGGGGGAAAACTCGCTATGGCCGGTGGTTGGACTCAGAACCAGCATCGCAGCGACCACACGATGTCGAACCATACGAGAATCGTCGCCCCTATCGCAACACTGTGCCACCATGGCCAGGACTTGTGAGAGCTTCTTTCCTTTTATTCGTTCTTAAGCGAGTACGTACATACAGGATCGTCGGAATTATACGAAAAAGAACTTGTCTCATTCTTCGCCTTCGAAGTTGAATTTCCAACGGCTTGGCTTGGTCGACGGCATGACTGAGCACGTTCAGCACCAAAGTATTTTCATCAAGCCTCTTATCGTCACGAGTTTTGATCATCACCCTAACGTCTTATCATGTTCCACTGGTCCCGGCTGTGAATCGTGGCGGCAGATTCTCGATTTCCTGCCGGACTTGCTCTGCCAGATGAGTTTGCGCGGATTCATCCAAGAGAATCTTGGGCCAGCGATAGACAAGCTCCTCTTCGAGTTGATTGTGCTCCTTTAGCCGCTTACCAACTGCAATGATCCGCTGTTTCACTTCATAGAGTTGTTTTGTTGTCTCAGAACTTTGGTTCGTGACTCGCACCTCTCGTATCGTTTTAACTGAATCAGCAAGCTCATGCATGAAAAAGTCATGGTCATTCCGAAGCCGCGCGATAGCTTCGCTTGCTTTTTCTAAAGTTAGCGTCTCAAACTTGGCGTCACCAACTTCAACCGCCTTAAGTATGGAAGGAAATAGGTGCAGGTTTTCCGCGCGTATATGCATGGCTAAACGAGCCCACAAGAGGTCCAGACGGCCAAACGCGATCGCGGCATCGCCATTATCCAGCGCATCGAGCAGATCGCGAATAAGTTGATCAACCTCCACGTGATCAGCCACTAGCAATCGCTCCGCATCGTCTGCCTCCTCACTCTTGAATGATTTGTCAATATTCATCTCCTCACCCTCTCCGCAATTGAGTTTGACACGTCTTTCCGAATCAGATGGCTGGCACAACTACCTCTGACGCAAGTAGTATTAAGTACCCACTTTTTCGCTTTGCGTAATTATGACTTATGTCACAGTCTCCGGAGAATGTTAAGAACGGTTAGTATGGACAAGATTGAAGCTCTCAAGCGGACAGCATTATTCAGCGACCTCGATGAAAACACCTTGAGCGCCTTAGCCAGTCGAGCGATTGAGCGCCGGTTTGAAAAAGATGAAGTACTATTCGTCGCCGGAGAACAGGCGCGAGGGCTGTATGTCATCGTTGACGGTGCGGTGCGCGCGTTTCGCGAGAGTCTCGAGGGGCGCGAGCAAGTCATCCACGTCGAGCGAGCCGGAGCTACAGTCGCTGAAGTCCCTGTATTCGATGATGGTCCGTTCCCTTCTACCGTGGCTGCCGAAGAAGATGCAACCGTGCTGTTTATTGATAAGCGCGATGTGCAGCAGCTTTGTGTCGAACATCCGCAGATCACTCTTGCGGCGCTGAAAGTACTTGCACGGCGGTTGCGGCGTTGTGCCGAACTAGTTGAAGCCCTTTCTCTGCGCGAAGTGGGCCAGCGGCTCGCACGCTTTCTGCTAGCAGAAGCGAGAAGGAGAGGCACGCGGAAGGGAGAACACGGGCTAAGCGTTGAGCTCACACTAACAAATCAACAGATCGCCGCACGCATCGGCACGGTACGCGAGGTTGTTTCGCGGGCCCTTACACGCCTTCAACATGAGGGATTGATCGAAGTCGAGGGCCGCTCACTTTACATTGCAGATGATAAGCTTCTGGCCGCCTTCGCAAGCCTTCCAACGTTCGACTAACTTTAGTTGGACAATAATGCAACTATTCGAGATTATTATCGAAAGAACTTCACGAGCAGCGCAGCGAGGAACGTGCGGGCGTTAATTTATGAAAGCAGCCGACTCGCGGAGAGTTAATTTGAACCCTGTAACAAAAATCATCCTTAACGTGATCGGCACTATCTGCGTGCTGCTTGGGATCCTCGGAGCCATTCTGCCGCTTCTCCCGGCCACACCTTTCCTGCTGTTGGCATCCGCCTGTTATGTGAGAGGTTCGGAAAGACTTTACAACCGCCTGATGAGTAATAAATACCTTGGGCCCTACATCCTAAATTTCAAAGAGCGAAGAGGCTTACCGCGCAAAGCTAAGATTTACACCATTCTCATCCTATGGGCTTCGCTGCTCTTCTCAGCTTTCAGACTACAGAATCTCGTGATCGCTCTTGCTCTGCTCTCCGTCGGCCTTGGTGTAAGCGCGCTGATCTGGTCTCTCAAAACTTTGGAAGAATAATCGTCACGCGCCGGTTGTGTCCTCCATCTCGACCGCACGTGGGAACAAGATATTGTTCTCCAGATGGATATGTTGATGGAGATCCTGTTCGAAGGCTTCCATTGCCTGGTACAAGGTCTGGTAGCTGATGCAAACGTCCGGAGGCACAGTGTAATCGGAACTTGTCTCGCGAAGTTGCTTCAGTAGATCTCCCGCAGTGTCGTGCTCCATCATCATCATGCGCACGGGATTGCGCACCGTACCGAACGGTGCTGGCGGTATTGGATGCTCATTCTCCGTAGCCTCTTCCATCTGCGTGATATACGGGAAAAGCACCTGCTCTTCCTTGAACATATGTGGTGTCAGGTCGTTGCATAATTCCTGAAAGAGCGACTGTATCTTCAATAACTCCGGATGATTCTGCCCATGCACAGTGCAAACCTTTGTAAGCAACTCGGTGAGCCTTTCCATCTCCTGACGCGTGAAGACGTGGTGCTTCTCAACGATGTATGACATGACGTTCGTGAGTGGGGCTACCTGCAAGTCCGTGGTTTCCCCCGTCTGTACGTCGGTTTGTGCAGATTCCTCGAGCATCCGCAAGACATTATCAACTTCTACTCCGGCATCAACGCACGCCTCTTCGAGAGGGCGGCTTCCGCCGCAGCAATAATCAATCTTTAGTTTCTCGAAAATACGTGTGGCGTTTGGTAATTCGAGAGCCAGGTCGCGAACAGTCTTTGTCGTAGTAAGTGTCATCTTTCGATTTTCTCCCTTCTCTGTGTAAGGTAAACCGGCTTTAAGATCCACGCAGTGACTTTAGTCACACTTTGGTGTGGTCTCACGGCTTTTCTACTTCCAGGGGATCACGGTCTGGTGCTCCTTAATCTGGAAACGGAGAAATTCATGAATAGCGTTTAATGCTCGGATCATCAGAAGAGTTTTGCTGGTCATTGTTCTTTTAGCCTGCTTTACCTTTCGATTTCGTGCGAAATCAGTTCGGTGATTGACATCGAATTAGACACTACCAGTCATCGTACTATCGATAATCTCAAGTAGGCATGGATCTTGCTATCTCATTCAAGGTCAGAATTACAACAATGAATGCTAAGCAGCGAGCTACCCACCTTTTGCAAGTTACAGTGGAGAAGGACAACGAAGATGAGTGCACAACAACCAGAACATTCAAAGTACGGGTTCAGCAAGACAATTGATATCACTTACGAGGAGGCTATTGAACAGGTGCGCGCCGCGCTAAAGGATGAAGGCTTCGGCGTGCTCTCCGAGATAGACATCAAGGAGAAACTTAAAGAGAAACTTGGCGTGGATTTCCGCCGCTACGTGATTCTCGGCGCCTGCAATCCTGCACTCGCGTACGAGACCTTGCAGGAAGAGATCGACATCGGGTTACTGCTTCCCTGCAATGTGATCGTTTACGAACAGGGTGGACGAACGGTCGTCTCTGTCATAGATGCAGCGAAGATGCTGTCAGTCGTTGGCAATCCAAAACTGGAATCCACCGCCCAGAAGGTGAACGAGAAGCTTCGCAGAGTGATTGACAACTTCGCTTGAGTGATCTACTCCCCACTTGCCAGACAGT
>CAZNPP010000149.1:8529-11191 GCA_964574785.1 uncultured Chloracidobacterium sp. | reverse complement strand
TTCGTAAGGAGATCCTTCCCCGTCATTTACTAACCCGTCCAGCCTTTGAGAATGCCATTGCTGTGATAATGGCAGTCGGTGGGTCGACCAATGCAGTTCTCCATCTTTTGGCTATTGCTCATGCCGCCGGAGTGCCACTAACGATCGATGACTTCGAAGAGATTCGAGGACGGGTTCCGGTTCTCTGCGATCTTAAGCCTTCAGGACGCTATGTTGCGACTGATCTTCACCGCGCCGGCGGTATTCCACAGGTGATGAAAATACTTCTTGTTAATGGAAGGCTTCATGGCGAAGCGTTAACCATCACCGGGCAGACGTTAGCTGGGGTACTTGATGGCGTCCCCGCAGAACCTTCTGCGGATCAGGATGTGATTCGTCAGTGGCGAAATCCCGTGTACAGCCAGGGTCATCTGGCAATTCTAAAAGGGAATCTCGCTACAGAAGGAGCGGTTGCCAAAATTAGCGGAATTAAGAATCCACGCATAACTGGTCCAGCTAGGGTCTTTGACTCAGAAGAAAGTTGTCTCGCAGCTATCTTAGCCGGAAAGATCCAACCCGGAGATGTTGTAGTCATCCGCTATGAAGGACCCAAAGGTGGACCAGGAATGCGCGAGATGCTTGCACCTACTTCAGCAATCATCGGCGCTGGTTTGGGCGATGCTGTAGGACTCATTACTGACGGAAGATTCTCAGGTGGTACGTACGGGATGGTAGTTGGGCATGTCGCCCCAGAAGCTGCAGTAGGTGGCACGATTGCCTTAATCGAAGAAGGCGATTCGATCACAATCGATGCTGGAGCCCGTCTGCTACAACTCAATGTACCGGCCGATGAACTTAAGCGCCGGCGCTCAGCCTGGCGTCCGCCGCCACCCCGTTATCGTCGGGGAGTACTTGCTAAATACGCTCGACTGGTATCGAGCAGTAGTGTAGGCGCAGTAACCGATCGCGACGAGTTTGGCGGAGAAGGGAAGTAAATGAGCGAATCTCTCGAAATCTACGATACTACTCTTCGTGATGGTATGCAGGGTGAGAGTGTCAACTTCTCAGTGGAAGACAAATGCCAGGTTGCTGAGCATCTGGATGATTTGGGTGTAGATTTCATCGAAGGGGGTTGGCCTGGCTCTAATCCAAGGGACATAGCTTTCTTCGAGCAGGCCCGGAAACTAAGACTATCAAATGCTCGCCTTGCCGCTTTTGGAGCGACTCGAAGAAAGTCACTGACCTGCGCAGACGATCCAAGCATTCAGGCATTATTGAAAGCAGAAACACCTGTTGTGACTATTTTCGGTAAGTCATGGTTACTCCACGTAACCGAGGCGCTTCGCCTCAATCGCGAGGAGAATCTCGAGATAATTAGAGATACTGTAAGGTATCTAACTGGCCGGGTGCCGTTTGTCATTTACGACGCTGAGCACTTCTTTGACGGCTTTAACGCTGACCCGCAATACGCGCTCGAAACATTGTGTGCCGCTGCTGAAGGACGGCCGCAGCGAATTGTTCTTTGTGATACGAACGGCGGAACGCTTCCATCGACCATAGCTTCTGTCGTTCGGGAAGTGGCAGCAAGAATAAACGTGCCACTTGGAATTCATTGTCACAACGATGGTGATCTCGCAGTAGCAAATACGCTGGCTGCTGTCTCCGCCGGCGTGGTCCATGTGCAGGGAACCATCAATGGCTATGGAGAACGCTGTGGCAATGTCAATCTTTGTTCGGTCATACCAAATCTGGAGTTAAAGCTCGGCCATCATGTGATAGGACAGGAACGTCTGAAGAAGTTGCGCGACATATCAAGATTTGTAAGTGATATCGCCAATCTTTCGTTTAACTTGCGAGCCCCGTTCGTGGGGGATAGCGCGTTTGCCCATAAGGGAGGTGTTCACGTCTCCGCGGTTGAGCGCAATCCCCAAACTTACGAACACATCAGTCCCGAGGCGGTGGGTAATGGACGACGCGTCCTCATCTCCGATCTTTCTGGACGAGCTAATCTTGCGGCAAAAGCTCGTGAGTTGGGATTAGCCCTGCACGATGAGCGAAGAGTGCTCGAAGAGATAAAGCAACTTGAGCACGATGGCTACGAGTTTGAGGCTGCAGATGCCAGTTTTGAGTTGTTGGTGCGCAAATTATGTGGTGCGCAGCAGAGGTTCTTTGAATTGTTGGGCTTTCGGGTAATCGACGAGCATCGCGGCGCGCTCATGCCACTGAGCGAGGCGACGGTAAAGATAAGAGTTGGTGAATCTGTCGAGCATACTGCGGCTACAGGTAATGGCCCTGTAAATGCTCTGGATAATGCGTTGCGGCGTGCGCTTGAGGGTTTCTATCCTACCATCGCCGAGATGCGGTTGATCGATTACAAGGTTCGTGTCATACCGAGCCGGCTTTCAGGTACGGCGAGTTTGGTGCGGGTATTGATCTCTTCTGGGGATGAGGATGGTACCTGGGGTACGGTTGGGGTATCGGCAAATATTGTGGAAGCAAGCTGGCGTGCACTAGTCGATTCGGTTGAGTACAAACTGATCCGCGATCGCGTGGCCCCAATTGTTTCTCTTGAGACCGCCACAATATAAAGTCTGACAAACTTCCGTTTGTCGTGTTCTTTAGGCCCGTTGTGGCGCATCCTGTTAGGTTGCGTTCGGGACGGTAGAGAAATCTCAAAGTAAAC
>CAZNPP010000149.1:0-8429 GCA_964574785.1 uncultured Chloracidobacterium sp. | reverse complement strand
CTGCGAAGAGATCTTTTGCGCCCCGAACGCAAGCTGACAGCATGCGCCACATCGACGTGGCGCATCCGGTGTGGCGCATCCTGTTAGGTTGCGTTCGGGACGGTAGAGAAATCTCAAAGTAAACCACTCTAGTTCCTTCACGGAGATCTTTTCCTCCTGAACAGTGTTTCGGTTAAGAGGTGGCAAAGTAAACCACTCTAGTTTCTTCACGAAGATCTTTTTCCTCCTGAACGGTGTTTCGGCTAAGGAGATCTCAAAGTAAACCACTCGAGTTCCTGCGAAGAGATCTTTTGCGCCCCGAACGCAAGCTGACAGCATGCGCCACATCGATGTCCATATGTGTGCTTGCGCCCATGGCAGAGGATTGTTAGAATCGCGGCTCGTTAATTGGTAAGTGAAGTGGGTGCTGACCTTTGCACCTGTGGTTTTTCAAACTTTTGGTAGGATGCTCCGGAAGACCTTCGTCATGAATCGAACATACACTCGATTCTTTACACTGAATTAACCGACCCGCTGCTTAGCGGGCGCGGCGAAGGCGCTCCTATCGAATCCGATCTTGAAGTTAGTAAATAGTTATTCCCAAATCGAGAATCGCAAACGGACGCCGGGCGCTTTCGCCGCGACGAGGCCGTACATCCATACTGCGTGTAAATCATTTGGACACTCACGCGCGACGAGTCTTTGAGGGAATTAGCTATGAATGAAATAAACGTACAACTTAAAGGGGGCGCGGCGACACAAATCGCCGCACCCATCACGGTCGCCGAAGCGCTAAAAAAGCTTGACCGTGAAGCTGCTAAGCAGGCTCTTGCAGCCCGTGTGAATGGTCGTGAAGTCGATTTAGCCTTCACGCTCGACGCGGCGAACGGCGAACCTGTCCACATCGAACCAGTACTGCCTCAGACGCTCGATGGCCTGGACGTACTTCGACACTCGACCGCGCATCTCTTAGCCGCTGCGGTACTCGACCTGTTTCCCGGAACAAAGCTCGGGATCGGTCCCGCATTGCTTGAAGATCCGCGCTACGGATTCTTCTACGATGTGATTACACCGCACCCGTTAACGGAAGCCGACTTGCCAGTAGTAGAGAAGCGGATGCGTGAAATCGCAAAACGCAATCTGCCTTATCGGCGGGAGGACATTCCCAAACCGAAGGCTCTCCAGATCTTTGAGGAGCGTGACGAACCACTGAAGTGTCAGCTAATTGACGACAAAGGTGGCGACATGGTGAGCGTTTACTATATCGACGGCTCGCCCTTCATCGATTTCTGTCTTGGGCCGCATGTTCCTAATACGAATAAGCTGCGTGCTTTTAAGTTGCTGTCACTGGCAGGAGCCTATTGGATGGGTGACGCTTCGCAGCCTCAGATGCAGCGAATCTATGGAACGGCATTCTTCACGCAAGAAGAACTTGATGCTTGGCTCAAGCAGCGTGAAGAAGCTGAGAAACGAGACCATCGGCGCTTGGGACGCGAACTCGATCTTTTCTCGATTCAGGAGCAATACGGACAAGGGCTGATTTTCTGGCATCCTAAAGGCGGCGCCATTCGCAAGGAGATGGAAGACTATCTGCGTGAACAATTGCTTGCGCGGAACTATGGATTGGTCTTTACGCCGCACATAGCCAAGCGGGACCTTTGGTTCATCAGTGGCCACGAAGAGAATTACGCCGGCTCGATGTTCTCGCCGATGGAATTCGAGGAACAGGAGTTCCGGATTAAGCCGATGAACTGTCCTTTTCACATCGGGATCTACAAATCGGGGCAGCGTTCATATCGCGATCTGCCGATTCGCTACGCTGAGTTGGGAACGGTTTACCGGGCCGAGCTTTCAGGTACGTTACATGGCTTAACGAGAGTCCGAGGCTTTACCCAGGATGATGCTCACATCTTCTGCACGCCTGAAACGGTCCGAGGCGAGATCCTCGGTTGCATGGACTTCGCGTTTCACATGTATGAGGTCTTCGGCTTCAAAGATATCAAGATCGAGCTTTCGGTTCGGGGTGATGATCCTGAAGCTCGCTATCTCGGTTCCGATGAACAATGGGAGCGAGCTGAAGAAGCCCTTGTGGATGCTTTGAAAGAACGGGGAATTGGTTACCAAAGGATTGAAGGCGAGGCAGTTTTTTACGGTCCCAAGATCGACATTCGCGTCGAGGATGCGATTGGGCGTACGTGGCAGTTGACGACCGTGCAGTTTGATTTCAATCTGCCCGAACGTTTTCAGCTCGAGTACATTGGTGAGGACAACAAGCCTCATCGCCCGTTGATGATTCACCGGGCGCTTTTTGGGTCGATGGAGCGCTTCTTTGGCGTCTTGATCGAGCACTATGCTGGCGCTTTTCCGCTTTGGCTAGCGCCAGTTCAGGTCGCTGTATTGCCAATCACTGATCGAATCAATGTGTACGCTGAACAGGTGGCCCGGGAGTTACGAACAGATCAGTTACGTGTTGAGGCGAATCTTAAGAGTGAAAAGATTGGCGCGAAGATTCGTGACGCTCAATTGCAAAAGATCCCCTTCATGCTGGTACTCGGCGATCGAGAGCTAGAGCAGGGGCAGGTTGCCGTTCGAGAGCGCTCTCGAGGTGACATCGGCGTGATGTCACTGAAAGAATTTAGGAACATGGTACGCAGACTCATTGAGTCGCGGGCTTTAAGGAATGAATAGGCCATTGGCCTTAGGGCTTTGGCCTTTGGACATTGGACATTGGACTTTGGACTTTGGACTCTTTTTCTAAGGAGGTGCAGCAATAGCTACTGGCTATAGAGGGCGCGGCCAACGTCCCGACAATCGTCGCATGCCGGCCGTGCGTATTAACGAAAGAATTCGCGTACCTGAGGTGCGTGTAATTGGCGAAGATGGCGAGCAATTAGGCGTGATGGATGTACGCGACGCCATCCGCACTGCCCGCGACAGAGGCCTCGATTTGGTCGAGGTTGCCGCAACCGCGGACCCGCCCGTTTGCCGGATAATTGACTTCGGAAAGTTTCAGTACGAAGCAAAGAAGAAGGCTAGCGAGGCGAAGAAGAAGCAGGTCACGATCACTGTAAAGGAAGTGAAGTTTCGTCCCGGAACTGACGAACACGACTACAGTTATCGTATGAAACATGCGCGCGAGTGGCTCCAGGAAGGTGACAAAGTTAAAGCCACCATCTGGTTTCGAGGTCGGGAGATGACACACCGCGAGCTTGGTGCGCGGATTTTGGAGAAACTCGAAAACGACCTTTCAGATGTGGGTGAGGTTGAAGCCCGACCACGCATGGAAGGCAACCAGATGTTTATTATTTTTGGTCCGAAGCGCCAACACAAGGGAGCTGTGAAAACGGACCAATGAGGAATGTCGATTTTGAATTTGGAATTTGCAAATCGAAATTCGCAATTCCGGAATTCAACAATCAAACGGAGAAATCATGCCTAAACTCAAGACACACAGAGGGGCAGCTAAACGATTTCGTTTGACTGCTACCGGCAAAGTAAAACGTGGGCATTCACATGCCCGTCACATCCTGACTAAGAAGAGCAATAAACGAAAACGCTTATTGGATATCGATACTCTTGTATCTAAAGCCGATCAAAAGCGAATTGAAAAAATGCTTCCTTATGGAAGGGAATAAAGAAAAAGTGATGAGTGATGAGTGATAAGTAATAATGAGTCATGAGTGATGAGTTTTTCTACTCGTCACTCATCACTCATTACTTAGAAGGGGGATTCATACAATGCCTCGAGCAAAACGTGGAAACAAGCGTCTCGAACGACGCAAGAAGATACTTAAACTGGCAAAAGGTTATCGGGGAACTAAGTCAAAGCTTTATAGATCGGCAAAAGAGTCAGTCGAACGGGGCTTGAACTTCGCTTATACAGGACGAAAACTGAAGAAGCGTGACTTTCGCAGCCTTTGGATAGTTCGCATCAGCGCTGCAGCTCGCTTGAATGGTCTGAATTACTCGAGATTCATGCATGGACTGAAGCTCGCCGGAATCGAACTTGACCGCAAGGTCCTCGCAGACTTGGCAGCAAATCAGCCTGAGGCATTCAGCCAAGTTGCGAAACAAGCAAAGGGTGCACTCGATAGTGAGGAACGTGAAGAGGCCGCTGCTTAAAAGAACGTGATCACGGAGAACCAAAGTCAGCAGGACCCTCAAGAGCAGGTAGAGACAGCACGCAAAGCGTTCGAGACAGAATTCGAACGCTTTGCTCACTTTACCGGTGAGTCCGCAGCGCACGATTTGAACCTGCATCATGCTGAGGCAGAGCTGCGCGCGGTTACTGAATTGCGCACTCGACACCTCGGAAGAAAAAGTGCACTGGCCGCTTGTAAGAAATTAGTAGGACGAATCAAGCCCGAAGAGCGGAAGGCGTTTGGTCAGTTGGTTCAGACGACTGAAGCTGAAATCGTTAAGTTGCTGGATGATTCTGAACGAAATCTTCAGACCTACATCGAGCGACAACGAATTGAACGCGAAAGTGTTGATGTCACTCTGCCCGGCAGGCGACCGCGACGTGGACATCTCCATCCAATTACGCTTCTGCGTGAGCGCATCGAAGACATTTTTGTGACGTTGGGCTATGCAATTGAAGATGGTCGCGAGATTGAAACTGATTTTTACAATTTCGACGCGCTGAACATACCTGAGACTCATCCGGCTCGTGCCCCGCAGGATACCTTCTATACATCCAATGGATTCGCCCTGCGTTCCCAGACCTCCACTGTTCAAATCCATGCGATGCAACGTCGCGGGGCACCCGTGCGAATGATTGCACCGGGCCGCGTGTTTCGTCGGGATACGCCCGATCCCACACATAACCCTATGTTTTTCCAGGTGGAAGGTCTTTGTGTGGACCGTGGCATTTCCATGGCTCATCTGAAAGGCACTGTAGCCGAATTCTTGCGTCGGATGTTTGGACCAAACACGGTGACGCGCTTTCGGCCCTCCTATTTCCCCTTCACGGAACCGAGCGCTGAGTTTGACTTCAGTTGTTTTAAGTGTGGCGGAAGCGGGTGCAGGATCTGCAAGCACTCCGGCTGGATCGAACTGGGTGGCTCCGGCATGGTGCATCCAAATGTATTGCGAGCAGCAGGAGTCGACCCAAACGAATTCTCTGGGTTCGCTTTTGGTTTGGGAATCGATCGCATGTGCTCGTTGATGTACGGGCTCGATGACATTCGCCTGCTATTCGAAAACGACATACGCTTTCTCGAACAATTTGATTAGTAAGAGTCTTTCGCGAGCGAATCGTGTCCTATTAGCTCGTAAGCTGCGGCCGAGAATATGTACATCAGTTACAACTGGCTTAAAGAGCTAACTGAAACCAGTTTGACGCCTCTCGAACTACGTGAGCGGCTCACGATGGTTGGCTTGGCTGTCGATGCGGTCGAAGAGTCTAATGGGGATTTTGTGCTTGATGTGGAAGTCCCGTCGAATCGGCCTGACTGTCTTTCTCATGTTGGAATCGCTCGCGAAGTTTCTGTAATTGAAGACGGAAAAGTGCACTGGCCAGCGCCAATTCCGCCAAAAGTTGCGGGTCGGGCTGAAGCTCTTGCGAGTGTCGAGATTCATGACCCCGATCTTTGCCCACGTTATGCTGGCCGCGTTGTTTGTAATGTAAAGATCGGTCCAGCACCGGATTGGCTTGCAAAGCGGCTGACGGAAATCGGGCAAAGACCAATCAACAACGTAGCTGATATTACGAATTACGTCCTTCACGAACTTGGTCAACCTCTGCATGCTTTCGATCTGGCGAAGCTCACTAATAACAAAATAGTAGTGCGGCGAGCTACAGATGGTGAAAAACTGACCACCCTTGATGGGGTCGAACGTACACTCAAGTCTGACATGCTCGTTATTGCCGATGCGGAAAGGCCGGTGGCTTTGGCCGGTATCATGGGTGGTGAAGAGTCTGAGATCTCAGAAGCGACTACGGATGTATTTATCGAAAGCGCGTATTTCGATCCTGACTCGGTGCGTCGCACGGCAAGAGCACTTGGAATGGACACTGAGGCATCGCGCAGATTCGAAAGAGGCGCAGACTGCGAGAATGTTTTGCGCGCACAGAACCGCTGTGTTGAACTCATCTGTGCCATCGCCGGCGGTAACGCTACTGAGAATGCTATAGATGTTTACCCGGAACCCGTAATGGTTCGGGAAGTATCTTTTCGCCCCAGCAGGGTGGAAGCTTTGACATCGCTGAGTGTTGCGATTCCCGAAATGATGCGAATTCTTAAAGGGTTGGGCTTCGAGCAAAAAGGAAGCGAAGTAGAAACTGAAGCAGTGAGGTTTTCAGTTCCAAGTTGGCGAGCTGATGTTCACATAGAGGAAGACCTGGTCGAGGAGATCGCTCGTCATACAGGCTATGACGGCATTGGTTCTGAACTCCCCTCGGGTAGTCACGTCGGTGAATATCAAGTGAAGGAGATGAAGTGTCGAGCGCTTCGACGTGCGCTCAGCGCTTGCGGATTTTATGAAGCGATTAGTTTCAGCTTTATCGAGAGTGTATATGAGGATCAATTCGAATTGATTCCCACGTTCCAAGCCGTCGAGAAGGACGAAGAACGGTTCGTTACACTGCAGAATCCTGTTATTGAAAACGCTAGCAGAATGCGCCCGACACTTTTGCCGGGGCTACTAGACGCCTTGCGGCACAACCTAAACCACGGCACTCGAGACGTTGGATTATTTGAAATTGGCCGTATTTTTGCCAATTACAGGGCCGGTGAGCTTCCAGAAGAGCGAGAAGCTCTAGCCCTTGTCACAACGGGAGGGGTGGTCGAAGCAGGAAAAGCTCAGAGTTCACGCGCGCTTGATTTCCAGGATTTAAAGGGCGCTCTGGAGATGGCCGTAGAGGTCATGAATTTGGGTCCGTTAGGTTTTGAAAGGACCAACGCTAAGCACTTACGCGAAGGACAAGCAGCTAGCATCCGTCTCGCCGATGGTACTGAGATCGGAACAATTGGCAGAATGTCGGAAGCCATTGCTTCAGCTTACAAGTTTAGGCAGCCCGTCTATGTTGTCGAATTAGACCTATCGACATTGCTTGGGTCATCGGAGCGATCGATTCAATATAAGCCATTGCCGCGATATCCCGCGGTCTCTCGTGATGTCACCCTACTGGTTAGTCGGACCCTGATGATTGCTGAGCTACTTGAGGCGATTGCCGGTGAGCAGGTGAGCTTTATCCGCGGTGCGAAGTTAGTAGGCACTTATGAAGGATCAAATATTCCTGACGACAAGCGCGCAGTAACAGTGCGTGTAGAATACCGTGCTGATGAAAGAACCCTACGCGACGAGGAAGTTGAAGAGTTGCATCGCTCCCTCGTTGAGTTGCTCGCGCAAAAATTTGCTGCGCAAGTGCACTAGGAAAAATAAATCACGTGCTAGTGTACGATGAGTCTTGCGATTGTTCGCGCGAAGTCGCATAATCGAACGGCTCGATTTCAAGTGTAGAGATTGTCCAGGAGACAGTAATGGTTGGTTTGAGTGGCTTAGAAAAATTCTCACACCTCGAGGACAAAATCTATCGCACTATCGAGCTAACAAAAACACTTCGTCAGGAGAAAGAGAAGCTTGAAAGAGAGCTTTCGCTTATGCGCCGTGATATGGGCAATGTTCTAAATGAAAAAGAGCGGCTTGAAACACAGGTTGAGAAGCTTCTGGCCGAGCGTGACATGATTCGCATGAAGGTGGAAGCAATGTTGGATGCAGTTGCCGCCCTGGATCCAGAGATGGCGGAGGAGCTTCGATGACAGCCGGAATCGGCCAGATCCTTGGAAAAAGCAGTATGGATGCGACAACGACTACTCCCACGATAAGAGTCGAGATATACAATCAAACCTATAACATTCGTTCGGATGGAGACACTGAATACATCATTCAGCTAGCCGACTTTGTTGATAGCCGAATGCGCGAGATTTCCTCAGGAACTCTTACTGTCGATTCGCTCAAAGTAGCGATCCTCGCTGCATTGCACATTGCTGACGAATTGCATCGATTGAAACACCTTCATGAGCAGGCCGATGCTCAGCTAGCGTCACGAAGTGCCGAGTGTGCGGAGATGCTTGATCGGTTGCTGAAGGTCCGAAGCTCGGTTGACCAGGGTCAGCCAGGCGCCGGCAACCTCACGTTGAGTTAATAACTCAAGAAGTCAGGGGTCAGCAGTCAGAAGCTAGAAGTCAGAAGTCAGGAGTCAGGAGTCAGAAACTAGAAGTCAGAAGTCCGTAGCATTGAAAATTCTGACTTCTGACTTCTCCAGAAACTCCAGCAGGGTGCTACTTATTGGAAAACTGGAGTTTCTGATTTTCGCAACCGCCCGCAGGCGGTCCTACGCTGACTTCTGACTCCTGGCTCCTGACTTCTGTCTTCTGACTTCTGTCTCCTGAGTTAAATCACTTTTCCACACTTCGACCTTATGCTAGTATCCGTCCGGCGGAGGG
>CAZNPP010000148.1:0-11336 GCA_964574785.1 uncultured Chloracidobacterium sp. | reverse complement strand
TTATCAGTGGCACAGAAAGAAAGTTAAAAAAGTAGGGACAGTAAAAATGAAAAATCACAAATGAAAAATGCTAAATGGTAAATGGTCCATCCTTCATCCTTCATCCTTCCTGTCAGACAAGCTCTATTTCTTGGGCCGAGAAAACCTGCTCGAGTGAACGCAGTTCTTCGAGTGTTTCCTTATCGACAGGAGCGTCGACTTCAATAACTGCCATCGCTTCTCCTCCGAGTTCCTTTCGCCCGAGATGGAATCGGCTGATGTTCACTTGACGCTGTCCCAGAATGGTTCCGACGTGCCCGATGACACCCGGCACATCACGATTGCGCATGACCAGCATGTAGCCTTGCGGAATTGCCTCGATATAGAAGCCATTGATCTCTGTGATTCGGCCCTGGCGATCTTCTCCACCCTGACCAAAAAGCGTGCCTGCCAAAGTGTGGTCTCCGGTACTCGTGACAACATTCGTCCTGATTGCGGGTGCGGAGTCTGTGGCTGTTCGCAGATAAGATGTAGTTACTGTTATGCCCCGCTCCTCTGCAATCAGGAATGCATTAACGGCGTTCACACGAGCACTCACGTCGCGCAGCAAGCCAGCAAGGAAAGATCGAGTAACCGGGGCTGCGTTAAGGTCAACAATCTCTCCCGCATACTCGATCTTTACTTCTCGGACGGGTCCATCAACTATTTGCGCTTGGAATCTACCTAAACTTTCAGCTAATTGAATGTAAGGATGCAATGCGCTGAGTTCCCTAGTGCCAAGTGCGGGAACATTAACGGCGCCTCTCAGAACCCCTGCTAAGAGAAAATCTCGCATCTGTTCGGCCACAGTGAAAGCGACACCTTCCTGAGCCTCCGCCGTCGAAGCTCCGAGATGGGGTGTCGCGATCACCTCGTCGAGAACCAATAAAGGATGGTCGGGCGCTGGCGGTTCTTCAGCAAATACGTCAAGCGCGGCGCCAGCAACAACTCCAGCCTTGATAGCGTCACAAAGGGCGGTTTCGTCTACAAGCCCTCCGCGCGCGCAATTCACTATGCGAACACCCGGTTTCATTAGCGAGAAAGCCTCCTTCCCTACGATTCCCCGGGTATCAGGAGTTAATGGTGTATGCATAGTAAGGAAGTCAGCCCGAGCGAAGACTTCGTCAAGTGACACTACTTCGATTTCAAGATCACGTGCCTGTTCGGGTGCGATGAAGGGGTCATAAGCGGCGATAATCATTCCAAACGCACGTGCCCGGATGGCAACGGCTCGACCAATCCGACCGAGTCCAATGATGCCAAGTGTTTTACCCTGGAGTTCAGTGCCTACAAACCTTTTCCGGTCCCATTTTCCAGATCGCAAGCTTCTATTAGCCTGAGGTATCAGACGTGCCAGAGAAACAAGCAAAGCCATTGTGTGTTCGGCAGTTGTTATGGTATTGGCGTCAGGAGCGTTCATAACAACTATGCCCCTTGAGGTGGCCGCACCAACATCGATGTTATCCACACCAACTCCGGCTCGCCCTATGACGCGCAACCGCGGCGCAGCATCCATCAACTGAGCCGACACCTGGGTTTCACTGCGAACAATTAGCCCGTCGTAATCCCTCACAGCCTCGAGCAACTCATTTCGCGAAAGACGCGTTCTTTTTTCAACAGAGAAACCAGCCACACGTAGTGGCTGAATGCCACTCTCGCTTACATCTTCAGCAATCAAAATCTTTGTGGTAGTAGACATTAAACGTGGTCTAATCTAATTGAAGTTAAGAAAGCCCGTATGGTAACAGTCTCCTGGAATTGCGTCGAGTTTACGTCAACTAACGATCTTTGAGGATTCAGCAATGGACATCTTTGTTTACCGCGAAGGAGCCGAGCGGGTCGAGGAAGGCTTCACTAAGGAGAACCTCCCTGCTCTTCTTAGAGAGGAGAAAAGCACGATTTGGGTTGATCTGGCATCACCCTCAGAGATGGACGATCGCGTGCTCCTGGATATTTTCCGCTTTCATCCTCTCACGGTTGAGGATTGCCGGGTAACGCGACATCACCCAAAGGTTGAGGAGTTTCCTGACTACCTGTTTTTCATAGTACATGCTGTTCGCACAGAGTCGACTCCGGACCGCTTCAACACGATTGAATTGGATGGCTATATTGGATCCAATTTCGTTGTTACCTATCACCACGAATCCTTTAACAGCATAGAACGTGTTAAGCAGTCGGTTCGTTCAAGTCCTGTGATCTGCCAGCGCGGAGCCCCATTTCTACTCCATCAAATAATAGATACGATCGTCGATGATTATTTGCCGGTGATGGATGACTTCGATGAACGCATAAGCATCCTTGAAGATGACGTCTTCTCTGCTCGGCGTCCAAATGTCGAGATCCTGGAAGAAATACTCGGTTTGAAAAGAAGCATACTTCGTCTCAGACGAATATCCTCGAAGCAACTTGACGTTCTGTATCGCATCAGCCACGGACAATTTAGGTTAATAAGCGGGCCTGTCTTGCCATTCTACCGTGACATCTACGACCACCTGCTGCGCGTAACTGACCTTGCAGAGAATTACCGCGATCTTATCAGTAGCTCTCTGGATGCTTACCTCTCGGTGGTGTCTAATAGACTGAACGAAGTGATGAAGTTGCTCACAATATTCGCAACCATCATGATGCCGCTTACATTCATTGTGGGTGTATATGGAATGAACTTCGAGGTTATGCCTGAACTCAAATGGCGTTACGGCTACTACACAGTCTGGATGATAATGATTCTAATAGCCGCTTCAATGTTGTTTTATTTTTGGCGGCGCGGGTGGCTTGGGAATCCAGAAACCAAGCGGAGCAATTCAATACATCCAGAGAAAGAAAACCGCTAGCCTCACGTTGGTCGGACATCGGGAGGCTCCCTACGATTCTCGTCGAACTGACCGTCGGGGGATGGGATATCGGCATCGTCAGTGCTGGAACTCGTGTCTGAGATGGCTTCAGTGTCTTCTATGTCCTTTAAGGTCTCGTCACTTGTTGCTTCCTCGGAGCGATCCTCCAAGTCTGATTTAGCTTTGCCTGAATCCTGCATGTTGACCTCTTTCTAAAAAAGATTTGTCGAAAGATCCTATCCACTAAACCACACGAAAACAACACGAGGAGTTTGGAAGATTCAACAGAAGGGTTCGTGAGAATTCGGCGGGTTCGTGGATACAAAGCAGCGACAAATTGAAGTTTGTGGGACAGGTTCAGAGTGCGACAGCTATGACAATCGATGTTGCAAGCGCAGCATAGGCGCCGGCAATCACATCGTCTGACATGATACCCAAGCCTGAAGGCAGCGCTTCGAGCTTGCGTGCCGGATACGGCTTCACAATATCGAATAACCTAAAGAAGAAGAAAGCTACAAGAATACTAAACCAGCTGCGATCAAGCCTCGGGAGTACAGGTAGAAGGGCAATAAGTTGACCGGCAACCTCATCGACAACAACTTTGCCCGGATCCTTCTTCCCGAGCAATCGCTCCGCGCGCGAGCCCGCCCAGATACCTAATAGAATGACGGCAGTAACTACCGCTAAGGAAATGGCTATGAAAGCAGGCCAGATTAATTGGGCTGTTGTCCACCCAATCAACAGGTAAAGTCCGATACCAACTAACGAGCCAAACGTCCCCGGCGCAATTGGCATGTACCCGACCCCGCAAGTAGCAACTCCCAACGCCAGATAGTCCATAAGCGAGCGGAAGGGTTTAGGTGCGGGTACTTCCGCTGCGGCCACAGGCACAGTTGGGTTCAGTTCATCACTTGATTCTTTGATTGCCATTTGAAGGAGATCCGCTGACTATTCTCCCAATGAGGTCGTACTCTGACGCGCCGGTGATCGCGACTTGCACAAAATCTCCCGCGCTACCTTCAAAATCTTCAGGTGCATCATTAATCAGAACACAACCATCGATGTCAGGCGCCTGTGTTGCAATTCGACCTTGCCAAAGAAGCTCAGTGTCTTTCGATGGTCCTTCAAATAACACGCGCAACGTTTGTCCCACTTTCGCTTTGTTACGTTGACGGGAGATTCGCGCCTGCAGTTTCATCAGGCGGGCGCGGCGCCGTCGAGCTATCTTAGGATCGACTTTGTTGGGCAAATTGTTGGCAGGTGTGCCCTCTTCATCGGAATAAGTGAACACTCCCACGCGATCGAATTCAACATTCTGGACAAATTGAATCAACTCCTCGAAGTCTTCCTCGGTTTCGCCAGGAAATCCCGTGATAAATGTTGTCCGCACTGCAATTCCAGGAACGCGTTTTCTAATCCGTTGAATCAACTTTTCGAGGCTTTGGCGGTTGCCACCACGTTTCATCAACTTCAAGACGTTTTGCGATGCGTGCTGAAGCGGCATGTCAAGATACTTAACGGCCTTCTCCTCTGTGGCAAGCACATCCAGAAACTCGTCACTTATGTGCGTGGGATAGGTGTACATCACTCTAACCCATTCAATACCATCCAAGTGCGAAAGCTCTCTCAGCAGTCGCGCTAGTGCATTCTGCCGGCCCAGATCTTCACCATACCTCGAAGAGTCTTGAGCCACCAGGATTAACTCCTTGATACCTTCCTCAGCCAGTTGTTGTGCTTCGGCGATGATTGAACCGAACCGGCGGCTGCGAAAGTGGCCGCGCATCTGAGGGATGAAACAAAAAGCGCAAGGACGATCGCACCCTTCGGCAATCTTTACAAAAGCGTAGTGACCAGGCGTTGCAAGAAGCCGTGGAGTAGATTCGTCATACAGATAGGTGGCCGTCTGGTTGCCGATGGGAATGACTGGTAATTGACGGGTGTTTGTCGCCGGATCACAAACGCTGAGAATCTCGTCGATTTGGCTGGTGCCGATGAAAGCATCCACTTCCGGAAGCTCAACCTTTAGTTCCTCTCGATATCGCTCAACCAAACAACCGGCGACTACGAGACGCTTTGCGGAACCCCCAGTCTTTAACTGCGATGCCTCAAGGATAGCTTCGATGCTCTCCTTTTTGGCGGAGTCGATAAACCCACAAGTGTTAACAACAACTGTGTCAGCCTCACCTGCATCAGCGGTTATTTCGAAACCTTGGGATTTGAGTTTCCCCATCATTACCTCGCTGTCCACGAGGTTTTTGGGACAACCCAGGCTAATAAAGCCAACCTTCTTCATTTAGGCAAAGCATCTCCATTGCTGGGCGTAGTTTGCTCCATGATTTGAAGCCATGTTTCAATCTGCTGCGCCTCTTCAACAGTCAGGTTTTCGCACCCATAACGGACGCGATGATAAGCCTGAGTAATGCGCACAGGCATTTCCAGTCCAGTACTGCTGGCAAACTCAAGAGGTGTTTGGTCAGGACTTCGATTAATCCCCTTCTCCGCAAGGAGGTAGGTTAACCGCTCGTAAAACTCTACGGCTGACCTATGAAGAAATTTTTCATTTCGTGAAAACGGTAAGCCGGCCCAACCGGAAATCTTGATACGCCTAAAGATAAACCATGAAGCCAAAGCGAGTCCCACCATGAGTGGCGCTGCCAACTGCTTGTATGAGGGTGAAACACCGCCCTCCTTAAGCTTGCTCAACTCCCTTCCAATCGAATACCGGTACTCGAACAGAAGGTTGTGTACAGAGGTCGCTAACGAGCGTTGTTCCTGCTTGTCATATCCGACTACATATTGGAACCACATTAATTCTAACGCTTCGGCGTACTTCTCCACGTTCGCAATAAAACCTGTACGTTGCAGTTCGGCCCTCCCGGCCGCTGGGGTTGGATCGAACTCGATCCAAGTGTTGTAGCCGGGAAAGTAAACCTCTACCCAGGAATGAGCATCGCTTTGCCGGACTGTAAACGCGCCAGATGCCTCATTAAACTCGCCAGGTAAGAAACCGTTCACGACGCGGGCAGCAATACCCTGTGTGCGGAGCATTACAGCCATCGCTGTAGCGAAATACTCGCAATGGCCGGCTCGAACATTAAAAAGAAAATCACTCAGCGGATCAGGGCCGCTTGCGCGCATCTCCAGGGCGTAGCTGTAGTCACTGCGAAGTCGTGACTCAATTGCTTTCGCGGCATCATAGCGATTCTGCGCCCCTGCATCAGAGATCATCTGCCGTGCAAGTTCTGAAATCTTAGGATCCAGGAGACTCGGAAGTTGTAGATACCGACCATAACCCATTGAATAACCTTGATTGTCAGAACGCAGCGCCTCATGACCCGTTACAGAAGTATCTGAAAGTGCCTTGTAGATAATCCGATCAGAGTTGTGCCTTCCAGAATGCAACGCCCCTTCACCATCAATTCTGATGAGTGGAAAGTCACCCTGAAGAGCTACAACCCGATTAGCTGCAAACAGAACACTAGACTCAATGGGCTCAAGAAAGATGGTCTGTGTCGTAAGTCGATCGATTGCTTCAGTTGTACCAATACGGAAGAAACCGCGCTCCGTCGGTCGTTGCTCGAGAAAACGGGCTCGAGGAGATTTTTTCCAACTATTCCCAGTGAATTCATCCAGCGCCACGCCACGCCACTTCAAGCTCCGTGGACGTCCACTCTGCGCGTCCTCGATACGAACTCGCATGACCACTTCGTTGTTCTCTTTGAGTTCGCCGATTTGACCGAGGGTGACGCTATCGGAGAAGCCGATAAAGTTTGTGATTCCCGCCCTCCCGCGACCGATTGTTGCCGAACCTGATCGTGGAGTTATAAGAAAGAGCGGAATTGCCAACGTGAAGATTAGAACTAGGAGCAAAAAAGCTACCGCTGGCAGACGGGTTACTTCGATGCTACGTCTTACTCGGTTACCCACAAGCTTCCGGAATACTGTGGAATCAGGGGGAATAAGTAGTCGCGTCTCGGTTGGTTTTGTAACTCGCCGGGCTTTGCGAATTTCGAACGCAGTTATCGTTGACAATGCACAAAGCAGATACAGACTTAAGGTTCCAAGAAATACAGGGCTGAAGCTAAGTCCTGCAGCAAGAAGAACTTCAAAAAACGAAATCAGATAGAGGAACACCCAGTCACGATCAGATTTAACCTGTAATAATTTTATAGCAGAAAGAAAGACGATCAGGTGAGCCAAGGCGCTGACCCCCAATTGCCCGTCGGGTCCAGCAAAGGCTTTTTGATACTGCCAATCGATAAGGAACAGGGGGATGGAGAGTATGACGATCAAAAGTCCGACTTTTTCGGAGATCTGCCATCTAGTTCCTTCGAGGTTCCACGCCAGAACCATGACCCCATAGAAGCCCATGGCCAGGGCATAGTGCAAACCACCCGCCAGCACGAGCGCGAGCATAGCAATGGCAATCATGGCATAGGAGGATGCCCTGAAATAGGTGTCAAAAGACATACTGAATACAAAGTACTGTGAGGTTCCCGGTCCGTCAAACGAGGACGGCCAGATTATTGAGATAGACTGCGGTTATACTCTATTCCGTGAGCTCCAGGGCGTGAAGGAGAGCATGATTGAGCTCTTTGAGCTTCTCTGGAGTTAATGTTGTAACGAACCCGGTCAGTTTCTTCTTAAACATCAATGTCAAAAAGTCGCACCTGATCGCGCTCGCTCGCGGCAATCCATCATCGCTGCCCAGTATTACTTCACTGCGAAGGCCCAAAATCTCGCTGTATACAGGGGCACAAATCACGGTGGAGATGTCATTATTTTCAGCAACGAAGTTGCGTGAAACCACCACGTAGAATCCAGGCTTATGTCCACGTTCAGCCAACTTTTCTTTGGTGCGATAGATCTCACCTCGCCTCACGGTTTCGCCTGCTCCCTGACCAGGGCAGCAGCCTGGCGATTCAAACGTGCACTGTGACGTCGGAAGATTTCGCGCTCGCGCTCATCTTCCATACGAGCAACAAATTCTTGGACCGCTTGGCGAATGACTTCCGAGCGACTTTTCCAGGGAACCGAGTTGTTTGTCATCAAGCAGTCAATACGCTCTAGCGTTGGTTCGTCAATAGTAATGGCAATAGTCTTCATATTGTAAATAATATTCATTACTTTAATAGCTGTCAAAGAGGAGATGGCCGATATGTCGAAGGGTTAGATGCGGACGCGTATCCACTCAATACCGCGTATCGCAGCAGGGTCTGCAACTTGAGGCCTGACGCCTCTGGGGGCTTTCCGCGAGCGACAAGAGACGTGAACTTTAGGAAGTGTATCAGTATCGTCGACTTCGTGGGTAACCTTAACTGCACCGGTGGCATCCACAACCATCGAAAACCGCACAGCCCGAAATACCTTCAGATTTTCCTGAGTCGCGGTGTGGGCGAGTATGACTTCCCAATTCGGCTCAATGGTGGCTTTGAAACCTTTAAATCTTTGTCTTGTCAGACTGTAATATGCTCCTCTAGTCTGAGCAATTAGAGCCTGGTTACCAGGGCGTTGGCTGCCAATACCCTCGCTAACAGCATCCTCTCTGCGAACTGCCTGCCTCCCAACACTCTGGCTTCTGCTAAATAGCGGATCACCCGCATAGACTGATAGCGAGAGAGCGTAAAATTGTGACAAGTGCCACCAGGGAGGCGATCGGTTTTCTCATCATCAACTTTCTGTCACCTAAACCGGAGACCAGCATCGTACACGTTTTACCGTCATAAGACACCCCAAGCTTTTAGCCTGTTGAGTTTCAATTTCGGCCTAACACACAGCTCTCCTTTTCTCCGTGTCACCAGTCAAGACACCACAAGCTTTAGCATGTGGAGTTTCAATTTCGGCCTGACACATCTTTAACCACTCACCAGCCTCGTGGAGACTCAATCCTGTCCACAGCTTAAAAAGAGAGCTAAAGCGCGTGCCGAGGGTATCTATGGTTGAGTGAACCGGCTAAGCGAGCACTCACCCATCGACGCCGGAGCCCTCTTTCTTCGCGCGAGACGATTCTTTCTTATGTCGCAGCCATTCATCAATACTCTCACGAATAAACTCGCCCATGTCTTCGAACTCACGCGCCGACTTCTCCCAGAACTCCTTGAACAGCTTTGGGTCGAAGGCAAAACCATACCCACGTCCAAAGCCCTTGCCTGGTCCAAGTTCGTCTTCGTAATAGGCCGCGAGTTGACGCGAAGCCATTGCGACTACGGTTAATGAACTTCCAGCCGGCAAGGGTTCGAAAATCACACCGACGCCAGGGTCGAGCTCCTTGAGACGCGTAAGCACACGA
Source organism: uncultured Chloracidobacterium sp. (assembly GCA_964574785.1). GTDB lineage: Bacteria > Acidobacteriota > Blastocatellia > Pyrinomonadales > Pyrinomonadaceae > PSRF01. The sequence goes on along the minus strand of CAZNPP010000148.1, from coordinate 2,198 downwards.
TTATACTGGTCAGTGCAAAAGGCAGCCGCATCTTCTTTACCGCCTGTCCACTCTGATTGCAGCGCCATGCGTGCTGTGCGCCTTAGCACATTGATCAACTTAAGCAACTCTTTCTCTCTTTCCATAGGTGCTCCTAATCCAAATTCAATCACATGTTATTGGTGTGCGTTTGATTCGCGCCTTGCGTGGACCACAACCGAAATAGAAACCGCGACCAAAACCACGAACGAGTTCAGGCTCGTCTGCTTCAAAGTAAGCCAGCAACTCGCGAGCCGCCATACGTGTGACCTCAGGCGAAGCAGAGTCACTCAACGGGGTAAACAACGGCTTGACTGCCGGCTCGAGATCACTAAGTCGAGCAAGTACGCGGTTGTATTGAGCAACGCAGAACTGAGTCGCGTCCGAACTCGACTTGACCCAGGCGGCGTACCCAGCCGCGCGCGCTATTCGTCGCAAGACGTTAAGCAGTTTCACTGTTTCTTGTTCCATCTGGTTCTCCTCGTTAGTTTGTCGATTCAACTTTCGCCCGCAACAGTTTCTTGCCGTGATGGATTCTCCACTTCACAGTCGACAACGGGACTCCCATGAACGCGGCAATCCTTTTCAGCGGCATATCATCAAGAAAGCGCAACCTCAGTGGCATTGCGTAATCAGAAGGAAGACTAGCGAGAGCCTTTATCATAGACTCGTCCGCGTCCTTATCGGTAAGCGGCTTCCCCAGGGCTTCAATCTTTTCGAGCAGCGCCTCGTCTAGTGGCACACGTTTACTCATGAGCGCGGTTTCACTTTTAGTAAAGCGCAAGGCTCGATGACGCGTAATGGCCGACAACCAGGCCGCAAACTTGCGCGGCTCCTCAATTGAGGGCAGTGCTTTGAAGGCCAGGAGTAGAGAGTCCTGCGCTACATCTTCTGCGTAATCGGAACCAACGATTGTTCGCGCCAGCCTGACCACGGCAGGCCTATATCGCACCACGAGCTGTTCAAACGCTTCGAGATTGCCGAGAATCGCCGCGACCACTAACAGTTCGTCAGGCGACTCAAACCGTGTCATCTATACTCCGAGATCAAATTTCGTCGTTCATTGGTATAGAGACATCTTACGAGGAAAAAGTTAGGCAAGTTTGGAAAAACTCTCTTAATTCGGAGGGGTGGTACTCCGCGGCCACCCCTCCGTCGGTGCCAATCCGGTTGCTGCACAGCGCCGGTAAAATATTGGCACCATAGACTCAATGAAAAATGGTAAGTAAGTAATAGCATCAATGAACGTTCGGGATGAAAAGGTTAGGTATTGGTGGACGAGAGTGATAAAGTCAAACATTCTTAATGATGTGGTACAGAGCCTAACTTGACTTACTCTGCGGGTCATGGTACACAGACGCGTGAACGTTAGAAAGAGGATCCAGATATGGAAACGACTGCAACAGCAAAAGGACAGATAGTTATTCCTTCCTCTATCCGGCGAAAGCTCGGCATCAAGGAGGGGACTCGGATTCAAATCGAGGAGAACGGCAGAGAGATCATTCTTAAGCCAATCACTCGTGAATACGTACATAGCTTGCGGGGGAAGTTTCGAGGCAAAGGCCTGATGAAAGCGCTCATGGCGGAAAAGAAACGCGAGCGGGAACTCTAGCTGGCCTGCGAGAACCTGATGAACAATACCGCTAGAGTGCACACAGCAACCGCTCAACTCTTCTGACAAATGCCCAAAAAGCCAAAAGCGATAGTTCTCGATTCGTGGGCGATCATCGCCTACCTGGAAGACGAAACCGCTGCGGAGAAAATCGCGGACCTGATTGCTGACGCGCACGAACAGGAAATTCCATTGCTAATGAGCGTCGTGAACGCGGGAGAGGTCTGGTATATCGCTGCGCGTGAAGCATCCGTCACTGATGCTGATGCTAGTATCAAACAGCTTCGTGATCTTGGCATCGAGTTGGTTGATGTCGATTGGGAGTTAGCAAAGAGCGCCGGCTATTTCAAGTCTCGAAACAAAATGTCCTACGCCGACTGCTTCGCAGCCGCACTCACCCGGCAGCGAAAGGCACATCTAGCTACGGGCGACCAGGAATTCAAACAGCTTGAGCAGGAGATAAACATTTCTTGGTTACACAACTCGGGAAGAAGTGAATGAAACCTAACTTGAGAAGAAGTGAATGGAACCGTACTGGCATTTCAATCAGCCGAAGCTTAGTAAATCT
>CAZNPP010000147.1:2388-11470 GCA_964574785.1 uncultured Chloracidobacterium sp. | reverse complement strand
CGGCGTTCGCGGAACTCTTCCAACCCGGACGTCCAAGTCTTGGCAATATCGTTCGGGTCTTCGCCCCGAGTCACGCGGTCTAAAGTATCTGCGTTGACCAGCAACCGAGAGTAGCTTTCAACCTTCCACTCTTTTGGATAGAGCCGGCGCAGGGCAACTGCTATCTCGGTGCCCGTAATTACGGGCTTAAATTGGGCGCGATCCGTAATGATGATATTGATTCCGCCACACTCTTCGTCCTTAAATACCGAAGCCTTTGGCGTGAACCTAAGCGGCACAAACCGCACACCGGGTAAGCGACGATTGTTTAAGAACTCCGCCAGCTTTCTACCATCAATCCATGGGGCCCCCACAACTTCGAAAGGCGTATCTGTCCCACGGCCAACAGAGAGATTTGAAGTTTCCAAGAGGCCAATGCCTGGATAGAGAGTCGCTTCTGTGAGACTCCGCATGTTCGGAGAGGGATTAACCCAAAACAGATTTGTAGCGTCATACCACATCTCTCGAGACCAACCTTCCATTCTAATCACACGCAGATCGCAATTGATCTTTCGCTCGTGATTAAAGAGTTGGGCCAGCTCGCCAACCGTCATACCATGTCGAACCGGAAGCGTGTGATAAGCAGTGAAAGATAGCTTATCGGGATTTGCCACTGAACCCTCGATCTCAACTCCTCCGATTGGATTGGGCCGATCAAGAACAAAGATCGGTTTACCTGTTTTTGCAGCCTCTTCCATCACATAGCCGAGTGTAGAGATGTAAGTGTAAAAGCGAGTCCCGATGTCCTGTATGTCGTAAACCAGCGCATCAAGATCTTTCAGATGTTCCGGTTTCGGCCTTCTCGTATCACCGTACAGCGAATAGATCGGTAACTTAGTCTTTTCGTCAACATCGTCTGCTACTTTGTCGTCGAGAAGCCCCCGAATTCCATGCTCCGGTGAGAAGAGCGCAACCAGTTTCACTCCCGCAGCCTCGTGGAGAACGTCAATTGTTGATCGGCCTTCGCGATTACGACCGGTGTGGTTTGTTACCAGGCCTATCCGAAGATCCTGTAGCTGTTTGAAAGCATCACGCTCGAGAACGTCAATACCGGTTAATACTCTGGGCGTGGGGCTAAGTCCAATGGGAGAGATGCGTGCCCGCTCTCTCTCATTCAAGAACCGCGCCTGGTCTTTCGTTACTAACTCGTAGTAGCGAGCGAGTTGCAGTCGGGCGCGTTCTACTACAGCCGTATCGACCACTGCTCCCGCAACGATGGTCGCAACCTTCCCGCGCAATGCACTTACGTCTCCTTTACCATCCGGATGAACACGGTTGCTTAGAAAGATGACAAACATCTCACTGGCAGGATCGAGCCACATTGAGGTGCCCGTAAACCCCGTATGCCCAAAAGAGCCGAGGGGAAAGAGATCGCCTCGATTCACAGAAAACGTAGTCGCCATATCCCAACCCAACCCACGTGCCGCCCCGCCGGCTGCAACAACACGCGGCCGAGTCATTTCAGTCACAGTCAAGGGACTCAGTATCCGAACGCTGCCGTACTGACCGCCGTTAACGATCATTTGACAATAGATTGCAAGATCGGCAGCAGTTGAAAACAGTCCCGCATGCCCAGCCACACCATCCATGCGATAGGCTGTTGGGTCATGCACCTCACCACGCAGCCATCTTTCACCTTCGGCGCCGGCGTCTTCGGCAGTATCACCCAAATAGCTTAACTGCCCGCGCCGTCGTTCTGTTGGGGCTATCCGTGATTTGGATTCTGATGAAGGAGTGAAACCGGTCTGTTTCATTCCCAAGGGTGTGAAGATGTTGCGCCTGGCAAACTCGTCCAAACGCAACCCACTGACGCGGTGAACAACTTCCCCCAAAGCGATATACCCAATGTCACTATAGAAAAATCGAGTTGCAGGAGGATTGCGAAGCGGCTCTTTGATCAACCGCTTGATTGCTTCATCGTGTCCGATCCAGCGTTCCTTCAAATCAAAGTCAGGAGCATAACCCGCAACGTGGGTTAAGAGCTGCTCGATTGTGATTGATTCCCTTCCCTCACCTTTGATTTCAGGTATGTAGGTGGAAAGTGGATCACTAAGTCTCACTTTTCCGCGTTCGACCAGGATCATAATGCTCGTGGCTGTTGCTACTACTTTGGTCAAGCTCGCAAGATCAAAGATTGTGTCAAGGGTCATCTGCTCTCGAGCAGGCTCCAGCACTCGTGCTCCATAAGCCTTCTGCCACACAACCTGACCTCTACGACCGGCGAGCACTACAGCTCCCGGCAACTGGCGTTTTCTAATTGCTTCTTCGATAAGCTGGTCCATCTCGGCAAGATGGCGAGTTGAAACCGAAACGGAGTTCGGATTCGCATAGCGGGACTGAGTCGCAGCAAGAGCGGTTGCCTGAAAGAAGAGTGTAAAGAGCAGGAAGTGAATGATTGAGTAACAGGAAACACGCGGTCCAAAAAAAGAGCGGGGGTACCCCCCCCTTCCTGACCTGTAAATGGCCTTGACTGACCTGTAAATGGCTGACCTGTAAATGGCCTTGACTGACCTGTAAAGTTTCTGAACAAGCATGGTTCTATTTGATTGCATTAGCGGGTAACAGTGGCTCCGGCGCTGTTCTTCGCTTTCAACTGAATGCCAGTGCCGCGTGCGTGAAGTCCCGGAAGAGAGATTGGCAGTTTACCGGTGATATCAGTTTCTCCCAGCACTGCACGTGCGGCAGCTTGCTGCAGACTGGGCATGTCTCCGTAAGCTACCAGGTAAGTTTGAAGGTCTGGGAAACTCTGAAGCAAATAAGGATTTCCAAAACTGATCCCGATAACAGGCGCCTTGTTTGTAATCAACTTTGACAGTATGCGTGCTCCCGGCTCCGGAAGATCCACGCTGCGAGCCTGGCCAGTCCGAACTCGACCATACAGCGAGGCAATTATTACGTTTGCGTTGCTGGCAAGTTCGAGCGCCTTACTTACTTCGGCTTCAGACGAGCGTTCATCAAGTACGATGGTTTCAACCTTGAGTCCCGATCGAGCCAAAGCGCCTACAAATCTGTTCGATATCCATAGACGATCATCTCCATTTGTGATGGCAAGGTTAAAAACCTTTGCCTCTTTACTCAGTGGCAGGAGATTCTGTTCATCACGGACAAGGGTAATAGCGTGCTCAGCAATCTCACGAGCGAGAGCATGTATCTCTCGGCTAGCAACAATGCGATCAATTTGGTCGAGGGGAGTGATTCGCTGCTTGACCAAACCCAGATCGTACTTGGCCGCGAGAATCTTACGAGCAGATTCTGCAATCCGCTTCTCGGATACGCGTCCTTTCTTAACAGCTTCGAGTACACCGCGAAAGGCAGCATCGTTGTCGGCAGGTTTGAGCAACATGTCCGCTCCGGCTTCTAGTGCTCGAACGGCAGCCTCTTCCTGAGTAAAGTAGATAGTCAAGCCACTCATACTAAGTGCGTCCGTAACTATCATGCCATTGAAGTTAAGATCCCTTCGGAGCATTTCACCTACCACAGTGGAGAGTGTTGCCGGCATAGTGGCGTTCTCGACAATGATCTCGCCCCCTTCGTAGGTGTCGATTGGTCTTATCTTCACTTCGTCGGCCAATGGTTGAACCGCAGTAGGATCGATCTGAGGTAAGCCTATATGCCCAACCATTACGGCTCCCACGCCTGCTTCGATGGCTGCGCGAAATGGAACCAACTCGATCGTATCGAGCCGTGAGCGTGCCACATCAATCAATGGTAAGCCTCGATGAGAATCGATAGCGGTATCGCCGTGGCCGGGAAAATGTTTCGCTGTTGCGATTACGCCAGCTTGTTGTGCGCCTTGTGTAAAAGCCGCTCCCATACGGCCCACAGCCGTTGGATCTTCGCCGTAAGCTCGCACGTTGATAACAGGATTGGCAGCATTATTGTTTACGTCAACAACTGGGGCAAAGATCTGATGGACTCCGAGGGCTCTTGCTTCACGAGCTGTGACTGCCCCTTGGCGGCGTGCATACTCGGGATTACCTGTGGCTCCGACAGCCATATTCCAGGGGAAGTTCACGGTATCGTCAAAACGCATTCCCGCGCCCGCTTCGAGGTCAGCGGAAATCAGCAGCGGATAGCGGGCATGTTGCTGCATGCGATTAACTAAAAAGACTGATTCGTAAACCGGACCGCGAAATAGGATGATACCACCAATATGGTTCTGCTCTACCTGCCGTCTTAGTTCTCGATAAGCATCGCTGTCCTGATTCAGAAACGTGGCATTGATGCCCACTGAGATTAATTGGCCCACCTTCTGTTCAAGAGACATGCGGCGCAACTCTTTTTCCGCCCACTTAACTGCCTCGTTCGAAGGCCGGGTTGAGTACGGAGTGATTCTTTGTTTCTGATTAAGTGACGACGAAAGTAATACGACCGCATCGCCAGCGGCGGAGGCTGTTGAGGTCGCTGGTATCGGTGAAGCTAGCAAAGAAAATAGCAACACCGCGCAGGCCACGAACCTTAGAAGCTGCGGAACATCTTTATATTTTATGTACATCGATCTGTTCTCATCTATCAGCGTTCAGCGGTGCTCCAGGCGCCAACTTGAATAAGCTGAGGGTTTAGTTTCAAAACAATACTCCTGAATGGCACACGACCAGACTAATCGTGTCCTTGCTCGGGCTCGACGGCTCGCGTTTCAAAGATGATACTAGTCACATAACCCACTACAAAAGTCACCATTGATCCGATCAGAACATACCATTGCCACGAGATCTGCAGGCGCGCCCAAACGTAGATCATCACCGCAACTCCCGTAAGGACCGCTGTAAGCGCTCCCACACGTCGTACTCGTCGTGTCAGCGCACTCAAGAGGAAAAGGCCGAGGATTGGACCATTGGTAAACGAGGCAATTGAAAGCACTGCATCAACCACCCGCTGCTGCATTGTGATTGCGACGATTGCCACTCCTATTTGCACAGCGCCCCACATCGCGGTGAAGGCACGTGACATCTGCAGGTAGTGCCGGTCCGTGCGGTAGCGGGCCAGTAAGGGTTTATAGAAATCCGTCAGAGAAGTCGCTGCTGACGAATTGAGCGACGATGAGAGAGTACTCATGGCCGCCGCAAAGATGGCTGCAACAACCAAACCTATAACGCCATGAGGGAGTTGGGTGACAATGAAATGAGGGAAGATACGGTCAGCTCTCGCAGCAACCTCAGGCGGAAGAATCGGGAAATGCCGGTAGAAAACAAAGAGCATCACTCCGATCAACAGGAAGAGCACAAATTGCGCAAACACAATTACCCCACTGGTGAGCAGTGCGGCGGTCGCTTGCCTGGAACTTTTGCTGCAAAGGTAACGCTGCACCATTAATTGATCCGTGCCATGCGTAGCCGTTGTCAGAAATGCGCCACCAATCACTCCTGCCCAGAATGTATAACTGCGCCCAATGTCCATGGTGAAATCAAAAAACTGAAACTTGTTGAACTCATTACTTACCGCAACTACCTCACCCCATCCGCCTGGTATTCCGTTCAGGAGAATGACTAATGCTACCAATGCGCCTGCAACATAAACTATAAGTTGACTAACGTCCGTCCAGATGACCGCCGACATACCGCCCAGATATGTGTAGATAATAGTAACAATTCCAATGATCAGGATTGACGTCGTGTCGGACCAGCCGGTCAAAGCAACAAGGACCAGTGCCGTCGCAAAGAGGCGGATTCCGTCCGCAAGTGAGCGCGTGAAGAGAAACAGCGATGCCGCTGTACGTTTGACCTGTCCCCCAAACCTCTGGTCCAGCACCTGGTATACTGTGAAGAGTTCGCCCTTGAAGTAGAGTGGGATGAAAATCGCAGTTATTACCAGCCGCCCGATCATGTAACCCGTGACAAGCTGAAGGAAGGTAAAATTTCCACCTTCCCCTCTTACATTTGCAGCAAATGCAAACGCCGGCACGCTGATGAAAGTGACCGTGGAGGTTTCGGTCGCCACAATAGAACCAGCCAGTGCCCACCAGGGCACATCACGGTCAGATAAGAAGTAATCGCGAATGTCCCGCTGCTTGCGTCCAAAGTACCATCCGCAGGCCGTAACACCAGCCAGATACACCACAATAACAAGTAGATCTATTGTGTGCAGCATTCAGTTAGATCCCCGGTTTACACTTGCCGTTCAAACTGAGGACTAAAATTAATGATGAGGTCAGTCGTTGCCTGATAGCTTTCCGACGGCAGCTTCGACAACCCAATCTGCGCTCTCCAGTGCCTGTCGCGCCTGATGAACGTCGACGCCGGTTTTGGCGGATACAAGCGCAATCCGCAGATCGCCGCCGGCGGTCTCGAGTGCCATGGTCGCTGAGATTTCGTCCAAACCGATTTCAGTACTGAGAATGCGTATAGCCCGATGGCGCAGTTTCGCGTTGCGCGTTTGCAGATTGGACATTCGATTTCCAGTAACGTACCCAAGGCGCACCATTATTGCAGTCGATAGCATGTTAAGAACCATTTTCTGAGCAGTACCTGCTTTAAGACGCGTCGAGCCCGACACGACTTCCGGTCCAACCACGGGAACTATGCTGATGTCGACAACCTTCGTGATGGGCGAAGCTGGAGCGCAGGTAATAGCCACCGTGAACGCTCCAAGCGAACGAGCAAACGATAGAGCTCCGATTGTATAGGGAGTACTTCCCGAAGCCGCTATTCCGACCAACGCATCGTGCAGCTTAAAGCCGCGCGATTTCAGATCCTGCGCTCCTGCCTCGATGTCGTCTTCGGAAGCCTCCACCGCCCGATAACATGCCTCATATCCACCGGCGATTACAGCTTGTACCATATCCGGTGACACTCCAAATGTTGGGGGACACTCAGCTGCGTCCAAAACGCCCAACCGTCCTGAGGTGCCAGTGCCTATGTAGAAGAGTCGGCCAGTTGCGCTCAAGCGTTCGACGATTCTGTCTACTGCTTCCGCAATCTCAGGAAGGACCAGAGCAATTGCGGACGATACTTGCTCGTCCTCTTCGTTCATCAAACGCACTATCTCTATCGCAGGGAGAGAACTCAGCCTGGCGGTGCGAGGATTTTCCTGCTCAGTTATCGGTAGGAGTTCACTCTTGTCAGGATTCATTTGAGCGGGTTCAGACGGCAAGAGCAAGTTGGTCCAGGTATTCACGCGCCATTCGAGCTGCGGCAACTGCCGGCACAAACCGGGGTGGCTCGAGAAAAGCGCCCGGGGCTACCTTATTAATCTCTTCCCGCATCGGGCTTAGTACTAGTTCACCGCCAGAAGAGAAAACACCCCCTACGTAAGCGACCTGGAAATGCTCCTTCTCAAGTTTAAGATCGCGAATCACTGCGACTGCTGCAAATCCCAGTTCAACTCCGCCATCTGCCAGAATCTGCATGGCAACCTGGTCTTTTTCTTTGGCGGCTTCAATAACGTGCTTGCCAAAACCCGCGATACGTTCGTTCGTCATCGTAGGAGCATAAATCGCCGTCGAAAGATCGTCTGCCGAAGTAACATGAAAGTAAGCACAGGCTGCCTCCACCAGCGATGTTTCAGGTCCGCGGCCGTCAGAGGCATGAGCTATTGCGCGTAGAGCCCGCCGCGCTAGCCATGCGCCTCCACCTTCGTCTCCTGCAACAGGTCCCCAACCGCCGGCGCATTTACGTTTACCTCGGGCATTAATTCCGCAGCATACTGAACCAGTACCTGCAATTACGACGAGACCAGGCTTACCATCGGTAGCACCGTGCAGAGCGATTTCTGCATCCGTCACCACATCGATCTCGCCGATGTCCAACAAGCTCAAAGCGTCCCGCATACGTGCACGCAACTCTTTTCGCCGCGTACCTGCCAGACCTACCTTGGCGGCCCGAACATCCGCGCGCCGCACCTGGGCCATCTCGCATGCTTTATCCACTGCCTCCCGAATTGCGGCAGCGGCACTACTAACGCCAATTCGCAACGGATTAGATGGTCCCGAGGTTCCTTCGCCGATTACTTGCCGTTCAGCATCCATCACAACTGCATAGGTTTTACTTCCGCCACCGTCGACACCTACAACAACATCGCGCAACCGCAACTGTCGGGCCGCGAGGGGTTTTGCTGACCTGCGCTCAGTGCTCACCATCTATTTTTACCAAATCGTGGGGGCCATTCTAGGCAGCCTTGACTTATAATGGAAACTAAAAGATTTTATTATTCCGATAACCCAGCTTGATAGTAGGAGGTTTTGGATGGAGATTAGGCAGTTGAGGGCCTTCGTAGCCATAGCTGAATCTGGCACTTTTACTGCAGGGGCGTTGCGGGTACATGTAACGCAGGCGGCCATCAGCATGCAGATTCGGCAACTTGAGTTGGAACTTGGGGCACGACTCTTTGTCCGTGCACCGCGGCGGGTGATAGTGACCGAGGCAGGAGAAAAACTGCTTCATCGTGCCCGCCACATCCTGCGCGAACATGACGCCGCACTGGATGAAATCGCGGAACTAGCTGGAGCGGAGCGTGGCCGGCTTCGTATTGGCAGTGCCTCGGCCATGGTCACGACTGAGCCCCTTCCTAAACTCTTGCGTGACTTAAAAAAGCAGCATTCAAGGGCTGAGATCACAGTGACTTCCGGCACTAGTGAAGAGTTGGTTGACCAGATTCTCGCCGGCGAACTCGACCTTGCGTTTGTTTCATTGCCGGTTGAAGCACGCGGCATACAAACGGAGCGATTGAACGAGGATCAACTGGTGGCTATTGCTTCTCCGCGACATCGTTTGGCGAAACAACGGACGGTGAGTGCTTACACGCTAGCAGGGGAACGACTAATCTTGGGGGAGCGAGGCGGTAACACGCGCAGACTAATCGACCAGTTCTTCGCCCAGGCAGGTGTAACTTTAACAGTAGCAATGGAGTTGAGCCGGCAAGCAGCAATCAAACGGATGGTGGAAGAAGACATGGGCGTCGGTATCGTTCCGCTGCAGTCCGTTCGTGAGGAGGTTGAAAAGGGGCGCCTTATCAGGTGGTGGATTGAAGGGGCTGAGATCAACTGGCAGCTTGGTATTGCTAGATTAAATGGCGGTTATGAGTCACCAATCCTGCAAACTTTTATTCG
>CAZNPP010000147.1:0-2288 GCA_964574785.1 uncultured Chloracidobacterium sp. | reverse complement strand
CTTCCAACAGGCGCTCAATGTCCTCCTCGTTATTAAAGAAGTGCGTCGCCACTCTAATTCCCTGTGGCTTTTCTGTAACTATGACTCCTCTTTCGTGAAGCTTCCGCACCATCTCGCCAGGATTATCCACCTGCACCAGCGTTTCGGCAGATCTCATCTTCTCGTCCCGCAATGGAGAAAGCACTTTCCACCCTGAGTTAGCTAAACCATCGGTTAGGTAGCGATTGAGCTTGAGCGCCCGCTCTTCGATATTTCTGATACCGATGCTGTGTATAAACTCGACCGAAGTTCCAAGAGCAAAGATGCCAGCAAAATGGGGGCACCCCAATTCAGCCCTGGAAGATGCATCCTTACGCAGATGAATCTCATTGTTTCGCATCGCATAAGGCTCATGAACGCTGAGCCAGCCAATAGACCGAGCGCGACTCGCTTTGAGCAATTCGCGACTCACGTAAACAAAACCCGAACCATAGCCTGACAACATCCATTTGTGACCGGTCGCGCAGAGGGCATCAATCCTCATCCGTTTTACATCGATCTCGAAGGCGCCGGCTGATTGGCTTGCGTTCACCACTAGGGCATGGTTGCGTTTGTTCTGGCCCAACTCCTCAAGATCCATCCTAAAGCCATTTGAAAACTGAACATGACTAAGGGCTATAACGCCGGTGCGGGCAGTCATCGCTTTGCGAATGGCTTCTATCTCAATCTCTCCACGAACCGACTTAACAAGATGGACCGGAATTCGACGGTGCATCCAGGGAATGGTTGTAACGGGAAACTCAAGATCGCAGGAGATAACTTCTCCTCTCTTCTCAAGAGCATCAGTAATTATGTTCATTCCCGAGGAGGTGTTGGTTGTGAGCGCTACCTCTTCAGGTTCGGCATTAATGAATTTAGCGATCCGCTCTCTGATAATCTCCCGCTCTGCGAGCCACTCATCCCAATGGATGTCCCCATCAGCCATCATCTGCTCGTAATACTTTGTTGCTGCCGAAACCACATTCAGAGATAGTGGTCCTGCCGCGGCAGTGTTCAAGTAGGCAAACTGTTGCACCACTGGAAATTGTTTTCTAATTGTTGACCAGTCGTTCATTGGGACAACATACACGCGCTTACTAACAAAACGGAAGCTGGACCTTTAGTGAAGCATTTCTGTGTGACTTTAAAGTCACAATGGTGTGGCGCAAGTGGCGCATCCTGTGAGGTTGCGTTTGGTGATCTTTAACGCAAAGCTGCAAAAGTACAACGATGCAAAGAAATGAAGAGAGATACGGTTGCATGGTTTGCCAGGCTGGTAGGTAGCGTTCACCCTTGTTGCACACGGCCACACATGCGAAAATTTTTTCTAGAGGAACTCACGATGACCAGCGTTCTTGAAACTACACCAGCCATCCTGGAAGACGACTCCGAGTGCGTGCTGCTTCACAATATTAGTTGGTCGACTTATGAGAGCTTGTTAAAAGACCTTACTGACGTATCCAACCGACGCTTCACCTACGATCGGGGAGACTTGTTGATTATGGTTCCCTCACCAGAACACGAGAAGACAAACGACTCTATTAAACTGCTCATTACTCTCCTGGCAGAGGCTTTGGAGATTGAACACGGTGGTTTCGGATCGACTACATACAAGCGAGAAGATATTCAGCGTGGTTTTGAGCCAGATTCCTGTTTCTACTTCAAGAATGAAGCACGAATGCGAGGCAAGAAACGGCTAGACTTGTCAATTGATCCCCCTCCTGATCTCGTAGTCGAGATTGATGTCTCACGTTCCAGTATGAACAAACTTCCGCTCTTCGCGGCCTTTGGCATACCTGAAGTCTGGCGCTTTGACGGTAAAGGGTTCACGTTCTATGTGCTTGAATGCGGCGAATACCAAAGTCGTGAAAACAGTTTGGCATTGCCTCAGGTCAACCCCGACAAGATATCGTCCCTAGTTCTGGACAGCTTGAATATGGGGCGTCTTGAATGGCTGAAGAAAGTGCGAGAGTGGCTTAAGACGAATTTGTCTTAGGTATTGGGTCTTGGGCCTTGCGTCTTTAGCCTTTGGGCTTTGACCTTTGACTCATAGGGCTTGGGTCTCGCTTCTTGTAAGGACCAAGGATTACGCTCATCCTTCAAGGGTTCGAACTTGAAGCTCTCAATGAGCAGAATGCGAAGTGGCAAGATGTCAGTACTACTGGCAGAGTTACAGAACCGGGAACGTAGAAGCTGGAAAAATTGCGAGTTCAACTCTGTAACTCTGCCTCCAGGTTCTGTAAAGGGGTGCTTGTATCGAACGGTGGTAC
>CAZNPP010000146.1:0-11533 GCA_964574785.1 uncultured Chloracidobacterium sp. | reverse complement strand
CTACAAGCTAACACCCCTGGGGCGCCCTTTCATATATATAGGTAGCGTCGGGTCCTTCCACTGATTTACGCCTAAACAAGAAAGGCGACCCGACGCTACCGCGTTACGGTACTGACTGAGACCCACTGAGATCAGGGTTTTGAGACGGTCTCACGGAGGCCCGCCCTACAGTCCTAAATAGAAAGTGGTCATCGGCACGTGGGGGTAGCCCTGTACTATCAAACCCACGTCGATTCGATACAGCGGATCCTGCATCAGCGTTACGCGGCGGTCAGCGGCCGGTATAATAGTGCTGTAGATGCGAACCTCTCCATCAATGAAGGTCACAATCTCCTCTCGCCAATCTCCTAGAATATCTCCCCAAAGCATGTGCCTTCCTTGTATGCCTTCCGTCAAGACAGGGCCTTTCCACTTCCAAACTCTACCGCGACTGTGGATCTCTCGTAACAAGTCTGCATCCCACCACACCAATCCATCAAGTGGTGGCACTGGTCCAGGAAGCTTCTCTCCCTTTGACGTAAAGAAGAACTTTTCATCACCCCAGCATTCCATTCCCGGATATGCTGGATCGATATCTCCCACAAGTGCTCGCGCTATCTGATTGTCCTTCGTCTCTTCGTCTGTTCCGAAAATTAGATCTCCAGTTCTCGCATCCCACAAGCCGATGCCGTTCCGCGGGTGGGGGTCTTCGTAGCTATACCAGATCTCGAGCCCTGGACGATCGGGATCGATATCAGTTACATAAAACCTATCGCCGTGCCCATAGCCTGTACTCCACATCATCGTTCCGTCGTTATTAATAGCGATCGCTCCATTCAGTACCTCGTCGCATCCGTCGCCATCAATGTCTGCTATGTGGACGGCATGTTGGCCCTGTCCCTGATATCTCCACCCGGCGCGCTCATTGGTCCAACTCCAAACGTGGTGCAGTTGTTTATCGCGAAGGAAGTAAGCCTCAGCTTTCATCAACCCATAAGTGCCGCGGAAGATCACGACACTTGGAGTCTTTCCGTCAAGGTAAGCAACGCCCATCATGTTGCGGTTCATGCGATTGCCGCTGTAATCACCCCAGTCTGATGGTTTCCCGCGCGGGATCCAGTCTGTCCTTGCGATCTCTTCTCCGGTTTCGCCGTTCCAAATAGATAAGTATTCAGGTCCAGTAAGCACTTGTCCATTCTTATCGCGGTGGTCTCCTTCACTGGTCTTTATGGCTATTTCAGCTTTGCCGTCGCCATCCAAATCGTAGACATAAAAAGGCGAAAACCAGATGCCAAGCTGAATGGACCAACCAAGATCCTTGCGCCACATAAAAGTGCCGTCGCTCTTATAAGCCTCAATCTTGAAGGTGTCGGGGCTGTGTCTGGTGATGAAGCTTGGATCGATGGTTCCAGCAGGCCGCTTGACCACGAAATCGTACTCGCCATCACCATCCAGATCGCCGACCCCTACCTTATCGATGGAAGCAGCAGGAAAATCATCACGTATTTTGAAGGATTTGTATTGACGTATTGGCGCATTAGCTGGCAATGAGGTCCGTAAGGAATGGTCCAGCTCTTTACCATTCACCACAGGCCGAACAAACCAGGAGTTCTCACGGTCGAGCGGTGCTTTACTTTCCTGAA
Source organism: uncultured Chloracidobacterium sp. (assembly GCA_964574785.1). GTDB lineage: Bacteria > Acidobacteriota > Blastocatellia > Pyrinomonadales > Pyrinomonadaceae > PSRF01. The sequence continues at coordinate 9,911 of CAZNPP010000146.1, read as the reverse complement.
AGTCTGTTGTCTTTACGATTGGGGCAGAGTTGATCCGGACCGGGGTGCCATTACCAGTCGAGCGATAGAGGTTGAAGGCTACATCTTTAGGATCGTCCTTAAGTAATCGCCAACTGATATACACGCTGTTTTCACCGGTTCTGATGGCTAGCATGCCACGATTCAACTTCTCTTCTATACGCTCGCTGGCCCAACCCAAAACCGTAGCTGGCGGATTAGGGTTCAGTGTGTAATGGCTGAAGTTCGGTGGAATCGATCCTTTCGGTGTTTCCGGCTCCGGATCCTGAGCAATTATGGTAAGAGCGAAGATCGAGCCCAAAAATACAATCAATACAGCCCTTCCAATTGTCATAAATACTCTCCTTGCCGTTAATCAGGTGAGGCGGTTTTGATGATCAATAGTGAGTATGATTGGCTACTCTCTTTAGGTAACTAACGTCGCGTTTACTGGGTGGCTGCGGCTTTGCGTCCCGGTAACCATAGACGAGCAGGCTTGTGCCGCCGCGAGCTATTACCTGGTCGGCGCCTGTCCCCATGAAGTCAAACATGTGATACACATCTTGTTTGAAGTAGAGCACGCCCTTCCCATCTTCAGTGAGCTTGAAGCGATACCAGAACAACTCTTCTTTGCCATCGCCCGTCCAGTCACCCTTAACAAAATCGGGGTTACCGTTTAAAGGATTAGCGGGCCATTTCGAAAGCAGATTGCCTTGGGCATCGAACCAGTGGACCTGTCCGGCAATCCCAGCTTCGCCACTTCTGGCGTAAGTTCTGGCACCAACAGCAATGTGGGGGCCTGGCACATTGTTAAGGAAGTTTCCCACCTCGAGTTGCTGAGCATGTTCCGCTGGATGACGCCAGAGTATCTCGCCGTTTGCCGCCCGAAGTACCATTACGCCGATTTCACTCACAGGGGCCAGAAGCTCAAGATGACCATCACCGGTGAGGTCATAGAACCGGAAGCTGTCACAATGATCGTGATTGTCATCGAGGAGGTCGAAGCGGTTCCATAGGACTTTACCCTTTGAATCGAGCACAAGTCCGCTTACGACTACTTCGTCGATTCCATCATTATCGAGGTCGACAGGATATGCGTAGTGTCCAAGATGATCCTTCTTCTTCATCTCGACATGCTGCCATACCTGTTTAAGCTCTCTGGTATAGGCGGTAATAGAGATTGTCCCGCTCGAGTCAGTGAAGGCGATAATATGATCCGGATAATCACCAGTCAGATTTGCCACTGCCAATCTAAAGTTGTAGTACTCGTGCGGCATGGGACGAGTGGGCCATTCAGTTCTATGTTTAATGGCGCCACTTCTGCCGTCGGCAATTACGAGCCATTCTCTCCCGCCATCAAGGCGGTAGTGGACCACTTCCGCAAGGCCATCCCGATCGAAATCCCAGATCAACCCTGGCGCCTCGAAGCCTGCTCTTTCGACAGCCCCGTCTTGCCCGTTGTCATAGCCCCAGAGTTCATGCCCGTTATGGTCAAACATATGCCCACCATAATTGTTGGTTAGCACAAAGAAATCCGATTTGCCATCGCCGTTAACATCTCCAAACTTAACCGCGGAAGATCTGGGGATCGTGTACTCCTTGAGAAGTTGAACATCAGGAGTTAGCTCAAGCTTCTTCAAATCGTCTTCTTTGAAGTTCGGCTTTTTGGTGAGCACCAGAACATCAAAAGTGGAGCCGAGCACAACTCTACTTAGGACCACATCGTGTGTTCCCTTTTTTAATACGAATGTTCCTCCTGATTTCCATGTGAGTGGTTGATTGCCAAATATTGTGGCGGTCTGTCTGTCTCCAACTGTGACCCTGAAGGAGCTTTTTTCAGTGCCGTGGCTTCTCACGAACAGGTGATAAGTTCCATCTTCGGGAATGACAGCTTTCGTTTGAATATAGGCTTGCGAGCGCATTACCAATCCCGAGTTGTTAAAGAGCCAGGAGCCGGCTGGAAGCTGATTGCCCCGTTGCTGAGTACTAAACTGTGGCCTAACCTGTGTAATTATGGTGCCTTTGGGCATGTGTTCATAAAAGGAGGAGTCATCAAGCACAACTGTGCCAGACTCCGTCGTTTGCGATTTAACTTGAACAAGAAACAGAACCGAAAGGAATGCGGTGGTACCTATTAACAGGAAATTGTTCACTTCTTCCTATCTGTCCGAAGCAAGGCGGATTTACGAAAACACACGTGAGTCAGTACCACCGCGCGTTACCAGGTGGGTTCGATTGCGCGCTTGGCACCGAGCAGACCTGCTACCGCACGGTGGTACTGACTTGTGACCACTCACGTGACTCATCACTCATCACTCATCACTGCCCGGACCCAACCGCTACCGCGCGGTGGTACTGACACAGTAATGTGGATCCACGAAAGCACAGGAAATGACACTAAGCTGATTTAAAGCGTGCGAAGGTGAAATCCACCGTCGACGTTTATGACCTCCCCAGTGGAATATCCGAAGTCACCTCTGGCAATGGCCGCCACAGCTCGTCCCACATCAACGGGTTTCCCCCAGCGACGAATGGGCCACGCTCCCTGCTCGATAAGCCGGTCATATTTCTCCTGTACTCCCTCAGTCATGTCAGTAGCGATGACTCCAGGTCGCACCTCGTAAACGTTGATTCCGAACTGAGCCAGCCGCGCTGCAAAGAGTTTGGTCATCATCGCCAGACCTGCTTTGGACACGCAATAGTCCCCACGATTCACCGATGCTACATATGCAGAGATAGAGGTCACTGTAACAATCCGCGGCGGTCCAAACGCGCTAATTCTTTCCTCTTGCACCTGTTCGATCATCAGCTTTGCTACAGTTTGAGTTAGGAAGTATGGACCTTTAAGGTTGATGTTGATTAAACGATCAAATGACTCTTCACCGGCATCCAGGAGATCGTCGCGAACGTTTGGGGCCACACCGGCGTTATTCACAAGTAAATCGATACGGCCAAATCTCTCGATTACGTCGTTGACGAGTCGCTCGCGATCCCGCGCTGAAGAGATGTCTGCTTGAACTGTAATGCCGTCACCCCCTGCTTCACGTACGAGGCTCAAACACTCCACCGCAGCCGCAACGTTACCCGCGTAGTTGATTGCAACCGAGTGGCCCAGCTTAGCCAACTCCGTTGCTATGCCGCGTCCGATGCCGCGCCCTGCTCCCGTCACCAGCGAAACAGGGGCGCTGAAAGTGCTGTTACTCATCGCCAATCTTTCCTTTTATCGTCTAAAGGGGCGGGCAAGTTCTCTTCGGTTGGGCCATCCTGCCATTGCTTTGCCCAGGCGGGAAGGGAGTCCTCTGGGTAAGGTTTCACCACTTGCGGTTCTGGATCTTCGCTAAGGGCAAACAGTGCTTTGTGCAACGCTTCGACAAAAAAGTACTCGCCAAACAATACTGCTTCGTTAACTCCGAGATTTTTGTGAATATGATAAACACCACCGTTGAGTATCCCTTCAAAGCCTGGTGTTAAACTCCCCAAGTAAGATTCTGAGAGCGTTTCGAGTGTTGTGAGGGCGAAGTCTTGATACCCGCGAGCTTTCGTCAGCTCGGGAGTCAACTCTGCCAGCTCGAGCAGTCCTGATGCGGCAATCGCGCACGCTGAAGTGTCAACTTGGGTTTTGGCAAGTGGACCAGTGTCCGGCGCATCGTAATCCCACGGTGTCACTCCATTGCGAGGTGTATTCTCGAGATAGAAGTCGGCGTTTGCCATCGCTGTTTCCAGATATTCGGCTTTTCCGCTCTGCAAGTATGATCGAGTGAAGCCATATAGAGACCAGGCCAAACCGCGGCTCCAACAGGAATCTCCTCGAAAGCCCTGATGAGTCGCTTGACGTAAACACTCACCACTCTCGAGATCGAAAATGGCTTCATGAGCCGTGGATCCGTCACCTCGGACAAGAGTGCGCCGCGTTGTGCGACAGTGCCGATGAGCAATGTCGATGAGGTGTTCGTCTTCAGTTTCAAGACCAGCGTGAAAGATGATGCCAACATTCATCATTATGTCTATAAAGAGCGAAGCAGGTTCAACAAACGAACGGAGATACTGCCCTTTCTCCATGAAGCGCATAGCCATGGTTTTGCCTGCCTGGATCAGTACTGGTTCGATTCGGTCCGCTGGGCCACCAACTTCTAGCCATCGTAAGTAGGTGGGGAAAAAAATAAATCCTAAATCGTGAACGGCGCGATCATACTGGCGTGCTTCGAGCCGTGTGGCGTAAGCAACAGCTTTTTCAAGCCACTGTTCGTCGCCAGTCGCTTCGGCAAAGATGAACATCATGCCGGGATAGAAGCCGTCGCACCAGTGGGTCCAACGTTTTCGATCGTATCCGAACGCTCCGTTTACTGTGTACATCGGGTAGTAGTCGGCAGGATATTTTGTCAGGAGCGACTGCACTTGAGTTTGAGCGAAACTGAACGCTTGGAGTAGCTTGTTTCGTATGGCATCTCGATTGTGAATTGAAGTAAGCATAGACCCACTCCATATTTTTCTTTGTGAGAGTTCGTGTAACTTGGTGGACTTGAATTTGGTGCAGTCTTAAGGGCGATCCACGAAGTTGTGACCACTCACGTCACTCATCACTCATAATCACTCATCACTCGTCACGAACCTACAATCCGGCGGCTTTGCGGAAGCGGCTCTTAATCTCCTTAAGCTCTGCACCCTCGGAGGAATTCTTATAATAGTCGTCAAGTGGATAACAGCCTGACGGTAATCCGTTGCGTGGCGCCGTCGTACAATCGCTAAACGTTCGGCAGAAGCGCTTCCGTTGCAGCGTATTTCCCTGCAAGACGTCCCATGGTAGTTGTGGATACGAAAGCACTAGTCGGCCAAATCCCACTGAATCCGCCCAACCCTCTCGGACGGCGGCTTGAGCTACGTTAGGAATGAAATGCTGCAAATACGTGTATGCCGTCCCAACAACGAGCATATCCGGGAACTGCTGTTTAAGAATTCGCGTGATTTCCAACTGCCGGGCCACACCTATTAAAGGATCCTCAGGGGGTTGATAACCGTCCGATGGAGGATAGAGAGCAGGGCGTTGAATGTGGGGGCAATAATACGGGCTGCCAGCCGTAATGTTGATTAGCTGAATCCCTAAGTCTCGCAGCAGTGATATGAACTGGATCGTTTCCCCCAGGTCCGGCTTGAGGGGATTATTCTGCTGTAAACCAAAGCCCCACTTATAAGGAGTTAATGCGTCATAAGGCTCGGGAATTCCGGGACCGAGTTTACCCGGGACTGAACGCGACGGATCTGGCGTGTGAGGTACGGTGTCGAATGCCGACAGCCGCACGGCTATTTTTAGACCTGGCGCGAGTGAGCGAATACCTTCCACAACCTCACGTAAAAAACGAGTTCTGTTCTCAAAACCGCCGCCATAATCACCTTCTCGAGTGTGGGCACTTAGAAACTCGTGGCCGAGATAGCCGTGACAGTGCTTCACATCAACAAAATCAAACCCTAACTCCTCACTAACTCGCGCCGCCTTATGAAAGTTCTCGATAATCTGCCTGATTTCGTCGTCTGTGAGGACCGGGTAACTTTCGTCAATACCAACCCGACGGTCCAGAAGCGGATGATGATAAAGGATGCGTGGCTCAGCACGTGTTTTCTCGTTGGGGCGGCAGTAACGTCCCGAGTGCGTTAGCTGCAGACCTACGAGCAGATCATCCGCCGACCCAGTCAATAGACGATGTTCATCAATCAGCACATCTCGCAGACGGGCCAAACTATTTCGAGTGTATTCATTAAGAAGGAGTTGATTTGGATTAGCGCGGCCATCGTGACTGACCGCGACGGCCTCGCCGCCCCAGATCAATTTGGCGCCGCTTAACCCGAAATTTCTCCAGCGATGAAAAGTGTGCTCGCTAGGTTCCCCAGCGGCCGTACCATCCCAACCCTCCATGGGATGAATGGTAAAGCGGTTACCGATCTTGAAACCATTCAATGTTAGAGGTTGCCCAAGGGGCGAGTCATCGCCCGCGAAAACCTCCTCATCGCACGGAATAGTAAGCTCTTGTTCTTTTAGGTATCGGCGAAAAGTCTGAACATCTCGGACACCACCAAGATGCAGAAAAGGTTGTTCGCTCATGATCTTAGCGCTGAGTGTTGAAGTCCCTAAGTTGCTGACCGATGTCAGCAACTCGTAACGAGCTGAAGGTTACAAAAGCCTCAGGTTTGCTTTACAAGTGCCATACTCTACCCTGTTAATATCGTTATCTCAAAGCCAAAAGTTGAACTTTTATTTACGAGGCCGCGAATGCACTTTCGTCCATTGCAGCCATGTTCGCAGTCTAACGGTCAGTCTGGAAAGAACCGCAAAGGCTTGCAAAATGAAGAAAGTTGCAGTAGAAGGCAGGAAACACATTGTTCAAATGAAATCTTCAGAGAAGCTTCTGTGAAGACTTCAATGCGGGAGGTAATCGCTTAATTCGCATTCAGCTTACCCTCGCCGCCAGCAAGTTAGCAGTTTTTAGACATGAAGAACCTAACGAAGCGTGATCCCTCAAATGACGGCTCCGCCATTGTTGCTCGCATCAAGGACGTTGCCCGTGAGGCAGGAGTCTCGACTGCAACGGTGTCCCACGTCATCAACAAGACTAAGCATGTCACCGACAAAACGCGGGAACGAGTGCTCATTGCGATCGAGCGGTGCAGTTACTACCCAAATGCGAACGCACGTACATTGGCTTCAGGTCGCAGCAAAATGATCGGATTGCTGGTGTCGGACATTGCAAATCCATTTTTTCCCGAGTTGGTTAAGAGTTTCGAGACCGCCGCTTTCGAACGAGGCTATAACATTGTTCTCCTCAATACTAATTACGATGCAAAGCGAGCGGCAGACTACGTGCGGCGGTTAATTGAACTCAAAGTCGCTGGGGTCGCGCTTATGACATCCGAATTGGATCCCGCTCTTATAGATGATCTGGCGCGCAAGCGTGTCAATGTTGTTTTTCACAACCTCGGAATGGCCGGGCAACACATGAGCAACATGCTTGTGGATTATGCAGTTGGAATTGAAGAGGCGGTTCATCATCTTGTCTCACTCGGTCACAAGAAGATTGTCCATATTTCCGGGCCGGCCTTCTTTCGCTCAGCAATCATCAGGCGTGAGGCTTTCATCGACTCGATGTCACGGCATCTCCCGAACATGCCCACAGCCGTTTTCGAAGGCGACTTCAAATTCGAAGGGGGACGACGTGCCGCAAGTGAGATTTTAGCGGCTGGTGAACTGCCAACCGCTGTGGTGGTCGCAAATGACATGATGGCTTTCGGCGCGATGCAGGAGTTCCGTGCGGCTGGCCTGCAGATTCCGCGTGACATATCAATCGTAGGCTTCGACGACATCTCCTTTGCGGCCCAGACGGATCCCCCGTTAACAACAGTGTGCTCGCCCCGGTTAGAGATTGGTCGCAGGGCGGTCGAAGCGTTAATGATGACAATCGAACGACCAAGCCAACCCGGCATGGAAGTTCGTATCCCGACGTATCTCATCAAGCGGAGTTCAACTGCTCCACCACGCAAAAGTGACACGTAGGGTCTCGTGCCCTAAGTCTTAATAAACGTCGGCCGCCAGCTTCAGAGCTGGTGTGCGTAGATCACAAGCGAACGAAACAATCATAGCTGAGCCTTTTCACCATGGGAGGAAGTATGAGCCAGCAAGTAGCACATAGATCATTCCGGTACGTGAAATACCTTTGGCGAGATGAAGTCGCACAAGAACTGGCTGGCCTTGATCGCCTCGTTTACCGGTCGAATAAACTCGGTGAAGATCTCACGCTGACCAACACAGGTGGTGGCAATACATCGTCGAAGCTCATTGAGAAGGATCCTCTCACTGGCCAAGAAGTCGAGGTGCTGTGGGTAAAAGGTTCGGGAGGCGATCTGCGAACCGTCAAGCGCGACGGCTTTGCATCTCTTTATATCGATAAAGTGCGAGCCATGAAGTCGCTCTACTTGAGCAACCCGGAACGCGGTCCAAAGACTGAGATCGAAGATCTTATGTACCCGATGTACAGTCATTGCGTTTTTGGCCTAAACCCGCGAGCCTGCTCGATCGACACGCCACTTCATACCCTGGTCCCATACAAACACGTGGATCATCTTCATCCAAATGCGGTCATCGCCATTGCCGCTTCGGTTAATCAAGAGCGTCTCTGTAAAGAGATCTATGGAGATGATCTGATCTATGTTCCATGGCAGCGTCCAGGTTTTGATATTGGATTGATCATCGAAGATCTGATCAAGCAGCACCCTGGCGCCAAGGGGGTACTGCTCGGACATCACGGGATGAGTTCGTGGAACAACGATGATAAGACCTGCTATGAGACTGCGCTTGAAATTATCGATCGTGCGGCTACTTATATAGAGGAGCGGGAGCGCGGTGAAAAGACTTTCGGCGGTCAAAAATATGCACCATTACCTGAGCAAGAGCGAAAGCGCATCCAGGCCGAAATCATCCCGTGGCTCCGTGGTCAGGTGTCAATACAGAAACGCTTCGTTGGCACGGTCCAGGATGATGAGAAGATGCTGCGTTTCGTGAACAGCCACAATGGGCCGCGGCTCGCGGCGCTGGGCACCTCGTGCCCCGATCACTTCCTGCGTACCAAGATTAAGCCGCTGTTTGCAGATTGGGATCCAGAAACTCGCGATGTAGAGAAGTTGAAAGAGTCCTTGACAGAAGGCCTGATTCAGTATCGTAAGGACTACGAGGAGTACTACAACCGTTGCAAGCGGCCCGACTCTCCTAAAATGCGGGATCCGAATCCGACGGTGGTTTTAATTCCTGGCCTGGGAATGATCGCCTGGGGAAAAAACAAGAGTGAGTCTCGCGTAACGGGGGAGTTTTACAACTGCGCGATTGAGGTTATGCGCGGAGCTGAGGCAATCGATCAATATGAGGCAATGGACCAGCAGGAGGCATTCGACATTGAATACTGGTTGTTGGAGGAAGCAAAGCTTCAGCGGATGCCGCCCGAGAAGGAGCTCGATCGGCAGATCATCGTTGTGATTGGCGCTGGCGCCGGAATTGGAAAAGCTACCGCGCACCGGCTAGTGAAAGAGGGCGCCCACATCGTTTGCGTGGACATGGATGAAGCGGCCGCGAAACAGACGGCGCAGGAGATTGTTGACAAATACGGACCAGGTATAGGAGTCGCAGGGACCGGTATCAGCAACTGTGGGCCGGCCTTAGGACTGTCGTGTGACATCACCAATCGAGAAGGTGTCGCGCGAATGCTTGACGATGTGATGCTTGCATACGGAGGCATTGACGCTGTGGTTGTAACGGCTGGCGTGTTCGTGCCACCCGACAAATCTGGGCGCGTCGAAGATCGACAGTGGGCGCTGACATTTGGCGTGAATGTCACTGGCGCTTACATCGTGGCCGATGAGGCTTACAAAATTTTTAAGACGCAAGGACTGCCTGGAAACATTGTCCTCACAACGAGCGCTAATGCTGTAGTCGCAAAGAAGGGAAGCCTTGCCTATGACACCAGCAAAGCGGCGGCAAACCATTTAGTTCGCGAACTTGCTGTCGAGATGGCTCCGCTAGTGCGCGTGAATGCTGTGGCTCCTGCAACGGTGGTGAAAGGAAGCACGATGTTCCCGCGCGACCGAGTCATCGCCTCTCTTGTGAAGTACGACATCCCCTTTAGCGAAGAGGAGGATACCGAGGCATTGAGAGACAAGCTGGCTATGTTTTACGCCAAGCGCTCACTCACGCAGACCCCAATCGAGCCGAAGGACCAGGCGGAAGCCATCTTCCTGATGGTTTCGCAGAGGTTATCAAAGACTACTGGGCACGTAATTCCTGTTGATGGTGGTTTGCAGGATGGGTTTTTAAGATAACATTCGAGTGATGAGTGATGAGTGATGAGTGATTATGAGTGATGAGTGATGAGTGATTGAGC
>CAZNPP010000145.1:0-11537 GCA_964574785.1 uncultured Chloracidobacterium sp. | reverse complement strand
AGTGATGAGTCATGAGTGGAAGTCAGACTTCGGGCTCTTGACTTCTGACTCCTGACTTCTGACTCGCAGCCAGAATAGTAAATGGTGAATGCTTGGGTCGTTGATGAAAGGATGGTTTTCAATGGAAGCGAAGGGCAAAGTTATTAATTATCGTGTCATCGGAGTTGCATGTGCATGCGTTCTTTTCCTTGTGGTCATCCCCTCCTCAACCATAGCGCAAACGCCGGAAGAAACAACCCGTAAGTTGTGGGATACCGCCTTTATCAATCCGGCAAAGCAGTCAGCTACCGCGAGAAGAAATCCAGTTAAAGGACGGCAATTAGCGCGGAGATATCGGGTTGCGACTCCGGCAGTGCCTACCACCAACGTTGCACCAGACACCGTCGTCGGCGTTACGATCTGGCGACTGCGTCGATCTATGTCGGAGGACTCAGGCGAACGTTTGCTTGTTCATCACGGTGAAGACAGTGGCGAATGGATTCCTGAACGCATCTCCGCGACCACCAGACTCGTTGAAGGTGACCGTTTGCGAATCACCGTCGAGGCTGCGCGCACCGGCTACCTGTATGTAATTGATCGCGAGCAGTACGCCGATGGAACCTTCAGCGATCCTTATCTGATCTTCCCTACCACTCGCACGCTAGGGGGTAATAATCAGGTTAAGGCAGGCAAGGTGATTGAGATTCCCGCGCAGGATGATAGTCCCCCTTATTTCTCTCTACGCCGCAGCCGTCCCGATCAAGTGGCGGAAGTCCTTAGTGTACTCGTAACTCCAACTCCGCTCGAGGATATTGAGATCACAAATAAAGCGCAAAAGCTCTCTATCTCTCAGGTTGTGGCCTGGGAAAAATCCTGGAGTACACATGTGGGCCGGCTAGAGATGGAAGATGGTGTGGGTACGAAATGGACCAAAGAGGAGAGGGAAGCGGGCGCTGACGGCAACAGAGTGTTAGGAGCCGACGCCCCAGCTCCCCAGGATCTCTACTATCGACCGAACGCCAAAGCCAGCGAGCCGATGCTGCTGCAAGTTCAGTTACGTTACCGCGGCGCCAACAGACGCTAGCGATGAGTTGATCCACAGATTACACCGGTTACGCAGATTCAAAACAAAAGAAAAACAGGAAGGGGTAAGGGTCGGTATTTGGAGGACATTAAACACTGGTTCTCGCGGTTTTCAGAAAGCTTAAGTGCTTCTGTCGCGGGGAGGACCCCTTCCATCGTTTTGCATTTTTTGTTTTTGCATCTGCGTAATCTGAACGCGTCGAATAATCACACATTTTCAACACCATTTAGACCAATGACAGGGTAAAATGCCGAAAACCTTTATTTCGGCGGTGTAGCGGTGTCAGGAGGAGGAATGGCGTCAACTAAAATCGCTGTCGTTGATGGTACCAAAGTGGCATATGAGGAGAAATCAAAGCAGGGCAGTCCGAAGGTGGGGAATATTGTAGCCGTCAATCAAACCCTTAAGCTAAAGGGCTATGAACCAATTATCATCATCGATGCCAGCCTCAAACATCAGATTGACGATCCAGAACAGCTCGAGGTTCTCATCGAGAATGGCACCCTTAAGCAGGCGCCAGCGGGAACCGATGCCGACTATTTTCTAATCCGAACTGCCGAAGAGCACGATGCCGTAATCGTTACAAATGACCTTTACCAGGAGTATGAGGGAAAGCACCCCTGGATTAAGGACAGGCGTCTACCCTTGATGATTATCAACGGACTGGTAGAGATATACGAGTTTCGTGCCGATCACAGATCTGCATAGTAACGTCATATTGCGGGAGGGTTTTATGTTCACTGTCGTCTTTTTGATAACTGCCAGTGTCTGCCTACTCCTGATTTGGTTGATTGCGCGCAAGTCTCGCTCTTCCCCTGGTTGGCTGAATCCATCCATCGAAACTAAGTCATTGCCAGATGCCCTCTCGAAAAGATTTGGCATTAATGCCTCAACGACAAGATTTGTAAAGATCGTCTTTAATGGAAAACACTATTCCAGCGTGGATGAGATGCCTCCAGACGTGCGCGCCGAATACGAACGAACGATGGGCGGCATACTTGTCGACAAAAACAAGAATGGAATCCCCGACATTTTTGAGAATGGCAATGGACAAACTTTCAAAGCAGGCTTCGGCCTGAAGAGTGCAGAAGATCCAGTCGATGCTTTGACTAAGCTGAAAGAGATGAAAGATGCTGGATTGATTACTGACGAGGAGTACGAGACTAAGAAGTCTGACATTCTGTCAAGATTGTAGGGTGGTCAGTAGTCAGTTGTCCGTTGTTAGTTATCAGTTGTGATGGGCGCCAGACAAAGGACCACGGAAACAGATCACGGATCACGGACTAAGGACAACGGACCACGAGCTACGGACAACGGACCACAAACTACGGACAACGGACCACGGACAACACGGGCGATCGTCCGCCCTCCTACTCCCAACTTTCATCAAGGTATCACCACTTCCAACCTCGGATTGCCTGATTTTCCAACTGCGCTCTTACAGCATAAAGCCTACTGCAAGGCCCTCAACCAATGTGGCCTTACGGTGACAGTTCTTGATCCAGATCCTCGTTATCCGGACTCAACCTTCATTGAAGATACGGCCGTCATTGCCGCTGATCATGCGATCATCACACGGCCGGGGGCGGATAGCCGCATCGGCGAAGCGGAAAGCATCGCGAAATGCCTTTCAGAGTTCTTCCCGCAATTAGATTCTATTGAACCACCTGGCACACTTGATGGAGGCGATGTATGTCAGGTAGAGAGTCATTTCTTTGTTGGCATCTCGCTTAGAACAAACCAGTCAGGAGCGAAGCAATTATCGAAGGTACTCAAGAGTCATGGCTATACCTCAAGCCATATAGATATCCGAAGGATTGAAGGAGTCCTTCACCTTAAAAGCGGCCTGTCGTATCTTCGTAACAATCAATTGGTTGTAACGGAGTCTTTGGCAGACATTCAAGCATTTTCTGAATTTGAACTGATTCAGGTGCCAAAGGGCGCGGAGTATGCTGCCAACTGCCTTTACATCAATAATTACGTGCTTGCAGCAGCGGGATTCCCTGAGTTCGAGCGATTGTTGAAAGCAAAGGGATACAACGTTATTACTCTTGACGTCACGGAATTCCAAAAGATGGATGGCGGCCTTAGTTGTCTTTCGCTGAGGTGGTGAATTTTGGTCCGTTATCAGTTGTTCGTGGTCAGTTGTTCGTTATATACATCTCGGGGATTGGAAACCTACAAATAACGATTACAGATGGCATGATAACGAACGGGATCGTCAGATTCTCATAGACTACAGAGAGCGGACTACCGACAACAGAACTTGAAATCACTCAACAATTAAAGTAGTGTTTTCCACTTTGGGCCTAAGATTCACAACACTGCACCGTTTTTCCAGCAGTTATTTCCAGGGGACAAATCAGAAATGACAGAAATGGCGAGACACTCTTGTTCCCATTCTGAAACCTTAACCCGGGAGAAGCTTGATGAGAATGGCAAGTAAACAGCCGAATGACAATGGTAATGGTTTTGCGTTGGAACCAAAACACCAGCCTCCCGCCGACGGTGGCAAGCTCATAGTCTTAACCGCTCCCCTCACAGAAGCAATTGATCACGCTGGATACTTTATTCAGATGGCGATGGCCTCATTGCCCTACTGGATGGAAGGCGTGCTCAATAAGAAGTATCCAAAATGGCGCGAAATAGAACGGAATGGGGATGGTTCGGCCCGTTACATGCCCGCAGGAGTTCGCCTTGTTGAGAAGTCCCTATTACGCGAATACCGAAAAGAGGATGTAGTAGCCTGCTTTCCCGAAGACCTTCATAAGTTTATCGGTCCACGTACGCGTGTAGTGGCTGTTTCTACTCACAATCCGCTAGGAGTTACCTTTGCCGCCGGTGTCTATACGTCGATCTTCGGTTCGTCAAAGATGCCAATCAACTCTCATTACTCCCGCGAATTGTTTGCAAGTATCAAGGGAAGTCCTCATCGAGAGAACTTTAAGGTAATTGTCGGCGGTTCAGGAGGGTGGCAAATCATTCAGACGAATACGTACGAGGAATTGGGTGTTGATTGCGTTGTTGAAGGCCGCAGTGAATCCGCAGATGCGCTCGAGCTCTTTCGCAAAGCAATAGCACAGCAGGAGTTGCCACGACAAATCGAAGTTAAGCATCCACTCGATCGTGAAGGCATTCTGTTTCCTGATACGCGTACAACTTTTGGCGTCGTCGAGATGACAACTGGCTGTGGTCGCCGCTGCAAGTTCTGTGTGCCGGACCTTAATCCACAGATTGATCTGCCGAAAGAGAAGATTATGGAAGCAGTGCGCGCGAACGTGCGCGAAGGAAACAAACAGGTCTCGCTCGCTACTGAAGACATGTTTATCTGGGGACAAGTTCACACCGATACCCCATTCTATTTTCCCAATCGCGAGGCGTTACTGGATCTCTATTCGGATATTGTGAACACTCCCGGCGTCGAACAACACGTCTTGAGTCACTGCACAATTGCGCCGGCTGTTGTCGATCCGATTCTAATCAAAGAGCTCTCTCGCCTATTGCTTCCAAAGAGCCCTATACACTTTCCTTATTTGAGCAGTCATCCTGAGAAGAAGGCTCTCGCTCCACTGATTGGGCTCGAGACGGGCTCTGTACGAATGGCAAAGCAAATCATGCCTAGTAAGGGCGTTCCGTTTCAGATTGAAGATTGGCCCAGTGTCGTGCTGGAAGGTCTAAGAGTACTGAACGAGAATAACTGGTTTCCCGCGATGACCTTAATTGTCGGCAATCCTGGCGAAACAGATCAAGATGTGCGAGAGACGCTTGATCTGGTTTATGAGATGGAACGGCGCAAACTCTTCGCATTCCTTATTCCTTCGATATTTACGCCCCTCCACGATACCCGTATGGAGAAGGAAACTGGCGTGACTCAGACGCGCCAGCTTACACCGCTGCAATGGCAGTTAATGATGAAATGCTGGAAGATGAACTTGCGCCCAGGCCAATACAGTTGGTGGGGTCCGACCGCTTGGCGAGTGGGCTCGATTGCTATGTGGCTGTACAAGCTAAGGCGATTGAACGGTCCTCATTTTACCTGGCCGCTGTGGATGTTTTCAGGGGCTATCTCTGAGAAGAATCTCGAGCGCATGGGCAAGATCTATATGGGCAAACCCTTGAAGATTAAGACTCGGAAGGAATTAATTGCCTCGCTGCGACCTCATGACTGGCAGTTCTTTAGAGCTGACAATGGTGATCTTCCGGAAGGGTACACGCTCCCTTCAGTCGTTGCGAAGTCTGCCCGATGGGTGCAGATCGAAGCCTCGCATTCGCAACACGCGTGAGTTCAACGCTTTAACGCAGAGCCGCCAAGACGCAACGGCGCAAAAGTTCTGAATAGTTGTGAAGGAACATTTTAAGAACTTCGCATCTTTGCGTCTTCGCGCCTTTGCGTAGCTTCCTGACTTCACCAGTCTCAAACGTCACTAAGCCCGCACGGATGGTCAAGAACCGATCCACGAAATACCACCAAATATCACGAACAAGTTGTTCGTGTTCATTCGTGTGGTTTTGTGGATGATCTTTCCCGCAATGCCAACTGTAAGAATAGGACACTAGTTTGTTCCAGTTTGTTCCTTTTTGTGAACTTTGCGAGAATAACGGTAACGAGTCGTTTAAGGAGTTTTCTTGTCAAACATTCGTAGGCGAGATTTTTTGTACGGCGCCGGAGTAGCTGGGGCGGGCGCGCTAGCCTTCCATGCCTTGAGTAAACGCGCGGAGTTGCTTACAGACGGTGACGACTCTCCCGATTCAGAGGCTTCGGGCTTTGGACCACTCGTCGCAGCGAAAACGGAAAACACAGGCGAAGCCCTTCTCGCTTTGCCCCATGGCTTCCAATACACGGTTATCGGCAAAACTGGAAAGATAATGTCTGACGGCCGGCCAACTCCCCGACTGCACGACGGCATGGCAGCTTTTGCGGTTAACGGTGAGCTGCGTTTGGTGCGTAACCACGAAGTGAACAACAGGTTAGGGACGCAAGGCATCGCAATTGGCGCTAACCCTTACGACGAATTGGCAGGCGGCGGTACTACAACTCTGGTGATCGATCCTGAAACTCGAGAGATTGCGAAGGATTTCGTTAGTCTCAGTGGCACATTAATAAATTGTGCTGGTGGCCCAACTCCGTGGAATAGTTGGATTAGTTGCGAAGAGACCGTGCTTGGCCCAAGGCGTTTTAAGAGAATAACCGGAGAAGAGCAGGGAGGTTTTTCCAGGCATCACGGTTACTGCTTCGAAGTTCCAGCCGCGGCAGATGGTCCAGTTGCGCCTGTACCACTGAAGGCGATGGGACGGTTTGTGCATGAAGCAATCGCCGTTGATGAGAAGAGCGGCATCGTATATCTAACCGAAGACTTTGCAATGTGTGGTTTCTACCGCCTTATTCCAGAAAAACCTGAACATCTCGTTGAGGGCGGGCGACTGCAGATGCTAGCGGTTAAGGATCACCCGAAGTTTGACACGAGAACCAAACAACAGGTTGGTAATCGTTTGCCGGTGTTTTGGATAGACATTCGCGATCCTGACCCAGCGGAAGCTGAGCGGGAAGCACTTGCTGTTTACAGGCAAGGAGTTGCCGCGGGCGCTGCGACATTTGCGCGGCTGGAAGGCTGCTGGTGGGGCAATGAAGGTGTTTACTTTACCTCAACAAGTGGGGGAGATAAAAGACTGGGCCAGGTGTGGCAGTACATCCCGGAGAATGATCATGAGGGGGGTCTGACCTTACTGTTTGAGTCCACCAATTCCGCGGTCCTCCACATGCCGGATAACATTTGTATTAGTCCTAATGGAGATCTAATTATCTGCGAAGACAATGATACTGCCCCTCATCTTCGCGTTTTAACAAAGGAAGGGAAGATGTTCTCTTTGGCTAGGAACATTGTCCCAGGATTTGAGAGTAGAGAATTTGCTGGCGCCACCTTCAGTCCAGATGGCGAGACCTTGTTTGTAAACGTACAGGTTCCCGGCTTGACCTTCGCGATTTGGGGACCGTTCGGATGGTGATGAGTGATGAGTGATGAGTGATGAGTGATGAGTGACGAGTGATGGGTGATGAGTGACGAGTGACGAGTGAGTCGTTTCTTAACCGACCTTGATGGTCTCACCCCTGAAGGAGGACGTATGGCAGAAAAGATTAGTCATTTTGAAGATTTCATCGCCTGCAGAAGGCGCGCAGCTTGACATCTGAAGTCTACAAGATCTCAAGTCAAGGAAAATTTGGACGGGATCTTGGATTAAAGGATCAGATTCGAAGGGCAGCCGTGTCGAGCATGTCCAATATTGCGGAGGGTTTTGAACGCGGCAAGCCAGGAGAGTTCCAATACTTCCTCTCACTAGCAAAAGGATCTTGTGCCGAACTACGAGCCCAACTTTATGTGGCACTTGATGTTGGCTACGTTGACGCAGCTACATTCAATGAGTTGATGGCTCAAGCTACCGAGGTGGGTAAAATTCTAGGTGGTTTGCGTATCTCGGTTGAACGGCGCCGCAATCAAGCTAAATCCTAGCCATCTGTTTACCTAGTACTTCACTCATCACTCATTCACTCATTCACTCATCACTCGCTTAAGCGGCGCCTGTGATATCGCTCCTTAAGTCCTCTAGTGGTCCTTCTGTTTCCAATTCCTTCCAAATCAAAACATTTTTAGTTTCTCTTAGGAAGATCGAGCCTACTATAAATGTGAGCACCGCAACGAAAATCGGATAGTAAAGCCCCGCATAGATATTTCCGGTATATGCTACTACCCAAAGACCAACTACCGGAAGTAAACCTCCAAAGACTCCATTGCCAATGTGGTAGGGAAGAGACAGCGAGGTATACCTGATCTTCGCTGGGAAAGCCTCGACGAGATAGGCCGCAATTGGTCCATAAACCATTGTGACAAACAGAACTTGAATGAAAACGAGTAAAATAAGCTTCCAACTGATCGGATCTGAAATAAAAGCATTGAAGCTTGTGTAGGTCAGAACTTCCGGCGCTGGCTGCAGCGATCCACCAACCATTGTTTGCGGAGTTAAACTAGTTGCGCCTGTTACGGGATTGCGTTGCGACGTAACAGTCGCGACTTGCGAACCAGCCGCGGCCTGCATCGCCTTATAAATTGGAATGTAGGACACCGCTGCCAATAGGCACCCGATCAGAATTATCCGCTTACGCCCCACTCGATCCGAGAGACCTCCGAAGAATATGAAGAAGGGCATACCCAAGACTAGAGCGATTGCAATGATGTAATTTGCCGAGGTGGTGTGGACCTTGAGAATCGTTTGAAGATAGAACAATGCGTAAAACTGACCTGTATACCAGACAACACCTTGCCCCGCCGTCGCTCCGAATAAAGAAACCAGTACTCGCCTCAAGTTGACCCATTGTGTGAAGGCCTCTTTCAGCGGTTTGGCCGAGGTCATGCCAGCGCCCTTGATGTGCTGAAAGATCGGTGACTCTTTCATTCTCATCCGAATATAAAGTGAGACGCCCACAAGCAAGATTGAAATGATGAAAGGAAGACGCCAACCCCATGCCTGGAAAGCATCAGGGCTCATCAAGTTTTGCAGGGTCAGAATCACCGCAAGTGAGAGAAATAGCCCAAGGGTTGCGGTGATCTGAATGAAACTAGTGTAGAAGCCACGTTTCCCATCTGGGACGTGTTCTGCAACATAGACTGCAGCTCCACCATACTCACCGCCTAAAGCAAGACCCTGCAGTATGCGAATAATAAGAAGAATAATAGGTGCAGCAAGACCGATGGTGGCGTACGTTGGCAGGAATCCAATCATGGCTGTAGCGCCACCCATTATCAGAAGCGTTACCAAAAACGCGTACTTACGTCCTACCAGATCTCCAATGCGGCCAAAGAAAAGCGCGCCGAAGGGACGGACCACAAAACCTACCGCAAACGTTGAGAGATAAGCTATCAGAGCTAGCGTGTCATTACCCTGCGGATAGAAGAGAGGAGAAATAACAGTTGCAAGACTTCCAAAGATATAAAAATCGTACCACTCGATCATCGTCCCGACAGCGGAGGCGCCAATGACCTGCCAGATCTTGTACTTCGAAATCTTTTGTGGCAGTGCTGATTCGCTGTTTACAGTTTGAATGGTTACAGAAGGATTCTGCGCCATTTGTGGTAACGTCCTCTTTTAAGCAAGTAATGGGCTGGAAAGTCGTTGCATAGTAATGTAAGAGGTAATTAGTAGCAATAGTGACTATCGTCCCGAGGGTTCTTCATGGCGGCTCGACAGCGCATGCTGATCCTATTTGGTTTTGCTTTATTTGTGTGCGGTCTAATAGCAATCGTGCGCCTGCTAGATTCAGCAATGCCGCCCGAGCAATTAATAATTGTCAAACCGTCTGCAGAAGAAGATCCTGCTGCTCTTCCGCCTGTAATCGATCCGGAGATTCCGCTGGTCACACCTCGGGATGCGACACCGTCTCCCGAGCAGACACTCACACCCCAGGTAACCCTTCAACCAGGTGGGTTGATTATTCCTGTAGCAGGCGTAACAACTGATCAGTTGGTTGATAGTTTTGACGATCCTCGATCTGAAGAACGGAAGCACGAGGCGATCGATATCCTCGCGCCGCTGGGAACGCCGGTCCTTGCCGCGGCTGATGGAGAGGTCATCAGACTCTTCCTTAGTGAGGCAGGTGGCAACACTATCTATCAATTGGGGGTGGATCGAAAGACTGTTTACTACTACGCCCACCTTGATCGCTACGAGGAAGGAATCACTGAAGGACAATTCGTGAAGCAGGGTCAGATAATTGGTTATGTTGGTGATACAGGAAATGCGGAGCCAGGTAACTATCATTTACATTTCTCGATTTCGATCGTGTCGGATCCTCAACGCTGGTGGGAAGGCGTCTATGTGAATCCGTATCCGCTGCTCACAAGTAAGTGACCACAACTACGCAGTACCTGTTCTAATATCATTCACATCATCCCAACCCGGAGATACCGAGGCACGGAGCAAACAGAGAAGATCTACGTTTCCCTGGCTAGCTTTTAAGTTAGCTCCGTGCTTCACTGTCTCTGTGGTGAAAAAGGGAACAAGTGTTGCTCAAGCTACGTCCTGGAGGGTTTTAGACTTATGAAGGAACTACGTGTTGCTGGAAGCATTCTGCTACTAATCACATTATTAAGTTCGCTAGCGTGTGAAGCTGGCACTCCAACTAACCGGCCAGATACCAGAGCAGCTGCCACGCCCTCACCATCTCCGATTAATAGAGCAACTGAGACGAATTATTTACCTCTTACTCTGCCGGTGCTGGACGCTTTCTTTGTTGAAGAGTCATTCAATAAACAGTTGACAGAGAAGCTGGAACTAACTGACGAGCAAATCCAAAGGCTTCGAAGTTTAGCTCGTGAGGAGACAGCCAGACTGGGCGAAACAAATGGAGAAGACCACAGCGGTACCACTTCCGAGGCAGTCTCCGTTGCGAAAACACGAATAGAGTCGGTCATCGGACCCGACAAAACGGCACAACTCGCAGAGTTCATCGGAGAACTTTGGAGTGAGGGACACCTGACTACAGCTGACCTGAAGCCGAATGCAATTCCGGAGGATTCGAGAATCGTTATCAACGCACCTGCTTATCGAATGGATGTATTCACTGATGGCAAACTAATTCAATCTTACAAGATCGGGATCGGGTATCCGGAGTTTCCTCTTCCTTCAGGCCTGCGTCAGGCGAAAGAGATCATATTCAATCCGACATGGACACCTCCGGACGAACCTTGGGTCGGAGCATCGCGTTCCATTAGCGCGGGAAAAACCGTGCCTGCCGGCAGCAAGCTTAATCCTCTGGGACTCTTAAAGATTCCCATTGGTCTACCTTCACTGATACACGGTGGAAAATCTGAAAAACAACTAGGCGGTTTCGCTTCACATGGATGTGTAGGGCTCACGAATGCTCAAGTTCAGGATTTCGCGCGGCTGCTTGCCAAGATCGGCGGCGAAGAACTGTCGGAAGCAGAGATGAAGGAATACGCTAAAAACCGGACGCAGACGAAGACAGTTACACTTAAGGAAGCCGTGCCAGTGGAACTTCGCTATGAAACAATCGTGGTAGAAGATGGCAAATTGCATATCTATCGTGATGTTTATGACCGGGGAACCAATTCCGAAGAGAACCTAAAGAGAGTCTTGGAGGTTCATGGGGTAAGCTTGGACCAACTCTCTGACGAGGAACGCGCCCAAGTGACAGCAGCTCTTCGGGCGATGGCACGTGACGCAACCGGCAAACCTGTCACTGAAGCATCTCCGGAGCCAGAACGTAAGCCTCAGAGCGCAAGGAAGACGCGTACAGTCAAGGGGCAGAAGGAAATGGTTGTCGAGATCGCTGCCTTAAAAGGAAAGGGATACCTGGCCCCAGTGATGAGTGAGTGAGTAGGAGTCAGAAGTCAGCGTCAGACCACCTGAAGGTGGTTGCGAGAACCAGAAACTCTCGGCAACCATTTGTCATTTTGTAACTTGT
>CAZNPP010000144.1:0-11575 GCA_964574785.1 uncultured Chloracidobacterium sp. | reverse complement strand
ATGAGAATCTGTTTGCCTCGTGGGCCGATCCTATTAATGCCTCGTTGATGTTTGCCATAACTACAGTACTTCTGTGGCTTGGCATCGCGACAATCCTTTATCGGAGAAAGATATTCATCAAGGTATAGCCACCCTATTATTCACTGCAAATACGCAAAGAGCATGTCGCAAGGTCGTGAAGAGTAAAAGACTGCAGTGGAATTTGTTGAGTTTTTATCCTTGCGACTTTTGCGCCTTTGCAACTTGCGGTTTTAGCAGGATCCCTAGATTTCTATTTGCGAACCCATCTCGACCACCCGATCCGGCGGTAGACCAAAATAGGCTGTAGCGCTTGTTGCATTCCGCGACATGAGAGCAAAAAGCTTCTCACGCCACCGGGCCATGCCATGACGTTTGCTGGCAATAATTGTTTCCAGGCCTAGGAAATAGGTTGTCTCTTTGGGATCGAAAGTTACCCCTGGAATGTTTATGCTTTCAAGCACTCTTGGAATGTCAGGATCTTCCATGTATCCGTAGAATACTCTTAGCCTGTACAACCCGCTCCCAATCGTTTCAACTTCTACACGTTCCTCAGCATCGACGTATGGAACTTGTCTAGTCTTTACAGTAATAAAGAGCACATGTTGGTGCAGCACTTTGTTATGTTCAAGATTATGAACTAAAGCGGGCGGTGTTCTCGTTGCATTCCCATTCATGAAAACAGCCGTACCGGGCACCCGCACCAGCGGACGACGTGCAACCTCTTGAAGGAAGTCATCGAGCGGTCGTGCAGCAGATTGAATCCGCTCGTTGAGAATCCGCCTGCCTTTTTTCCATGTAGTCATGATTGTAAGGACCAAGGCTGCTAAGAGTAGTGGAAACCATCCGCCGTGGGTCACTTTAATGATATTCGCTCCGAAGAAGGATAGATCTATGACGAGGAAGAAAGCTGTCAACGCTCCGGCCGCTAGAAAACTCCAACGCCAATGTTCTCGAGCAACAACGTAGAACAGAATGGTGGTAATCACCATAGTAGAAGTGACGGCTACGCCATAGGCTGACGCGAGATTACTCGACGTTCGAAATCCGATGACGATTGCAATGCAGCCAAACATCAATGCCCAGTTGATTGTCGGAATATATATTTGCCCAAACTCGCGGCTAGACGTATGGTTGATCGTTACTCGAGGGCTGAAGCCTAATTGCACGGCCTGCATAGTCAGGGAAAAAGCTCCTGTGATTATTGCTTGCGAAGCGATGATTGCCGCCGATGTTGCCAGCACCACGAGTGGGTAGAGGGCCCACGGAGGCGCAAGTCGATAGAAGGGGTTTTCAGCAGCCAAAGGATTCTCAAGAAGCAATGCGCCCTGGCCGAAGTAATTAAGGAGTAAGGCAGGAAGGACAATAGCAAACCAGGCGAGGCGGATCGGGCGCATTCCAAAATGTCCCATGTCAGCGTAGAGTGCCTCTCCACCCGTAACCACCAGAAATACTGACCCGAGAATAAGAAAACCATACCAACCGTTACGAAGAAAGAAGTCCAAGCCATGAATTGGATTGACTGCCGCGAAGACTTCTGGATATCTCACCGTCTGCGCTATTCCTAGTGCAGCTATGGCCACGAACCAAGCCAATGTGACTGGACCAAACACCTTTCCAACTCTCGCGGTCCCTCGACTTTGAAATAGAAAAAGAGCAACCAAAATCACAATCGTACTCGGAACTACGTAAGGGCTGAGGAGAGGAGTGGCCACGCTCAACCCTTCCATCGCTCCTAACACCGAGATTGCCGGAGTAATGATGCCGTCGCCGTAGAGAAGCGCCGCCCCAAAGATACCCATCACGATAAGAAACCAACGTTCGCTTTTCCCCGACGGTTTAATTGGAGTCGCAAGCGCCGTCAGTGAGAGAATTCCACCCTCACCCCTATTGTCCGCATGCAAAACAAAAACGAGATATTTAATCGAAATAACGATGATAAGTGACCAGAAAATCAGTGAGAGCACTCCGAGAATATTGGCTGGAGTTACAGCTATCGAGTGTGGTCCATGAAAACATTCACGCACAGCATAAAGCGGACTAGTGCCTATATCGCCGTACACGACCCCAAGCGCAGTGAGTGAAAGAATAGCGAGATAACGTCCTGTGGGCTTAACGCGAGGAATGTGGGTTCCCGTTAGAGTAGTGTGGATGTCTGCTGATCCTGTTGCCATTGTGCCTGCCACTGTGCAATTTGGGACAGACCGAAACACGCGTCGGGTCCAATCCTGAAACTGCCCAAAAAGATGTGCGTCCAAGCTTTGGCCTGGAGCGCACGCTTAAATTCAAAGAATTTCCGAGTCTCAGGATTATCCAAACCCAGATAGGATGGCATAAAAGCTATAAAGATTTCGTAAAGACTTAGCTTTCCTCAGTTCCATTGCCGAACGGCACAACTTGAACGGTTGCATCACGCACCTCCGTCAAAAAGCGGTTGATGATTGAACCGTGAAGCAATATGTCCCAGCGGGAGCGGGACGTTTGACCCAGGATAGCGTGCGTAATCCCGTTGCGCCTTGCAAAGTCAATCAACGTGTCTGCCACTTTGCGCCCCTTCAGTTTCACAACTTTCGCGCCTAATGATTCAGCAAAACTCATATTCTCTTGTAGTGCCGCATGGTCTTTCGGTTTAATCCTTCCTGGTTCCTCGCGTGGTGTCTCAACGTAAACGGCGTACCAATCACTCGCTAGGCGGCCGGCTATGCGCGATGCTATACGCAGTAGTTTCTTGGCACTACCATGCGATGCCATGGCAACCATTACCTTTTCGGGAATGACAGGTTGCTCCAGCCCTTCACGCTCGCGATATTCGTGTGATTTTTCTTCCAGGTCCTCAGCTACTTGTCTAAGCGCTAGCTCGCGCAGAGCCGAAAGATTGCCCTTGCGAAAGAAGTTGTTGAGCGCCTGCTCGATCTTCTCGACGCTGTAGATCTTGCCTTGTCTAAGGCGTGTCCGGAGAGTCTCCACAGAAACGTCGACGTTGACGACTTCATCGGCCCGTCTCAAGAAGAAATCAGGAACTGTTTCTCGAACCCGCACTCCTGTTGTGCGGGCAATCGCGTCATTTAGTGATTCAAGGTGTTGAATGTTGACGGCAGTAATGACGGAGATGCCATTGTCGAGTAGTTCCAGCACGTCTTCGTAACGTTTATGATTCTTCGATCCAGGTACATTTGTGTGGGCCAACTCATCCACTAGCGCGATTGTAGGATGCCGGGCACTAATAGCTTCGAGGTTCATCTCTTCAAGCATTACGCCCTTGTACTCTATCTTCTGCATCGGCACGAACTCTAAACCTTCACTCAATGTGGCTGTTTCGGCACGTCCGTGTGACTCGACCACTCCGATAACAATATCTACCCCCTGTTTTTTAAATGCGTGAGCGTCTTCGAGCATTTGCCAGGTCTTGCCCACACCTGGTGCTGCGCCGATATAAACGCGAAGGCGGGCCCGCTCACCTTCTTTAAGCTTGGCGAGCAGCGATTCCGGCGTCAGTCTTTTTAGCTCGGTAACCATCCTGCCCTTGAGCACTTCTTGGATTTCTTCCTCGCTGGCCAAAAAGGTCTCGGTATTCTTCTTTCATTTGAAGCCCACGCGTCGTTAACTTAATGCTTCGACTCGGGCAGCGACCACAACGTATCCAGGTGAAGGTTTAACTCAAGCACATTGACTCTTGGTTCACCAAAGAAGCCAAATTGTCTGCCTTCGGTGTGCTCGGCTACGAGGCGGCGCACTTCGTCTTCTGTCACACCACGCACCCGTGCAACGCGTGCCACCTGAAATTCGGCCGCAGCCGGCGAAATGTGTGGATCCAACCCAGATGCCGATGTGGTAACTAGATCAATCGGTACTTTGGCTCCGCGATTCTCATCCTGCAATTTCGCCGCAGTTGCACGCACCCTCTCAATCAGTTCGCGGCTAGTGGGGCCAAGATTTGACCCGGCTGAAGCACCCGCATCGTAACCGCAGGCAGACGGGCGAGATTGAAAGTATCCTTGAGATGAAAACGGTTGACCGATAAGACGAGAACCCACCACTCGGCCACCGCTTGTAATCAATTGGCCATTAGCGTGCCTGGGGAAAATCATTTGTGCTATCCCCGTTAGAACAAGTGGATACATGATTCCGAAGAGGACGGTGGTAACTAAAATCATCAGAACAGCAGTCTTTAACTCTTTCACATCACTTTCCTTCAGACCAGACCAATAGCAGATATAACGACGTCAATGAACTTGATGCCGATGAAAGGCGCAATGAGTCCCCCAAAGCCGTAAATCAGTAGGTTCCGTCGCAAAAAAGCCACCGCAGACAGCGGCCGATATGGTACGCCTCGAAGCGCCAGCGGGATTAGTCCTACAATGATCAGTGCGTTAAAAATAACCGCCGAAAGAATTGCCGATTGCGGGGTGCTCAGTCCCATGATGTTAAGTCTGTCTAATACCGGAAAGCCGGCAGAAAACATCGCCGGAATAATCGCAAAATACTTCGCCACATCATTGGAAATGGAGAAGGTAGTCAAAGCACCCCGTGTCATCAGGAGTTGCTTACCAATCTCGACCACCTCGATTAACTTCGTTGGATTCGAGTCGAGATCGACCATATTGCCGGCTTCTTTAGCAGCTTGCGTACCGGTGTTCATCGCAACGCCTACATCAGCTTGTGCCAGGGCGGGTGCGTCATTTGTACCGTCGCCTGTCATGGCCACGAGCTTACCTTCCGCTTGTTCTTTCCTAATCAACTGCATCTTATCTTCGGGAGTAGCTTCGGCAAGAAAGTCGTCAACGCCAGCCTCGTGAGCGATAGAGGCCGCGGTCAATGGGTTATCACCTGTGATCATCACCGTTCTGATACCCATCTGCCGAAGTTGATTGAACCGCTCTCGCATTCCACCTTTAACTATGTCTTTTAAGTAGATCACGCCGAGGGCTTGCCGGTTGCTGGCAACGACAAGTGGTGTACCACCTGCTCGCGAGATTCGATCGACAACCGCACGTAACTCTTTTGGCGGTTTTAGGGAAGTGTCCTTGTGCAAACTGATATATTTTTCAATAGCGTCAACTGCTCCTTTTCTGATCTCGTTACCGTCATAATCCACACCACTCATTCTTGTCTGTGCCGTGAACGGAATGAACCGCGCCTCATGTGGTGACAGCTCGCGCCCGCGCAAGCCATACTTCCCCTTTGCCAAAACGACGATGGAACGCCCTTCCGGCGTCTCGTCCGCGAGTGACGAAAGCTGAGCAGCATCAGCTAGAACTTTTTCGTCAACACCCGGCAGAGTGATAAACTCCGAAGCCTGCCTATTACCGAGCGTAATCGTCCCAGTTTTGTCGAGCAGCAATGTGTTCACATCTCCCGCAGCCTCGACCGCGCGCCCCGACAAAGCAATGACATTGTGCTGTATTAATCTGTCCATCCCGGCGATGCCAATGGCGGAGAGCAAGCCGCCGATAGTGGTCGGAATTAAGCACACCAGTAGCGAGACCAGCACGAAAACAGATTGGCGCGCTCCCGAATAGATCGCAAACGGTTGCAAGGTAATGACCGCCAGCAGGAAGATCACGGTCAATCCTGCAAGGAGGATGTTGAGAGCAATCTCGTTGGGAGTCTTATGCCGTTCCGCGCCTTCCACCAGTGCTATCATCCGATCAATGAAGGTCTCACCCGGGTTCGATGTGATTCTAATCTTGATTTGATCTGAAAGAACTCGTGTTCCTCCAGTAACAGCCGAGCGATCACCTCCAGCCTCACGTATTACTGGTGCACTTTCACCTGTGATTGCTGACTCGTCGACACTCGCTACCCCTTCGATAACCTCTCCATCGCCTGGAATGAACTCCCCAGCCGAAACTACTACCAGATCCCCCTTCCGCAATTTTGAAGCCGGCATAACTTCACTGGACCCCTCTGGCAAGAGCCGATGAGCAACGGTTTCGGTCTTTGCACGCCGCAACGTGTCAGCTTGCGCTTTTCCTCGCCCCTCGGCCATTGCCTCGGCGAAATTTGCGAATAGGACGGTAAACCAGAGCCAGACAGTGATTTGGAATGAGAAGCTTAAACCTGGTCCTCGCACAGCGACATCACGAATGAGCAAAGCCGTAGTCATCACACTGCCTACTTCGACGACGAACATCACTGGATTTTTAATCATGATACGCGGATTTAGTTTGAGTAATGCATCGAGCAGCGCGCGCTTGATGATCTTCGTATCCCAAATTGAGATCTTCTTTGCTTTCTCGCTCATTATGGTGGCTACCAATTCTAGAAAGTTAATCCGTCATTCATTAACAGGTGCTCGACAACTGGCCCAAGGCTCAACACCGGAAAAAATGTTAGCGCCCCGACAATGACGATCACGCCAACCAGGAGAGTGGAAAACAGCGGAGTAGTAACCGGAAAGGTACCAGGCGATGGCGGGCCGGTTTTCTTTCGTGCCAGACTCCCTGCAATCGCGAGCATGGGAATGATCATGAGAAAGCGACCGGCCAAAATAGACAGACCGTTTGTTGTGTTGTACCAAGGAGTATTGGAGTTGAGACCAGCGAAGGCTGACCCATTATTGCCTGTTGCAGATGCAAAGCAATAAAGGATTTCTGACAGGCCATGTGGGCCCTTGTTATTCAAAGAGCTCAAACCAAACGAATCCGACGTTGCAGAAATGGCTGTAAAGCCCAGAATAAAAAGTGGAAAGATCAGTATATAAAGCATAGCCATCTTCACTTCATAAGCATCGATCTTTTTGCCCAGGTACTCCGGTGTCCTGCCAACCATTAAACCTGCTATGAAGACCGTCAGGACGACCATCACAAGAACTCCATACATACCTGCGCCGACGCCGCCGAATATGACTTCTCCAAGCAGAATGTTGGTTAAGGGAACCAACCCACCTAGAGGTGTGTACGAATCGTGCATGCTATTCACACTGCCGTTGGAAGCAGCGGTGGTAGCGGTGGCCCATAAAGTGGAATTGGCAATCCCGTGCCGCACCTCTTTGCCTTCCATATTGCCCCCAGATTGGGTTGCTGAGACTGTTTGGTCCACATAGCTTGGGAAGATTGGGTTTCCCCGGCTTTCTGCCCAATATGTGACAACAACACCGATCAAGAAGAGAAAAGCCATTGCAGCGAACACAGCCCAGCCATGCTTCTGCGACCTAGTCATCTGCCCCAGCGTGTAAGTGAAGCCCGCGGGAATTGCCAATATTGCCAACAGCTCCAGGAAATTTGAAAACGGCGTCGGATTCTCGAATGGATGCGATGAGTTGACGTTGAAGAACCCGCCGCCGTTGGTGCCAAGCTGTTTGATTGCAATCTGCGATGCGACTGGACCTTGGACAATCGTTTGCGTAGTGACAGTCTCAGTGCTGGTTGCACCAGTGTTATTAATGGTAAGAACTGCCTGAGGTTCGACTAACGTCGACGTCTCGTAAGGTCTGAGATTTTGCACTACTCCCTGAGAAACCAGGAGTAACGCCAGGCCAAAACTCAGCGGCAACAGGATGTACAGGACTCCCCGCAACGTGTCCACCCAGAAATTACCAAGCTTGTTGGTTTCGCGTCGTGCGATGCCGCGAATAAAGGCAATTGCCAATGCCATACCCACCCCGGCGGAGAAAAAGTTTTGATACGTTAGTCCCGCCATCTGCGTCAGGTAACTCATGGTCGTTTCACCGCCGTAACTTTGCCAGTTAGTGTTTGACGTAAATGAGACCGCCGTGTTGAAGGCCGAGTCGGGACTCAGAGCGGAGAAGTGCTGCGGGTTCAAAGGGAAAAAGTATTGCAGGCGTTGTAGGGCGTACAGCAATAAGAGCGAGACTACGCTGAAGAGCAACATCGCCCCCGCATACTCTGTCCAGCGCATCTCGCGCTCTTCATTAACGCCTGTTAAGCGATAGAGCAAACGTTCGATGGGAAGCAATACCGGATGAAGGAATGTCTGATCGCCGTCATAGACACGCGTCATGAAGATGCCCAGCGGCTTCGTTATGGCAAGCAGCACAAGGAAGTAGATCAGAATTTGCAACCAACCACTCGCGGTCATAGGGACACCTCGAATAAGAAGTCAGGATTTAGAAGATCAGGAGAAGATACCCTCTGCTTTAGCTTAGGGAGTCTCAATTTCGGCCTAAAAACCACTTCCACCATCTTTATTTCTCCCGTTTTCAATAGCAGCCCTGCGCTTCAGATACCTTTTTGCTTTCCTGCTCTTGCCTCCTGCGTCCTGCCCCCTGCTCTCTGGCTCGTGACTTCTACTTCTGAGTCCTGCTCAAAACTTCTCCGGGCGCAGCAGTGCATAAATTAGACAGACCAGCAGCAGAGCACTGACGATAAGCATGACGATTGATTCGCTACTCATGCAGCTTCCCTCATTGCAGTTTTTCGCATCCGCGCACGTACGCGAAGGCGATCAGAAAAAAGATGATGGTTATAGCGATAAAAAATAGATCCCACATATCCACACCATTTCTTAGTAGAAGAAGTTATAGCCAACCTCTAACAGAAAATAATGGTTGCCCTGCCGCATGCCAGAATTACCAATCGAGTAACCTGCATAACCTGTAACTCTCCGAGTCGGCTTGAAAATAACACCAGGAGTGAAATAACCGTTTGCGTGTCTGCCCGTAAACCAGTCAGCTGCGAGCGTAATGCGAGATGTCGCAGTATGCTCTACACCGAACTGCGCACCGCCACGCTGTGCGTTCGAAGCGACTACATCGGGCGAGAAATGATAACCGCCTGCATGGTAGGCGACTGTCGCCTACCATGCGACTAATGGCGCATATGTATAACTGCCAGCGGAGTAAGAGCGATTACGTAACGGGACAAACAGATTGCCACCTATGATCACCGCTGTTGGGTTATCGCTGGCTCCATAGATCTTGTTTTTCGCGGTGAAGACAAGCGTAGTCGCATCGCTACCGGGCTGAACATTACCAACAAGGTTCATTCCCACCTCAGTATGTTTGCCAACTCCGACAACCGCACGCGGCACGAAGGAAGAGAACCGTCCCAGCGCTTCGGAGTTGTTTGGCTTGAACGCTGCATCCAATTCCGCATACACCTGACCCCGCTCGAGTACATCGGTGGTCGGCACATTGAAGATGGTCTGTTGTGCCATGCTCAGCGGGACAGAAAGAACCATAGGAACGAATAATCTGAAGAGATTGAGACCTAAACCTTTGGGTTGCGATTTTGCACTACGTGTCCGGAACAAAGTACCAACCTTAAACACGATTAAGGGCGTGGAAGCTTGCGCCCCACGCCCTTAGATTTCGGTCGTTTAGCCGTCTTCCATGAGCCTACGAGGTTAGCTGACGGGCTTGGAGTTGGAAGTCTCCTTCGCGAGCGTGATCTCTAATCCCTCACGATACGCCCCATCCGCTTTGCGGAATGTTGGTTCCCCCGTGTTAACTCCCGCTGGTTCTTGGTTTAGATCACCTGCGGGTTAACTTCGGCAGCTACTAGTTTTCAACATATCTATCCTAAGGCAATGCGCATAAGGAAGGCATAAAGAATTTACAAAGAATTAGTAAAGGTCGATGTGAAGGAAATATGGTTCACTCACCAGAACTAAAACGGTAGCCGATCCAAGGTTCGGTGAGAATATATTTGGGTTTTGATGGATCTGATTCGATTTTCTTGCGTAGATTCCCAATGAAAACTCTCAGATACTCCGTCTGCTCTATGTAATTGCCACCCCAGATTGCTCCCAATAATGTGCGATGTGTGAGCACTTTCCCGGGGCGGCTTAGAAGATAGACCAGAAGATCATATTCCTTAGGAGTTAGGTGTACCTCTTGAGAGCGAACCGTCACAGTGCGTGATTCGAAATTGACGTGAAAATCCCCAACGGCCAACTTAGACCGGGTGTCTTCGCCGACTGTTGGCATTGTGGCGCGACGGAGTGCGGCACGAATGCGAGCCAGTAATTCGTCCATTCCGAATGGCTTTGTAATGTAGTCATCAGCCCCAGAGTCCAGCGCTTCAACTTTTGCTTTTTCTTCGCCTCTAACCGATAGCACAACGATCGGAACCTGAGAAATCGCACGAAGACGGCGGCATAGCTCTATCCCATCCATGCTTGGCATTGAAAGATCAGTGACAACAAGGTCAGGCCGCCAGTCCCCAAATGTATCGATTGCTGATAGCCCCTCAGCGGCGACGCGGACATCGTACCCGTGGCTCTTCAGACTTGTACGAAGGACGCGAATGATTTGAGGTTCATCATCAACAATCAGGATACGCTGCCTTTCATTCATCTGACAAAGTCTACTTCTTTCAGGACGATACTTTCTGAACTGTTTGAATTGTCGTCATCACCGATGGGAAGCGTAAGTAATATCCTGGTTCCCTTCCGACTTGGGCCATTTTCAATCCAGATTCGTCCAGAATGAGCCTCAACGATACCCTTCGCTATCGATAGTCCCATCCCTGTTCCTCTAAATTGAAAGTCGTCAGTTCGCTCTCCTCGGAAGAATTTTTCAAATACACGCTCTCGAAGAGCCAGAGGAATACCAATACCTTCATCTTCAACTGCCATGCTGATAGTTCCGTTATGCCAGTGTTGCGCCGAGACCCTTATCTTGGATCCTGGTGGCGAGAACTTTGCAGCATTCTCGAGGAGGTTATATATGACTTCACTAACAGCTTTTGCGTCGACACGTACCACCGGTAGCTCATGGTCAACCTCAACTTCAACTGAATGGTTATGTATCAATGATTGAGCGCGAGCAAGAGCCGAAGTAATTATGTCCTCTACCGTTCCCCATCTTAGCCGCAGTTGCAGTTCACCGGCCTCGATTCTTGCTAATTCAACAAGCCCCTCGACAAAGCGATTAAGGCGATCAGTCTCCTCGTTAATTACTTCCAACATTTCTCGCCTTGACGCATTGTCGAGCTTCACTGGGCCTGCACTTTCAACATCGGTGTTGGTCTCATCAAGCAATGTGGTAACTGAAGCTTTAATGGCGGTGAGAGGTGTGCGGATGTCGTGTGTCACTGCATCCAGAAGGGCCGACTTCAGACGCTCACTCTGCTTAAGTGCCTCAGCATAACTTGCGCGTTCGAAGGCAGTGCGCAACTCAGTATATAAACGCTCGATTTCGCGCCGACCGGCCTCGGCCTCTTTAGCGCGCCTCTTTCCTCTTTCTGATAGCTGACCAGCAGTGAGGGCTGTGACGAGAAAAGCCACTAAAGCCACCCAATTTTGAGTGTCATCAATCGTCCATGTATAGAGAGGGGGCAGGAAGAAGAAATTGAAGCTCAACATTCCCGCCACTGAAGCAAGCACCGCGGGCCCACGCCCCCAGAATGTTGCTGTAAGGAGAACGATAACCAGGAGCGCCAGAGCCACCGTTGTGGAGTTCACTTGTCCTTGAATTGGTCCGAGGGCTCCAGTAACGGCGGCTATGCCCAATATAGCTAAGACATAACCGGCTATCTTTCGGGTAACAGCACGAGACAAGGTAAGCCTCAATGTAGAGTTTACTCCTTAACTCTGGAGTAAACTACTTTAGCGATTTCTCTCCAGGTGATGAGTTTAATGTCATTCTCCTGAA
>CAZNPP010000143.1:0-11668 GCA_964574785.1 uncultured Chloracidobacterium sp. | reverse complement strand
GTTATGTCCGGTCTTCGTCCCCTTGACGAGGATCAAGCCGCGTGAAAAGTCGACCGGGACTCGCGAAGACCTCTTAATGAAAGAGCAGCGCTTAGTTTGACCCAACGTAGCAGGGAGCATTGCAAAACAGTACGACGGAAAGCCAGGGCTACCTGTCTGCTCATCGCTGTGAGACTTACACGTTAGAGTCCGGTTAAGGATCGAATCGAGTTTTACAACTCTGCCAAATATCGCAACCTGCTGTTTTCTCAAAGGGTTATTGACGGACTTCCTTCAATGATGAAAAATTACGAGAAAAATCACTTCCGAGTCTGACATCGAGCCACTTGCACACTCTTTATAATTAGAATAACAAATGAGTTCGAGTCAGAATCGATTGATTCTGTCCTATTTCATCCGCGCTTATCAAGCTCGGTAGCAAGATGCAAAGCCCCCAACCAGCACCGTCAACGCGTCAAGTCCACGAGGAGCTGGTTCTGCGTCTTTATGGCCAATTGCTTCTGTGGGCACTTCCCTTGACCAGTAACAATCGTGAGCAGGCTGAGGATCTTGTCCATGATGTTCTCGTGCAGTTCGAGCTGAGCTGTGACCCACAGTCGATCCGGAATCTTGATGGCTACCTCTTTACCATGCTGAAGAATCTTCACCTCGCACGCGTCCGTCACGCTGCGCAAGCGCACAGCGTCGACCTCTCAATTCTCGATTATGAATCGGCTGAACTCGGACTTGTAAATCACGGCGACGTCCGGTTGCGCCTTCAGGTGCAAGACGAACTGCGACGAGTTTGCCAGTACGCCTGTTTGCGCCGGGAGACTTCCAAGGCCGGCAGCGTTCTGATCTTGAGGTTCTTTCACGGGTACTATCCTTCGGAGATAGCAAGGATCTTGCAAATGTCTCGTCATGCCGTAGACGAACAATTGCGATTAGCCCGTGCCGAGGCGCGCCTTTTCCTCGACGATCCTGACCGCCTCCAATTCCTGTCGGGAGTTGAGTTCGAGACCGCTATGCGTCCCCAGCCCCGTAATGCGCTGAAAACGTCTGACATCCTTATTGATCTGCGCGATCTGATCTTTAGGACGTCTCGCGGTGAATGTCTCTCGACGGCAGAACTCCAGGAGATCTATGAAAAGCTCAACGGGCAAATGCGGGAGGCCTCAACGTCAGCCCATGTGGTTAGTTGTGCTGTATGTCTGGAGAAGGTCAATAAGATTCTAGGCCTGCCTGCTCTCGAAGATCGTTATCCGACAGACCTTCTTGAGCCCGAGAAAACCGATCGAAGTGACAAGGGTGGGCCATCGCTTCCGAAGGATGGGGGCGGTTCAGGGGGCGGAACGGCTTCAAGCTCGGCAATCAAGCGCCATCGTCGTGAGATGAAGAAGGTTCGCGAGCACCGACCGCTGGAACTGCGCATAGCGGTGAACGGTTTCATCCTCGGCTCGCAGCGTGTGGGGCTTGAAGTGAATGAGCAGACGCTAAGTATTAAAGGTGAAGAGAAGATTGGCTTTATTGAAGTTTTGAGCGAGCAAGGCGTGAGGCTGCTCTTCTTGAACGTTGATGCGCCACCTGATGGCGGGGTTGAACATAGAGCATCGGTTGGTTTGAGTGAAGGACGAGAACTGGAACTTAGTCTGAACTTTAGTGGTCCCTGGCCCACCGTCAATGTCGTCTATTCTGACCCAACAGCTGCACCATTGCCGGGTGCAATTATTCAGACCACCCCTCGGCATAGCGAAGAAAGTCAAATATCCAAAGTTAAGATCAACGGGCAGAATTCAGAATCCGCAGTTCACAGTTTGCCGGAGAAGACTTCAAGGATTTCTGCGAGGCAGAGCGCTTGGATAGCTCGGTTGGTCCGCTATGGAGAAAACCTGGTTGTTTGGAGACCGGATCTTAGACGATTCGCACTTCCGGGAGCAATTGCAGCGGTTGCGCTCATCGGCCTGGCAATTCTGTTAGTAGTCACCTTACGTAGTTCTGGCCCACCAGTAAAATTGTCCGCTGGAGACTTGCTTGCCAGATCAGCAGCAGCAGATGACGCTCTGACTGGAAGTGGCTACGTCGTACATCGTTCGATCGCTTTCGAGGCGCGCGAAATCCGAAAGCTTGACCGGCCCACAGGTCAAGTCGGGACTTCGGCGAGTGATGATGTCTTGATTGCCCGACGCCGTATTGATATCTGGCAAAGTGCTGAAAAAGGAGTTTCTGCGCGGCGGGTTTACGATGAGCGGAATCAGTTGATTGCCGGTCAGTGGGCCACGTCTGAAGGAAAGCAGACTATTTATCACCACCAGCAGAAACCGAGGCATGAAGCCGAAAGTTTCAGGTCCATTGAGTCGTTGCTTGCAAAGGAAGGCGTTTGGCG
The DNA here is from genome assembly GCA_964574785.1 of uncultured Chloracidobacterium sp. Lineage (GTDB taxonomy): Bacteria > Acidobacteriota > Blastocatellia > Pyrinomonadales > Pyrinomonadaceae > PSRF01. The sequence goes on along the minus strand of CAZNPP010000143.1, from coordinate 9,306 downwards.
GCTGGACGTTTCTGCTGAAGAGTTTTCTGCATTGATCGCAGGCAATGTCCAGCCGCATGTCGAAGAGCGATGGAATGCTTATGTGATCAGGTATGAGGCGGCAGGAGCAACAACGGAAACAGCTTCTTCTGCCTCCTCGACTGACGGAGCGACGCTGATTGGGGCCACGCTGAGTCTAAGCAAAGCCGATCTCCACGCCACGGAACTCATTGTGCTAGTGCGGAAGAGCGAAGATTCGCAATCTGGCAATCGGCAATGGTTCGAATATAGTTTCACCGAGATGAGCTTCGAACGGCATGCGGCGAGCTCCGTCGCGCCCGGGGTTTTCGAGCCCGAACAGGAGTTGACGGGCAACCATGCTGAGACCATCACCTCGTCAATTCGTCCTCCTGTTATCCCGCCGCCAACTACTCCAACGGTCCCAGTAGCGACCGCAGCGCTCGAGCTTCAAGTCCTAGCTCTGTTGAATCGAATTGGCGCGGACCTGGGACAGGAAGTGGTTGTAACTCGAATCCCGGGTGAGGTCCTAAGACTCGAGGCTGTCGTGGATACCGAGCAGCGCAAGCGCGAAATCATGAATGCACTTGCACCGGTAGCCGACAATCTGGCAGTCCAGATGCAGATTGAAACGTCAGCCGAGGCTCAGCAGCGTACAGCCAAACAGCCCACAGTTACTACTACTGGAATCATTACAACCGAAACCGTCACGGCCAACTCCATCGCAGTGCACGCGGAAGTGCGCCGCTACTTGCTTGCACGGGGTTTGCCTGAGCATCAGGTAGAGACGGAGGTAGGTCGGGTTGCGAATCAGGTATTGATGCGTTCGCATCGCGCGATGCTCCACGTGTGGGCCCTAAAAAGTCTGGTAGGAAGGTTCTCAGCGGAAGAGCTCGAGACATTGGATACGGAGGCCCGTGCAAAATGGCTCGGCATGGTCAGAGCGCACGCGCACGAGTTTCAGCGCGAAGCCCAGGGATTACGACGCGAGCTTGCGTCGATCTTCAATGAGCCTGATGGGGGCGGTTCGCAAACTCTAGGAGAAAGGGCCGATGACGCTCTACTCGCACAAACGATCAATCTTCTAATAAGTCGCGCGTCTGCAAATCACGAAGTCGTCAGATCTGCCTTTACCGTTTCGACAGGGGGCAATTCATTTTCAGCAATCACCACGCCGCAGTTTTGGCAGTCATTGGACCTAGCCAGCCAACTGGCAAGTCAAATCCAGAATGCGACTTTATCCAGCAGGTGAGTACGCAATCCCCCGGCATTCACAATGAATAGCGGCGCCGCCAGCACAAAACATCCACATTGAATTCATCTTGGAGAGAACGTCATGTCAAAATACAATAGCCTAAAAGTTACCTCCCGTTTCTTGCTGATTGCCGCTCACTGCTTACTGCTGCCTGGCTTATTGCTGATTATTCATCAGGGTCTTATCCCGGCGCACGCCCAAAGCACGAGCGCAAGGCTCAGTGGAGAGGTTGTGGATCAAAACGGTGCTGTTGTTCCAGCCGCTGCTGTAATGATTGTGAATCCGAGCACAGGGCTCACGAGGGAAACAACTACGAATGAAGTGGGGTTCTACACGTTTCCGTCGCTAGCCCCTGGTGCTTATACAGTGACCGTCCGGCGTGAAGGCTTCGCTCCGATTGAGCTCAGAGACATTCTGCTAAACGTGAACGATCAAAAGGCGCTTCAGATTCAGCTTAAGACGGGTGAGGTCACTGAAGCTGTGCAGGTGACTACTCAGGCCCCGCTAATTAATGAATCTCCGGCTGTTGGCACGATCGTGGACCGGCAGTTTGTTGAGAACATCCCCCTTAACGGACGTAGCCTGCAGACGCTTATCAACCTGGCTCCTGGGGTCATCACCACGGGAGCAACTTCACAAAACCCCGGTCAGTTCAGCGTCAACGGCCAGCGCACGAACTCTAATTACTTCACTGTAGATGGGGTGAGCGCTAATTTTGGGACCAATAATTTCGCTGGGTTTAATCCGGCAGTGGCTGGCACCGTCCCCGCTACGAACATTCAAGGAAGCTTCAGCAATCTTGCGTCAGTGGATGCTTTGCAGGAGTTTCAAATACAAACATCAACGTTTGCCCCCGAGTTTGGGCGTTCACCGGGAGCACAGGTCTCGTTGATCACACGTTCTGGTGCTAAGCAATTCCATGGTTCGCTATATGAATACTTCCGCAATGATGTTTTGGATGCCAACGACTGGTTTAACAATCTGAATGGAATACCCAGGCAACCGCTCAGGTACAACAATTTTGGAGGCACGTTCAGCGGTCCTGTTATCCTGCCCCGTTTTGGTGAAGGTGGTCCAGCCCTATGGCGAGACACGAACACGTTCTTTTTCTTCTCTTATGAGGGACAGCGGTTCCTTCTACCACAGGGAGCGGTGCTCACAGTCGTGCCGTCGGTGTCAGCACGAAGTGGGGCACCGAATGATGTGGCGCGACAGATACTAAACGCCTTTCCGCTGCCGAACGGTCAGGACATAGTGAACGCCAGTGGTAATCTCACAGGGGGGGCACACTTCACTGCGGCTTACTCCCAACCGTCCACCGCCGACGCTGTGAGCATTCGCGTTGACCATAATTTCAACCAGAAGGTCACACTCTTTGGTCGATATAACTACTCGCCTTCCAAATCAGAGTCACGCAATACCCAAGCGTTATCAGCCTTTAACCGGATTGCAACAAAGACAGAAACGCTTACTTTTGGCTCAACCCAGGTTTTAGGTTCATCAACGGTCAATGAGATAAGGTTGAACGGAAGCCGTCAGGATGGAACAAGTCGCCAGGTATTTGACGGATTTGGTGGCGGAATAGAGCCATCCGAGACGGTCATCTTTCCACCAAACGTGCTTGATGGGCCGCGGAGGGGCATCATCACACTCAACGGACTATCTCTAGTGTTTGGAAACCCGTTTACCAGCCTGAGCGTCGGTACCGATGAACTCTTTCAGCAGCGCCAGATCAACATTGTCGATAACCTGACGTATACTCGTGGAGCACACCAATTCAGGTTTGGGGTCGACTATCGCTGGCTCTCGCCAATCATTGCTCCCGCTGGCTTTGTAAGCAACGCACAGTTCCCGAGTCTTCAAGACATTTACAACAATCTCGCTAGTTCTGTTTTCAGCTTAAGAGGAGTAGGCTATACGCTTCAGTTTCCGACCTATTCTTTTTACGGACAAGATACTTGGCGAGTTAGCCCACGTATGACCGTTACTTATGGCAGCCGTTGGGAAATAAATCCTGCTCCGACAGCTCGTGGTGACAGGCAGATTCTTACAGTGAAAGAGGTGCGCGATCTCAACGCAGTGGACTTCTCTTACCTTGAGTTGGCGCCCCTGGGGACCCCGCAGTATCCAACGAGCTACACAAACTTCGCGCCACGCTTCGGGATGGCATATCAGCTAGTGCAAACTCCAGGACGCGAACTGATGTTGCGTGGAGGAGTCGGATTGTTTTATGACATTGGGCAAAATGGTTTCGGCGCTGTTGGTTTCCCCTACTCTTCCAGCAGGTCGACCCCCAATGTTCTCCTTCCGCTTCCGGAATCGATTGGGATATTTCCAGCGCCCAATTTCGCATTAAGTCCGACTAACAGAGCGAGCGTGACGGTAGCCGACCCAAGTTTTCATCTGCCGCGTGTTTACCAATGGAATGTGACAATGGAGCAGTCCCTCGGCAACAATCAAACCGTTTCAGCAGCCTATGTTGCGGCCGTGGGCCGAGGATTGCTCAGAACCACAACGTTTTCATTTCTAGTAGCGCAAGATCCGGCGAATCCCACCAGGCCATTCAGCCCTAACTTCTCGTCACTTACAGTGCGTGGAAACGGGTCGACGTCCGACTACCATGCGTTGCAAATTCAATTCAACAGGCGTCTCTCGCGAGGAATACAAGCACTTGCCTCGTATACGTGGTCGCACGCTATCGACAGCGGCTCGGCCGACCTCGATCGAACGGTTCCTGGCAGTGTAGTCAACACCACCGTGGATCGCGGCAGTTCGGATTTCGACGTGCGTCATTCTTTCAGTGGAGCTTTCACGTACAATATCCCAGCGCCCACGTGGGGCGGAGTTGGTAAGGCGCTGCTGCGCAATTGGTCGCTTAACAGCGTTTTCTTCGTCCGGAGCGCATTACCCTTCAACTTAACAGCAGACGAACAGCAAAGCACGACTTTGTTCCGCGTGAGTTTTGCCCGCCGTCCCAATCTCGTTTCTGGCGCGTCACCGTTTATCGTTGACGACGCCGCGCCAGGCGGTAAACGGATAAACCCGGCTGCTTTTTCTTTCCCGGCAGCCGATGACGCGCAAGGGTCACTAGGGCGCAATGTGTTGCGTGGTTTCGGTGCCTGGCAGGCTGATTTCGGGCTGCACCGTCAGTTTCGCCTGACCGAGCGAGCTAGTCTCCAATTTCGCGCAGAATTTTTCAATGTGTTTAATCACCCAAACTTAGCCCATCCAGGCGCACCGTTTGGTGTCAATTTGGCGTTCGCCAGCACCACACCGGGCGCAATTGCCATCGACCATCCCCGTTATCGTTCCATGCGAATGCTTGGAAGAGGGTTAGGAGGAGGCGGTAACAGTGGTGGCTTCAATCCAATCTTCCAGATTGGTGGACCACGCTCAATCCAGTTTGCCCTGCGATTGCAGTTCTAGAAAGGCTGTACCGTCGGGAGTTTGTTTCCCTGATTACAAAACTGAGTTCATCAACGAGCACTTACCAGGAACGGTGATGAGGATGGCTTTCATACGACTATTAGCAATCGCACTAAGCATTCCGCTTACAGTCTTCGCGCAGGCGCAATCCTCAGTTACGTCGGCCCCAAAAGTCACTCGGCCCGAGGACGAGATCATCAATCAAATGCGAGCCGCGCGGAACGATCCATCGCAGTACGTCGAACTCATTGTCAGGCTGGTTAAAGAATTTCCTCAAACCCAACACGCAGAGAGCGCAGGATTCTCTTTTTCGTCGGCCCTCAAAAGACAAGCGCGGATTGACAATGACCCGGCGAAAATGCGCAAGCTCGCCACGCGTTTCATCGAGGGTACTTCGTCGGCACCCGCACAGCTACGGGTGCATACGAATGGCTCAGCCGTTAGGGCCATGCTTGACAACGATCTCATTGAGGAGGCGATCGCACTCGGGCGCCAGACTATTCCTGTCCTGGAGGAGAAAGAGTACCTCGCGTTTTCACGAAAGCAGTACGACCGTGATATCGAGAGAGCTTTAAAAGCAAATCCCAGCTACAAGCCAAGACCTTTCGGGGAAGCAATGGCGATTGATCTATTTCGCCGACGAAAAGCCGAATATTACACTCAACTAGGACGTGCGTATCTAAAACTTGATGATCTCTGGCGCGCTGAAGAGGCATACAGGCAGGCTTATGAAGTCGGGCAAGATGCTCCGGCCGCTGCGGGGATTGCTACGATTCTGGAAAAGCGCGGCAAGGATAAAGAGGCCCTCGAGTACCTGACGCACGCCGTCTTAACGGGCAAGTTGGATAAAGCGGGTATCGAACATTTTCAAGAGCTTTATAAGAAGGTGTATGGCGGCAGTTCCACTAGTGCTGAAGAGTTTCTCGACGCTCGCTACCGGCAGGATTACCGTAACCCTGTGAAGGGTGAAAAGTATATTCCAACTTCCGCTCGCACAGATCGGATCGTGCTCGCTGAATTCTTCACCGGGGCGGGCTGCATTCCATGTATTCCTTTTGATTATTCGTTTGAATCAGCACTGACAGATTACTCACGCCGCGAATTCATCCTGCTTGCCTATCACTGGCACGCGCCCACTTTGGATCCCATGGGTAACCGATCGAGTGACGCGCGGGTCAAATATTACGACGTTAATAGTGCTCCGACAGTGTTTCTCGATGGACAGAAGTTCACGGTTGAAAGCGGAGGTGACGAAAGGCTCAAGAGTGAAGCTGAAAAAAAGGCGACAACTGTTTATTCGGCAGTCACTTCAGCTATTAGTAGGAATCTCGAAGCTCCATCTGGTGCGGAGATGACGCTCAAAGCGGAGCAAATGGAAAAGGCTATCAAAGCCATAGTCACAGTTGCCAATCTTAAAGAAGCTGGGCCCGATGTCACCGTTCATGTCGCGCTCGTAGAAGAAGAGGTTCACTACAGCGGTGAGAACGGGCTTCGTTTTCATCCTATGGTCGTGCGTAGCCTTGCGCGCGTCGCTAGCGCTGACGGATACGGCTTTGCAGTTAACGCGGGTCAGACAAATCAGTTTGAGTATGTTTTCGATATAGACAACATCATCGCGCAAAACCTGCGGTATTACGACGAATGGCCCGTGGAGCGGAATAAGGAGGTGAATAACCGGATCGGTGGCGATGCTGAATTTGATGTCGGCCGCTTCAAGGAACAGAGGCATCTTATAAACCGCGATCACCTTTCCATAGTCGCGTTCCTCCAGGACAACAAGTCCAAGAAAATTCTCCAATCCGCATTTCTCCAGTTGAAGGCAGAAAATTAACCGAAACCACATTGCCGGAGTAACAGAAACGTTAAAGATGTTCTTTATTATCAGAGTTCGACGCGTTTGGCTGGCGGCACTGAATCTGGCTTTCCTCATTGCCGGGGTCGACGGCGCACTCTCCCAGGAGAACTCGGGTCCTATCATGTGGGCCATCAAAACCGAAACTGACACCATTGAGGTCAAGGCAGGAGGCACTTTCGATGTTCAACTAGTTGCTTCCATTGGTGATGGCTGGTACCTGTATTCGCCTGAGCAGCTGCCGGGCGGACCTTTGCCTACCCGATTCAGCCTCGTCAAAGGTCAGCCTTTCAAACTCGTAGATGAGATCGAAACCCCATTGCCGCGAACCTCATTTGACACAAACTTCAATATGGAAACCCAGATATTTGAGGGTGAAGCTGTCTTTAAGCTACCTCTCGCCGTTGCGGACAATATCGAGGAAGGTGCGTACAAACTTTCGATAGCGGTTACCTTTCAATCATGCAATGAAACGACGTGTCTCCCGCCCAGGACAGTCAGTTTAACGGCGGATGTGCGTGTCTTCGCGGCGGCTAGGGCTGTACCTCGCCAGTCGGTAATTAGTTCTGAAGCACCCAAGAGCGGCGGCCAGTTGGACAGTGGTTTGCCGAGTGTTCTGAGTGAGGGTATGGAGGTGCCGGAATTTTCATTTACTGATTTTGAGGGCCGAGAGCGCCGGCTATCAGAATTTCGCGGGAAGTATCTGCTTCTCGACTTCTGGGCAACCTGGTGTAAGCCATGCCTTGCTGAAATTCCTTATCTGAAGGGGTTGTACGCTGAATACCACTCGCGTGGTTTTGAAATCCTCGGAATGGACTCTGAGACGCTCGGGCAAGAAAATTCGGAAGTTGATCCTCAGTTTGCCAAAGATACTGATGAGCGTGCCAGGCAGATCATCAGAACGCACCGGATCTTGTGGACACAGGCAACGGCAGAGACGGCAGTTCCAGTGGCGGTCAGGGTGTTTGGAGTGCAGAGTTTGCCGGCGAAAATTCTGCTTGACCGCGAGGGCAAAATCCTGGCGCGCTTTAAAGATGGCAAAGAACTGGATGAGATGCTAGGGAGGTTACTGAGTAAGACGGAGGTTAAGAGTGGCGATAAGAAGTATTAGTAAGCTGAGGCTACAAGCGGCGCTCACGTTCTTGATCTGTGTGTTGTCTATGGGGCCTCTTCCGGCGGTCTACACTCAGGCCCCGGTCCAGAGTGCTTCAACGCCGCAGCTCGACGATCCAATCCAGCGTATCAGGGATGAAGGACTGAACCGCTCCCGGGTGCTTGAAACCGCCTGGACCATAACAGATCGTATCGGCCCTCGGCTGACGGGCTCTCCGGGAATGAAGCACGCGCGTGAGTGGGCAAGAAAAAGTTTGATTGAATGGGGACTGCACAATGTTCACTTTGAATCTTGGGGACCGTTTGGGCGTGGGTGGTCAGTGAAGAGACTCTCCGCCGAGCTAGTCGAGCCACAAGTTTTTCAAGTCATGGCGCTCGCGAAGGCCTGGTCACCAGGTACAAATGGTGCGGTCACTGGTAACGTCGTTTATTTGGACGCGGACGATGTATCCAGCCTGGAAAAGTACCGTGGCAAGTTAAAAGGCGCAATTGTGTTATTTACAGCTCCCCGTGAGCTGAAGCCTCACTTCGAGCCTTTGGCAACACGACGCAATGAAAAGGAGTTGCTCGCACTTGCAAACAGGGCGGAGCCGGAGTTGGAGCAGGCATTTTTAGAAGCTACCCGGAGGAGACAAGCACAGCAACAGCCATCACCGGAAATAGCGGCACGAATAAGGGTTGCAAGGGCGCAGCAGTTTTATCCGAAAAAGATACAATTCTTAATCGATGAAGGTGCTGTCGCTGCACTCGAGGTGAGCCGGGCCGGTGACGGTGGAACGATTTTCACGGAACAAGCGATTGCGCCTGTGCCGCTAGAATCGACAGATGGCACATTATCCCGGCGGAACCAGCCACACCTGTGGGACCAGAAACCCCCGGCAAATCTACCTCAAATTACTGTGGCGGCGGAGCACTACAATCGTATCCTGCGGATGGTCCAACGTGGGGAAGAGCTCAGGATGACGGTTGATCTCGCAGTCGAATTTCATGACGAAGATTTAATGGGTTACAACACGATTGCGGAGATTCCTGGTACCGATCTAAAAGACGAAGTCGTGATGTTAGGTGCGCATTTCGATTCCTGGCATATCGGTACAGGTGCGACAGACAACGCGGCTGGGTGTGCTGTAATGATGGAAGCTGTACGTATTCTGAAAGCAGTGGATCTCAAGCCTCGGCGTACTATTCGTCTGGCGCTTTGGGAAGGCGAAGAGCAGGGTTTGCTCGGCTCAATGGCGTATGTGAAAGAGCACTTCGGTTTCCTGGGTGACGGCACATACAACTCCTTGGGCGAATCCTCCTTGCTTCAAGCTGAAGCACGCAGGCGCGGCGAGGAGCTGAAGCTAACCAAAAAGCCAGCTTATGAAAAGATTTCAGCCTATTACAATCTCGACAATGGCGCAGGCAGGATAAGAGGTATCGGCGTAAATGGAAATGAGAACTTGCGCCCGATCTTTCGCAGATGGCTGATGCCGTTTGGTGATCTCGGTGCTTCCACTGTCTCAGCGGCAGGTTCCGGGGGGACCGACCATGTGTCCTTCTATCAGATAGGTATTCCCGGTTTTCAGTTTATTCAAGATTGGCTTGAATACTTTACGCGCACACACCATTCGAACATGGACGTCTTTGACCGGTTACAAGAGGAGGATTTGAAACATTCGGC
>CAZNPP010000142.1:0-11690 GCA_964574785.1 uncultured Chloracidobacterium sp. | reverse complement strand
GCGACAAGGAGTGCTCGCTCCCACTACACGGAAGGGGCAGACAGGTCCTTGTCTGCCTCAACTTGTTACGCCAGCAGACATAAGGTTATTTTGAAGCTCTCGTTCCAAGGCGAGACGCTAATCCATTTGAGAAGGCAACTGGCGCCATTTCCAATCAAACCGAAATGAACCGCCCGAATGAACTCGCAACTTACGAGAAGCGTATCCGCGAGATTGCTCCTGAAATTGTTATCACCTCCATCAGTCTTAACAGCGAAGGCTTGCTGAACGATGCTGTCATAGTTAATGAAGAGCTCGTTTTCCGCTTCCCAAAACATGAATGCGGCTTCAAGCATCTGAAAGAGGAAGCTAGAATCCTGCACGCCAACTAAAGCTGGCGAGCCATGTCTGTTGCCGTCTGAGGTCGATCGTCAGGGTCCTTTGCCAGCGCAGCCATGATTGCGATTGACGCTCGTCTGGGAATTGCGAGTGAGTCTGGGAGTGGTGGCGGGGTCTCAGACAACTGCTTGCTGATAATGCCCGACACGCTTTCGGCTGCAAACGGCCGTTTGCCGGAAAGCATCTCGTAGAACATTGCGCCAAGGCTATAAACATCCGATCGTGTGTCGAGAGTTTCTCCAAGACATTGCTCGGGCGACATGTAACAAGGCGTCCCCACAACAGTGCCAATGGGCGCCGCGTTGGGATCGTCCACCAACTTTGCAAAACCAAAGTCAATGATGCGCACACTTTCAAATTCGTAGTCGTTATCAGGCGCGACTACCAAAATATTGTCAGGTTTAAGATCCCGGTGGACCACGCCCTGCCTGTGCGCTGCGCCAACGCCCGCACAGATCCCGCGCATTAGTCGCAATGCACGCTCAGGTAGAAACTGGCCTTCGCTCTTCAAAAGATCTCGCAGCGGCGTTCCTTTGATGAACTCCATCGCGATGTAGGCTGCTGCATTGCCGTCTGAAGTTTCACCGAAATCATGAATAGAGATGACGCTTGGGTGATGCACCATCGCTGCTACGCGGGCCTCGCGGCGGAATCGTACCAGCGCGGAATCGTCTGCAAGGCTCTTTCGTAGCAGGATCTTTACCGCAACATCGTCTCCGATATGAACGCGATGGGCTCGATAGACAGTGCTCATTGCGCCCTCACCCACACGTGCCATTAATTCATATCTGCGATCAATCAACTGGCCGATGAGCGGATCGGGCTCGAACAATCGCACGGTGGGCAGCGAAGCGTAGTGATGTCGTTCATAGTATGGGTGAGCCTGGGAGCCGGGTAGAAGTAGCGGCAACCCACATTCCGAACAAAACAGATCATCCCGATTCAGAAATAATTCGCACGCCGGACAAAAAGGATGACGGATTCGCAAGTCTTCGAGCAATTGATCGAGCCGTTCCTCGAGGGCTGCTGGTCCATTCGCACCCGTCGATAGACTCCGGAGTTTGCCGTCGATATCAAACAGATAATAAGCAGGCACAACGTTCTGCTGGTTAAGAAAAGCATCGCGCAGCTTAAGTTCATTATCGATCGCGCAAGGCTCAGTTAGATTGTACCGGTCGATCGCGTCTCGCACTGACTGTTCACTCTTTTCCGACTCGGTGCGCGGCAGGTGAATGGCGATCACTCGCAATCCTTCTCGCTTGCGGTGATCACGCAAGTGGGCAATCTGGGGGAGATTAGACTTTGAAACTTCGCTGTTGATTGACCAGAAGTGGACGAGTGTAGGGCGACCTTTGGTTTCACGAGTATTCGGCGTGGCGCAGTTCAACCATTCCGTGGCGCCCTCGAATGACGGCAATTGCGAATCGACCTTCATTTGGTTTGTGGAATTCTAGCACGAGCAGAGTGGTTACATAGTCACACATCTCATCTATCCACTATGTCGTGATGCGCAAAAGGCGGCTGAGAGAAATTCGCACGGGCCGCGGCCTCATTGAAGGATCTGGCCGCATTGCCCGGCAACCGCTTTGTCTATTTACCTGATCCAACGAACGGGACGCGGGCGATCAGCATCATACGAATCGTTCGCACACCTTCAAGAACTCAGAGGTTCATAGCAAAATGCGTAAAGCTCTCTTGCCAGGGGTGGTTCTGTGTGCCTTGCTGCATACGTCGTTTTGCCTGCAGGCACAAGAAAACCCACGCTTGCCGAACGATCAGATAGCGAAAATTGAAGCACTGATTCACGCCCAAATGTCGGAGAGCAAGATTCCGGGTCTCTCCGTGGCTATTGTCAACAGCGGTCAGCTTCGCTATGCGAAAGGCTTTGGCATGGCTGATCTCGAGAACGCGGTAGCTGCTAAATCCTCGACGGTTTACCGTCTCGGTTCCTTATCCAAAACAATAACGGCAACGGCGGTGATGCAACTGATGGAGCGAGGCAAACTGGATCTCGATTCCCCGGTGCAAAAATATTGCGCCGCCTTTCCCGCAAAACAATGGCCTCTTACGACGCGACACTTGCTGGCGCACTTAGCCGGCGTGCGCGACTATAACCATCAGAAATTTCTCGATGAGTACTTCAGCACGCGACATTACAACAGCGTCACCGAGAGTTTGGACATCTTCAAGAACGATCCTCTGCTTCAAGAACCCGGCACGAAGTTCTCGTATTCTACGTATGGCTACAACGTCTTGGGCTGTGTGATTGAAGGTGCGTCCGCGATGAGCTACGAAGACTATATTCGCGAGAGTATCCTGAAGCCCGCGGGGATGACCGCGACCGGCGTCGACGACGTAACTCGCATCATTACTAATCGAGCGCGAGGATATCGCAAAACCCGAAGCGGCGAGGTTGTTAATACGGGACTAGTCGACACGAGCAACAAGATACCTGCCGGGGGATTGGTCTCAACCGTCGAAGATATGAGCAGGTTCGCCATTGCTTTATGGACCCGCAGACTTCTGGCGATTGGGACAGTCGATCAGATGTGGACAGCGCAGAAGACAAACGCCGGGCAAGCGATTCCCTATACCCTCGGCTGGAGATTAGCGGAAAGAAACGGCATGAAGGAAGTATTCCATGGAGGCGCAGCCGCTGGATTCAGTGCCTTCCTATTCCTGGTACCCGGGAAAAACGTAGCTGTTGTGATAATGACTAACATGGAACTGCTCGGCCAAAAAGAGAGAGATGACGTCGCCCGTCGCCTCGCGGACCTGATCATCTAGAAGACATGTGGTAGGAGCGTGGGGATTTGAATCGAATATGTCGTCGTGAAAGTTTGCTCATGTGTTCAATCGTTTCAGAAATACTCTATTCCGGCAGATTCAACCGATCCAACAGTTTCGCGAATCGAGGGTCATCGCGTACTGGATCGATGAACGGATCGATCTTCAAACGGTTGAAATCCCCAACCCCGAACGACGAACGATCTTTCCAACTCGCTAATGGCCTTGTCCTTTTCCCCAAGCACCGCATACAGAGTACTGAGAACAATGATGGATGGCATCGCACATTGTGCGAACGTAGTTTTGGTGCGCATCTTGCTGATTGCACCAATCGAGCTTTGCGAGGTCTGCAAAGGGCGGGAGGAATCACCTGATGGCAACCGCTCGCTGCACCTCGTGGCAAGTGCTGGTACATCGCGCGATCAGCAGATCGACCACAGCCGATTAGACGGTGACTTCCACCACTTCTCAATCGGTGAGCGCAAAATCGGGCACGTGGCCCAGTCTGGAGAACCGCTCCTGCTGGCTGGGCTTCGCGGCGATGAGGAATGGATTGCCGACCGCGCCTGGGCAGAGCGCGAAGGCTGAGAGCGGTACGGGCAGGGAACTCGTGGCGCGTGCTATTCACGACCGAAGTTCGCGCAAGGAAAGCGCCCTCATCAAGGTGAACTGCGGCGCCGTACCTGACAGCCCCACGCTCTCCAACCAAGAATTGAACCTGAGGATTGTCTGGGTCGAGCTCGCACTGGTCGATCTTGATGCCCGTCTAGTACCAAATAGAACTTACGGTACTAGCTTGATCGGTAAAACCACCGGCAAACATACCGGCAGAAATAGAGGGTGGTAACTCTGAAAGGGTGAGCGTATACTCCCTGTCCTGAGTGGTTTAGCTTGGAATTGCACCGGCTATTGAACCGGCAATGTTATCGGCAGCACACCGGCAAAATGTATGATCATATGTCACAAATTGAACCTCTTTATCCTGCCCAAGCCGAAAAGCTAGAAGATTTCATCCCGCATCTGATCCGCAGTCACTGGCGGGAACCTCCCATCTCCTATCAGTGAAGAAGCGTCTTGTCGTTTCCGCCGTCGCGATCATGCTCATTGTTTCGGTCCTTTTACATCGCTCCGCGTAATCACAGCCAGCCGCCCTTGAAGCCCGCCTTGCGGAGACCTTCGACGATGACGGGGCATTTCTTCATCAACTCCCAAAGAAATCCGGTGCGGTAGTTCTCTATCATCATCACTATCGGTCCCTGATCGAGTCCGTAATAACCTTTTGAGATCCAACCTGGCTTGCTTTGATTCTCTGATTCGAAAGTCGGATTAAAACTGCACTTGAAGCCGTACTTGCTAGTCATTTCGGGGTACACATCATTGAAGTGCTGCAGAGCAGGCAGGACAATCTCCGGAGCGAAAGGTAGCGATGCAACTGCTGCCCATGGCGCGATGGTGCCATCGTCCGGACCGTACGGGATGCCGCGCGCCGTGTAGTCGAAAAAGCATCGGTCGATGCCATCAATCTTCAGACAAATTGATCCAGGACCATCGCTCGCGGTAATGCCCCAGCAATGCTCACCGTACCCTTTGTAGTCCAACGGATTTCGGATCGCGTACTGTTGCTGCACGTAAGTGGCACGACGGCTGTTCTCGAAATAATCAATCCCTTTCTCGCGCATGAACTCGTCCTGAATGCCGCGAAAGTCGATCCACATGTGCGAAAGCTGATGAATGAAGAGTGGACCAGCATAGAGAAACTCTCGCCCGTAGAGTTGCCTCCAACAATAGGTTTGCATCTGGGCTTTATAACTCGCAGCGGGGATGGGATAGGTAGGCGAAGCGAGCGCCAACACGTAAAGGATAAGGGCCTCATTATAGCCCTCCCAACGGTGTGCCAAAAATCCGCATTCCGGCTTCCAACCCATCGAGACGGTTTCTCCAGCGTTGAGCGCCCATTGCCAGTCGGCTCTGGCGTAGAGCTCTTCAGCGAGCGAACGTATTTCGCGCTCTTCACGAGTGTCACCATTGAAGTAAGAAGCAGCGCTCAGCGCGCCGGCAAGCAGATATGTTGAATCAATCGTTGACAGTTCCGACTCCCACGCGCGTCGCCCGCTATCCATGGATAGAAAGTGGTAGTAGAAGCCTTTGTAGCCGGTAGCGTTTGAAGCCTCACTCTGCTCGCTATCTCGGAAGAAACGTAGCGTAGTTAGGGTGCGAGCGATAGCTTCGCTGTGCGTGATAAAGCCACATTCGACCCCGACGGTGTAGGCAGTTAGAGCAAACCCAATGGCGGCGATGCTGGCGTGGGAGTCCTGACGCGTGTTATCCGGCACCATCCCATTGGCGCGATTAGTCTCTTTCAAAAAATATCCAAACGTGTCCCGTTGGAGCTGGGCCAACGTTTTCTCGCTCATTGCTTCATCACCCATGCGCGAACATCTCCATCTCTGTGTTTGTCAACTCACACACGCCCTAGACTCCGATCCAGGTTAAAGGCGGCGCTGATCAGCGCGAGGTGCGTGAAAGCCTGAGGAAAGTTGCCCAGCGCTTGGCCACTGCGTCCCGTTTCTTCCGCGTACAGTCCAAGACGATTGGCATGGCCAAGCATGCGTTCGAACAGCAGCCGAGCCTCCGTCAGTTTGTCCGGATCGACGTGGCCGGCACGCGTCAGTGCTTCCACCAGCAGGTAGGCGCGTAGTTTGGCATCGGTTAAGTAATCGTTAGCCGGTTTATCGAGGTTAACGAGACCTCGATCAACGAGCGTCATTAATCCTGTTACGGTGATTGGCTTAGAAATGGAGGCTATCTTATAAATACTGTTAAGATTGGCTTCCCGCTTTTTCTCCAAGTCGGCATAACCGAAGGCTTCGGCCCAGATTGTTTGGCGATCCTTTACCACCATAATGACCAGGGACGGTACAATACCTGTGCGAATCTTTTCTTCGATGTAGTCCCTGTCGCTCTTAAACTCTGCAGGCGGTATGACCTTTCGCTCGGTGG
Organism: uncultured Chloracidobacterium sp.; assembly: GCA_964574785.1. Lineage (GTDB taxonomy): Bacteria > Acidobacteriota > Blastocatellia > Pyrinomonadales > Pyrinomonadaceae > PSRF01. The sequence continues at coordinate 5,525 of CAZNPP010000142.1, read as the reverse complement.
GTGGCTGTTGGATTGCTTTATTTGATTTCAATATAGGAACGCTTGCGCCAGCCGCTGCCGTGCTATAGAGAAAATCTCGTCTCGTGATACCTTTGCTGCCAAACTCTTTCTCATCGGAAGACATGGCATTAATCCTTGTTGTTGACTGAAATCATGTAAAGCGCCGAACCCTGCGCTTCACCGGCCGCGCGACAACTGCATCACATGCAAGTTGTCGATGAGAGGCCTCTGATTGCAATACACATCGCCTTCTGCTGTGCGACTCTTGAGGAGTTGTGACCAATATTCCCGTAACTTATCCCATGGTATCCGGTTAGCTGTGACCTCGGTCGATAAGATTGGATGGCCCAATGAAGCGGTAAGGCCCGCGTCAGCATAAGCCACATCCATGCTGGACGGTTTATTGACGAACGCTGCAACCCGCCTTGCCAGCAATCGAGTTGGTAAGAGAGAGCGCATAGAAGATACCTTCGCGTAAATTCGTTCCCACCACCGTTTGGATGTCCTTAGGGTTTCCTCTCCGAGGTTCGTGCACCAAACATAGCTTCAGTCGGATCGCAACGCCACGACCGGATCTACGTTCGTCGCTCGGCGAGCAGGTATGTATCCGGAGATGAACGCCACCGCCAACAACGCGAGCACTGCCAGCGAAAGTGAAAGAGGATCAGTCGGTGTCAGTCCAAACAGCAGCGAAGCCACAAATCGAGTGGCTCCAAAGACGAGAGGCAGCCCAACCAAAATGCCGATCGTGACTAGCACTATTGCCTCACGTAAAACCATAGCATGTACTTTTCGCGATTGGGCTCCGAGTGCCATTCTGATTCCAATTTCCCTGGTGCGGCTGGCTACATCGTACGAAAGGATGCCGTAAAGACCAATGCTGGCCAGCAATAAGGCCAACCCACCAAAGAGGCCTGAAAGCACAGCTAAAAGTCGCTCCCGTAAGAGCGATTCTTGGATCATCGTCTCGAACCCTTGAAAAGTGAGACTGATTGCGGGGTGCGCTTGGGTGATAGCGCGCGTCACGGCTGTAATTAACTGACCCTGGGGCAAATGTGAGCGAATAAGAAACTGTCCACTCGCTGGCGGGCGGGCGTCCTGCGCACTGGAGACAAACACAATTGGTCCAAAATCCTCGCGCAAGTCCTCGTATTTGCTGTCTCTAACCAGCCCGATGATTTCGTACTGCGTTTCCGGCGTGTTTGGTGTTTGCTCAGTCCAGAATCTTTGACCAATAGGACTCGCCCCTTTTATGAGTTTGCGGGCAAAGGTCTCGTTAACAATTGCTACCCGTGGCGCGCCCGGGCCATCCCGATTATCGAAATCCCGGCCCGCAAGCAGTGGCATGCGCACTGTTTCGAAATAGCTCGATCCAACCCGGCTAAAAGCGACGGTCAGCCGTAGCTGTTTATCCGTACCATCCAACCAGACGTTGTTTGCCGCTGCGCTCCCGCTGAGAGGAACCAATCCGGTGTGCGCCGCAGCCTCCACTCCAGGAATCGCTTTGATTCTCTCGAGCAGGTCATCTTTAAAAGCTGCTCGTCGTTCTGGTGGGAGGTTCAGTGGGCCAAAATTGGCTCTGGTGATCAGAATCCCTTCCGCTTTGAATCCAGTCGGGACTGTGAGCAACTTTCCGAGGCTACGAGCGAATAGAATCGCCCCGGCTACTAAGACAACTGAAAGCGCCACTTGTACAACTATCAGAGTTCTTCGCAAGCTAAATCTTTCGCGGTTCGAGGTGAGTCCTCGCCCGCTCGCCTGCATCACGGTTGCGGGTTGGATTCGAGTGGCGCGAATAGCTGGAGCCAAGCCAAACAACACGCAAGTCAATGCAGCGACTGCAGAGGTAAATCCAAGTACACGCCAGTCCATTGTCAGATCGAGAGATACGGTGTTGTAGGTAGTGCTGAGGTAAGAGACCAACAGGTTGCTCAGCGCCTCTGCAAGAAAAGCGCCCAATCCTGCGCCTGCGATCGCGAGCAACCCACTCTCAACGAGCAATTGACAGATGAGTCGCCCTCGGGAGGCGCCAACTGCCTGCCTCACTGCCATTTCCCGCTCGCGAGCAGTCGTGCGGGCCAGAAAGAGGTTTGCCAAATTGGCGCAAGCGATCAGCAAAACCAACCCCGCGATTGCCAGCAATAACCAGAGCGAGCGTTCGTAATCCCTGCGCAAAACGGAGTAGCCCGAACCCACTTCTAGGGCCTCCAGCTTCATGTTGCGATAGGCTTCTACGCTGTCCGGAGGGTAGTTAGGCGGTAACGACGCTGGGAAAAGGTCTTCCGAAAGTGTTTGCAGATAAGCGTTCGCTTGCGAGAGGGAGGAACCCGATTTCAGCCGGCCGGTCACCATCAACCACCAGGTAGTACCCGAGTCGAGTATGGTGTTTTTTCCCCTAATAATCGCGTCGGCGCAGATGGGTAACGCCACGTCAAATGACCGCCCGACTTCAAGCCCGAAGAAGCTCTTAGGAGCGACGCCAATTATCTCAAAGGGATGGTGTTCAACCGTAAGCTTCCTGCCAATCACGTTGGGATCGCCAGCATATTCACGCTGCCAAAATGCGTGACTGAGCACTACACCAGGCGATGGGCATCCTCTGGTGTCGTCGGTTGCCGTAAAAGTGCGGCCAAGCATCGGTTCCACTCCCAGCACCTTGAAGGAGTTGCCACTGACCCAAAGGCCCTTCGCCAAACGAACTTCACCACCCTCAGAGAGGTTAAAGTCTTCTGTGCCCCATGCGAAGACTCCGGAGAAAATCTCTTGCCGATCGCGGATCTGTTCCCATATGGGATTGGTTACCGCCTTGTAATTAGAACTGAAGAACCCTCGGGCACCGTCCATGTTTTGGATGCGAACCTCAACCAACTCATTCGGCGCGCTGACCGGAAGGGATTTCAAACGAACCGCATTAAGGAGCTGAAAGATGGCGGTGTTGGCGCCGATGCCAAGGGCCAGCGACAGAATGGCAACCGTCGTGAACCCCGGACTTCTCAGAAGTATGCGGACGCCATAGCGCAAGTCTTGCCAGAGTGTGTGCATCTTTGCTCCTTCATCTCTTATTTTTTCTCAGTGAAACGATTTGCCAGCGATATTGCTGCGAACGGAATTAAAAGCGGGTGATTTCCAAAACAGCCTCAGACGTTTTCTACTCATATCTCATTGCTACTAACGGGTCGACCTTTGTGGCCCGGCGCGGTGGGAGATCTCAATTGATTCTAATCACAATTAACGTTACATCGTCGCCGAAAACGCCGCCTGTAAAATCAGTCAGCTCTGACAAGATCTTGTCGCGCATCTCGACAACACCCATATCCGCACACGCCAGCAAAAACTCTTGCAGACGCTCTTCACCGAACTCGGTGTCGATCGCGCTTCTGGCTTCAGTGACTCCATCAGTAAATAGCAGGAGGTAATCGCCACGGTGTAATTGAATCTTCCTCTGCTCGTAAGACGCGCCCGAGAGAACCCCCAGTACTGGACCACCTTCACTCAAACGTATGCAATGACCATCGCGAAACAATATCGGAGGGTAATGGCCTGCGTTCGTGTATGAGAGCTTCTTCTGTTTTGTGTCGAGCAGGGCATAGAAGCAACTAATGAATCTATTTGAAACAATATTTTCGCAAACAAGTCTATTAACGAGCGCGCACAGGTTGGCTGGTTCCAGAGTGTGGGAGGCTAAGGATTTGAGAACAGCCTGAACATTAGACATCAACAGAGCCGCTGACATTCCCTTGCCGGCAACGTCGGCGATGCAGATTCCTGAGTGGCGGCTGTCAAATTCGAGAAGATCGAAATAATCGCCACCGACTGTGTAAGCCGGCTTCCAAGCGGTCGCCACCTCGACACCCTGTAACATCGGCAACACAGTTGGCAACAACGCCAGTTGAATCTCTCGAGCCTCTGCCAACTCTTGCTCCAGTAGCTTATTCGCAAGCTCGCGTTTGCCGTTCAATGCGTTCTGTTTTCGTTGACGGCGTCCCGCTTCGATTTGGGTGCGCAGGACATTCAACAGACGACAGTTGTCCCAGGGTTTTTGCACAAAATCGTGGACGCCACGCTGCATTGCTTCAACGGCGAGATCGACTGTGCCCCATCCTGTTAAGACAACAATAGGTAAAGTGTCATCGAGTTCGCGGATGTTAGTTATTAGGGCCAATCCTTCCTGACCTGAGGTGGTATCGAGGGCGTAGTTCAGATCCATCAACACTATATCGAAATCACGCTGCTTGATCGCTTCCAACGCTGCTACCGGGGTAGTAACGGCTTCGGTTTGGTAGCCGGCACCTTTCAGTAGCAAGTGCAACGCAGCCGCTACATCGGGCTGATCATCCGCGATCAAGGTCCTGGCCATCGGGGCCGTGAGATGCTCTAATTGATGAGACGCATTCATTAACTCCGTCCTATAGTCGCACTTTTGGTTCACGTACAATTCGTCCTCTTTCTTCGTGTAACGGAGATTAAGTCGGCCCACTGATCAAGGTGGCGCTTACTTTTGTGAGCTGCGGGATTGGTTGATTGCCCGTTTCCTTTCGTTACGTTTGTTCAGCTTCTTAATCCCTTGCTCGGGTCCGTTGCTTCAAGCATTGTGCCACTTGCTGTTTGGGGCTTAGTTGGCAGCCCATCATTGTTCAGGCGGATTATTATCTAAGTAGTTTTGCGCCATTTTTTCTGTTGCTTTTGGGTTGAGGCTAGTGTTTGCGGATGTGAGGGCTGCAAAAGAGGTTTAGGCTCTCGGTTTCATTTTCGAAACGCCTCCGTCCCGCTTTCGAAAGTCATGATCAGTTCTTAAAGGCATATTTCGAACGGTGCCCTACGCGCTCCAGCCAACGGGGCATTGAGTTGAATGCGGTGCTCGTGTGGAAATGATCATAATGTGTCTCGCCGGATAAAGAACAAGGGTTGACTGGCAGCATCGATCGACTCCAAGAGCGGGTCGGCTTTGATGACGTACAACTAGGACACGCACGCAGTCGTTAACTATCCGGAAGAGAAAATGATAGGGAAATGTTTCGAGGTTCAAGCGCCTGAGGTCGCGCTCGCGAATGCTGTAAGCTTCGGGAGTTTTGCCTTGCCTTCTGAAAGAATTGGCGTAGTTCGCTGTAGAATTCGTCTGCGAGTTTGGGGTCCGCCGACCTCCTCGAGATGTCAGATTCAATCAGGCGATGAAATTCCAGACGCATCAGTTGCGCCGGCTCTCAGTTTGCGAGTCCAATTGGGCGAGAGTGGATTCACATTGGCCTCAGCATCACGGCGCAGAGCCTCAGCAACGCCTTCGTCCTCCTCCGACAATATACCGGGGGGTGAATCAAGCAGATTTGCCGCAAGAGTTGCACGTTCTTTGACGGGCAAGTTCAAAGCTAGTTTCTCAACTTCCATGATAGTGGACATGTCAGAAGAATAACTGCGACATGAAACAACTTGGAGCAACGGAGACAGGTGGTTTTACGGGTAAGTTATTGAAAGCATTGGTAGGCGCGTGGGGATTTGAACCCCAGACCCCTACCGTGTCAAGGTAGTGC
>CAZNPP010000141.1:0-11767 GCA_964574785.1 uncultured Chloracidobacterium sp. | reverse complement strand
TGATCCATGTCATTTCAGTCTGTTCTCATTTTCTGGTAGAGTTTTCCCTTTGCCGGCATTGGCACAGCCTATCTGAGTAATCCGTTTGCTGGCAATGGAGTAGTGCCGGCCTGTTTGGTTCAGCAACTACTGATATTTTCGAGGCATCATAGACCTCAACTAAATTGCTGTTCTTCTTTTTATCGGGGATTTCAAATAATGCAACTTGCTCAGCTTAGACGCCCTACAGCGCTGCTAGTAGCAGTGATAATTAGTGCTACAGCCTTCGTTGCGAAAGCCCAAGGTGGCGGCGACATCGTGATGGTCCTTCCCTTTGAAAACACTTCGAACCGCACCGAGTACAATTGGGTCGGAGAAAGCTTCGCTAACTCAGTTGCGGAATTGCTTAACAAGCCTGGCCTGATCGTCGTATCCAGTTCGGAACGTGAAATGGCTTACCAACGCCTACGCCTACCTCAAACCGTAATTCCCTCCCGAGCAACCGCGATCAAATTAGCTCGAGAGGCAAAGGCAACAATGGTTGTGCTCGGCACTTATACGGTGACGCCTGCGCCAAAACCCAAGTCAGATGATGATGCCGTAGCAGCTTATGTACACGTGACGGCTCGCGTAATCAAAGTTAATGAAGGCCGCACTCTGGGCCAGGAGCTTGATGGCACATGGGCAACAAGGCAGCTCGACTTTGGCGGTCCGTTGACTGATCTCCAAACGATTCAAGGCCGAATCGCTTATCAGATTCTTTACCAACGCGACAAGGCACTTCCCTACTCGCAGGTTCAACTTGTTCAGGAAGCTACCAAAATACCTCAACGTGCTTTTGAGGCTTACGTAAAAGGGGTGCAGTTAAGCGAACGCGACCTCAAGCGTGCAAACTACCTTAGGAACGCGCTCCATTTTTTTGCCGAAGCTAACGGCGGAGCTGTCTACCCACAGGCGGCTTTCGAGCTTGGTCGTTTCTACATGAATACCGGCAAATGGAAGGAGGCTACCCAGAACTTCGCGAAAGTGCAAAAGAGGGATCCTTATTATGCTGAGGCAGCGTTTTATGCTGGGCTAGGTTACGCAAAGCTCGGCGAGTTGAGTCATGCGTTAGCCTCACTCGTACCGCTCTCGGCGGATATGCCATTGATTGGAGTATATAACAACGCGGGTGCAGTCGCGGTTCAAGCTGCCCGGCAGGAAAAAAAAGAGCAGGAGCGCGTTCGACTGCTCGCACAAGGTACATCCTTTCTGGCGCGCGCCGCTGAATCCTCGCCAGACGATCAGATGGTGCGGTTCAATTATGCTTATGCCCTCTTTCTTGCTGGCCGATATGCCGATGCTGCAGAACAGCTAAGGCCAGTGATCACCGTCGATCCACGAGACGGACAGGCCTATTTCCTATTTGCAAAATCTCTGGAAAAGATCGGTAAGACGGAAGCCGCGAACGCCGCCGATGATCAAGCACGGCGGTTTCTTCAGAGCTACGCAAAATGGCAAACGGAGTGGCAACGTTCACAAACAACCGGCGGTGTTTCACTGCGGATGCGTGATGTACTCAACCGCGATGATGTTTCCGGCTTGATGCGACAAAGAGCGATCGCAGCCAACTCGGATCTCGCCGTTTCCGGTACTCATGACTTACTGGTAAAAGCCCGCGAGCTTTATCAATCCGGCCGTGACGAGGAAGCCTTGCCAGAGTTGCATCGCGTTGTAATGGTTGAGCCTACAAATGCAGAGGCCTATCTCTTGAGCGGAAGGATCAATCTGCGCCGTGGCGATCAGGAAGCCGCAATTGCTGCATTGAAGACTGCAGTATTTTGGGATCCCAAACTTGTGGACGCGCATATTTTACTCGGTAGGATTTTCCTTGAGCGCGGTGACCGAGGCGAGGCAACAAAGTATGCGACTAATGCAATAAACATCGAACCAAACAATCAGGAAGCTATTGCGTTACAGCGTCAAGTAACGATGGGGCGAAATTAGATATTTAATTGATAGGACCATCAACGAGCCTGATATGGTATGGGTGTTAGCAGCGGCGCTCGTGGTTCCACTCGTAGTCGCAGCCTTCATTGCGGCACTCTCACGGCGCAAAAAAACGCATATTAATGAGCTACGCCTCATTGGCATGCGAGCCCACGTTCAAAAGCAACTTGATCCCATCGGAGCTGTCATAGTGGAAGGCGAGCTCTGGCCCGCGGAATCCAGGACAACTGAGGTAATTGGATCCGGTGTAATCATGCGGGTAGTTGGCGTGAGAGATCACTTGCTCATGGTTGAGGTAGACCATTAAAAATCCTGCCGGTCTGCGGCCTTCCTAATTTCCAATCAACCCTTCATTCCAGGAAATTTCGTTTCATGGCACGGTAGGTGCTCCAAAGCGCGTCGGCACGCACGGAAAAAACAAAAAGCGTTGACCGTGCCCCCGCCGCCATCACCCCTCTGAGCGCCGCCTGCCGCTGCGCCAGTCACCCGCCGAGCAACCCTTCAGTGCTCCCTCCGAAATATGAACCCAGTCAGAGATGACTGGGTTCTCCCGCATTTTAGTCGCTAGTGTCCTGCCAAGATTCTTCAAGCATCAGACCTAAATCTTAAATCGCGTACAGAACCATATAGGCCCAGGCTCGGACCATCAGGGACGAAATTTGTCACTCGAGCGGTGACGATTTCTGTCCTTTTTCAGCACTTTATTAACCGATTTAGTAGGGTGAGCTCTGCCAAATTCATCTCTCAAGAATAATTCTTAGGCTGAAAGTTGCCACTGCTCCCCTTCTTTGGAGTTCGATTTCTGGCGCTGACCTGGGGTGAGGTTTCGCGCCGGAATCTGGGTTTGTTAAACTCCCAGCAATGCAACGTGCGGTTTCTACTTCTGGTTATCAATCGAGCTGTATCCCGGCCACACAAGAGCTTTCGAAGACCACTGCTGTTACTGACTCAGCGGCTGCGATGTCGACATCAGCGCTGCTGATCATTTCATTTCCAGATTTCAACCTTTGGCCGCTTGTGGCGATCGCACTAGTTCCCCTGTTGCTTGTGATCGCCCGAAGACCAATTCCCACTCGTTCGTTTCTCTTAGGCTGGCTAGCTGGTGCAGTCTTTTTTTATGGGTCATGCCATTGGCTAACGTACTCGATGATCCAGTATGGTGGATTACCTGTGTGGTTGTCGTACCTACTATTGATTCCTGGCGCCCTGGTACTCGGTCTCTTTCCAGCAGTCTTTGCTTTCCTTTTAGCGCACTTGATCAGGAATCTTGGATTCAAAGCCCTTTTTCTGGCAGCCTTCATTTGGCCTGCTCTCGAATGGATGAGACTGGGTGTAACGGGCCAATTGTGGAATGCAATTGGTTATGCCGCTGCCTACCAGCCAGCATTGATTCAATCAGCACGCTGGGGCGGAGTTTATGCAGTCAGCTTCATCATTGTTGTTGTGAATGCCGCTGTTGCTTTTCTCATCCTTCAGCGAACACGTCGCTCAGTACTCCCAACTGGTCTCGCACTATCCGTTGTAGGCGCGCTGCTGCTCGTTTCTTACGTCGATTCAAAGAGAGCCCCGATAAGCTCCGAAGACGACGCTGTCACTGCGGTCGTGGCTTTGCAGCCGAACGTTCCTATGGAGCCAGTCAAGTCGCCCAAAGAGGTGGACGAACTCGTGCAACGCCACATCACGATGAGTGAAATGGGTTTGAGTCAACTTGAAAGCGAAGGGACCAGATTAGTTATCTGGCCCGAGTCTCCAATGAACTTTGCCTACGCAGCAGATGCGCAGTTTCGCGAACTGATTGGCCGCTTCGCAAGAACGAATAACACCTCCGTACTTTTCAACTCGCAAGAACCTGCAGGTGATCATGGTGTATACAACTCTGCCCTGCTCGTAAATGAGCAAGGTGTACTGGTAGCTCAATATGATAAGATTCGCCTGATGCCGTTTGGCGAATATGTCCCAGTCCCGAGCTGGTTGCCGGGAGCCAGTCTGGTTTCAGCGATTGTCGGAGAGTTTGTTGCTGGAGCCAATTACACGTTAATGCCGGTAGGAAATACAAAAGCGGGGGTGTTCATCTGCATCGAGTCAGCATACCCCTGGGTTCCGAGAAACCTCTCGACGAAAGGCGCCGATGTACTGATTAACATTTCGAACGATGGTTATCTGGGACCAACAGCCGTCATGCAACAACACCTTGCGAACGCGGTTTTCCGAGCCGTTGAGAATAATAGGCCAGTGTTGAGAGTCACAAATACCGGAATATCGACGTACATTACGCAAAGGGGAAAAGTAACAGATAAGACTAAAGGCTTCGAGCCAGCTATCAGAACATGGGAGATCGGAAAACACCACGGCGGTGACACCCCTTACTCCAGGTACGGCGATATCTTTCCAGCACTTTGTAGCGCTCTGACCCTAATGTTTTTAGTAGCTTCAAAGAGGATAAGAGGTAAAGGATAAGAGAATGATTGAAACGTTATCACTTCAGGAGTTGAGGACCACCTATGACGACCTGCGCGCCCGCGTGGAACAACTCGGGAGGTTTCTTTGATGTCACAGCAGGTCGCGAAGAGCTGAAGCGAATTGAGAAAGAGGCTTCCCAGCCCGATTTTTGGGCCGATCAAGATGCCGCGCAAAGGCTCTTACAGGTGCGACGACGGTTGGAACAGAAGCTGGACCGGCATTCTCGCTTTCAATCAGAACTCGAAGATGCCGGTGTTCTTTTTGAATTTGCTGAGGAAGATGAAGCGTCATTGAAAGAGCTGCGGTCTCTTATCGAGCGGCTCGAGCATGAATTGCTACTGGCAGAAACAGAAATGCTCCTGGCTGGAGATAATGATCGGCTAAATGCAATCTGCACAATCCACCCGGGCGCAGGCGGCACTGAATCGCAAGACTGGGCGGAAATGCTTCTGCGAATGTATCTGAAATGGGCAGAACAGCGCGGATTCAAAACAGAAGTTATTGATTACCAACCTGGAGAAGAGGCCGGACTTAAAAGCGTGACGTTCCGCGTTGAAGGTGAGTATGCATACGGACTCCTCGCCGCGGAAGCCGGTGTGCATCGGCTGGTTCGTATCTCACCATTCGATCAAGCCGCACGCCGCCATACATCTTTTGCATCACTTTTTGTCTATCCAGAGATCGATGAAAACATCGAAGTAGAGATAAGTGAGAAGGACATTCGCGTCGACACCTATCGAGCCACAGGCGCTGGTGGGCAACATATCAACACCACAGACTCAGCAGTACGAATCACTCACATCCCGACAGGTATTGTCGTTCAATGCCAGAACCAGCGTTCGCAACATCAAAACCGCGCCGTGGCCATGCAGGTCTTAAGGTCACGCCTGTATGAAATGGAACTTGAAAAGAGACGGGCGGAAACTGCCGAACTCGAAGCCGCCAAGGCTGATATCTCTTTCGGCTCACAAATCAGGAGCTATGTTCTTGCTCCGTACCGGCTTGTAAAAGACACGCGAACCAAACTTGAACGCGGCAATGTCGATGCGGTCCTTGCGGGTGATATTGATGACTTTATCAAGGCATATCTACTGACAAAGAAGGCCGCATAAAGAATTGGATAACCGCCCAGGAGTTCGATAAAGACCAGGCTGTTCGTGGAGTGTCTATGTCAACTACACAAATAGAAGACAAGGTCCGAATAATTACTCCCAGAAACGGTAACCGCAGCGAAATTCTAGCAGTTCTGTTTCTTGCGTTAGGATTACTGCTAACCTTGTGTCTCCTCTCGGCGCCTTTCAATCCCAATGATCCGTCTTGGAACTCAGCGGGTGGCGCTGATACTCAGAACTGGGCCGGTGCGATAGGCGCAAATGTTGCCGCAGCTCTTCTTCAGGCGATTGGACTTGCTGCTTATCTGCTGCCCATCCTGTTCTTTGGAGCGGCTTGGCGTCGATTTCGAACCCGCAGCATTCGAGCGCAATTACACCGCATCGTCGGACTTGTGATTCTGGTACTCGCGTCGTCTGCAATACTTTCGATAGCTAATATCGGGACTCTCTTTGATGCTTCCGTCCAAGCAGGCGGATTGATTGGAACTCTTATTTCAAGAGCTCTTACCAGCGGATTGAATACAGTGGGCGCGACTGTATTTCTGATCGCAGTGGCTTCTACGGGAGTGCTCCTGGCCACTGATTTTTCGTTTGTCGGCTTCTACGAAAGAATGTCTCGAGAGTTGCGAAGTCGCTTCGCCTTCGCCCGTGCCATTCCTCAAAGACTCAACCAGTGGCGTGCAAATCGTCGTGAACAGGCTCGCCTTCGCAAGGAAAAGCTTCAAGCTATAAAAGCAGAAGAGGAAGCAACAAAAAGCGTATTAAAACAGAACCGGGATCTCACCCCAGCAGAACGGGTCGCTGAGTTCATGAAAGAGACTGAAACGGCTGCGATGATAAATACCGCAGCAAGAGCGGAAGTGCTGGGAACTATTAAAGAGACACCCGAACCTGCTGCTGCGGCTGCGGCGGGAGCTGGTATCCGAACTGCCACTGTTGTTGAAAGTCGCTCTGGAAAGCGTTCGATCTTTCCCGGAGTCGGCGGAGCGGGAGTAGCAGTAAATTCAGAAGCTGAAGTTGAACAAATGATACGAGGGGCGTCTGTATTACGCACTAAGACAGAACTTCCTGCCATCGGAAAACTTCCTTTTGATACTGAGCGCCAACCTGCAAGTTACGGCGATTACGCGCTGCCGCCACTGGAGTTCCTTAATGAAGCTCCGCCGCACAGCGAACAAGCCGATGCCGAGTTGCTAAGTCTGGCCACTCGATTGGCTGAGAAATGCAAAGAGTTCAATGTAACAGGCCAAATTAAACACATCTGCCCAGGACCGGTTGTGACGACGTACGAGTTCAAGCCGGATCCTGGCGTTAAATACTCCCGCGTAGTTTCTCTGGTGGACGATCTATGCTTAGCACTTAAAGCTGAATCGATCAGGATTGATCGAATGCCAGGCAAACCTCATGTGGGCATCGAGGTTCCCAATCCGCGGCGTGAAACTATATATCTTCGGGAGGTGATTGAATCACGTCCCTTCAAAGAATCTGGATCGAAACTAACTATTGCTCTAGGAAAAACGATCGACGGCCTGAACTATATTGCCGACCTTGCAAAAATGCCTCACCTCCTGATCGCCGGCACTACTGGCTCAGGGAAGTCCGTTGGTGTAAACGCCTTAATCGTTTCAATCCTCTATCGTGCGCGCCCTCACGAGGTTAAGTTCATCCTGATCGATCCAAAGCGACTGGAACTTGGTCTTTACGAAGACATTCCACATCTGGCAACACCAATCATTACGGATCCGAAGCTCGCCTCCCGTTCTTTAAAATGGGCCGTTGCCGAAATGGAACGACGGTACCGTGAACTCGCTGGATGGGGCGTGCGCAACATCGACGGGTATAACAATGAGATAATGCACCGCAACCTAGTAAAGGAATATGGTGAGTCCGGAGAGCCTTGGAAGCCGCTTCCCTACATAGTAATTATTATCGATGAATTAGCTGATTTGATGATGACCTCAGGGCGCGAGGTAGAAGAATCGATCACGAGACTGGCGCAGATGGCCAGGGCAGTCGGTATTCATCTTGTTCTTGCCACGCAACGACCCTCAGTTGACGTCATCACCGGCCTTATCAAAGCAAACTTCCCTTCCCGCATTTCGTTCCGGGTTTCATCCAAAGTCGATTCACGCACAATTATTGACAGCAATGGCGCCGAACATCTCCTTGGTCGTGGAGACATGCTTTTCCTACCCCCAGGAACGTCCAGATTGGTTCGAGTCCATGGCGCCTATATCGATGAGACTGAGATTGGACGCATCGTTGCGCATATCAAAGCTCAAGGACTTCCGGCGTATGATGAGACGATTACTCAATCAGAAGAAGAGGCACTTGGTCTTGAATCAAGTGGTGAACATGATGAACTTTTCGAGGAAGCTATGCGCATTTGCGTCGAGATGAAAAGAGCGTCTACCTCTGTCCTACAGCGACGATTAAGAATTGGTTACGGACGCGCTGCTGCCATCCTCGATCTAATGGAACGTGAAGGATTGATCGGGCAAGCAGATGGATCACGACCGCGACCTGTGCTTGGTAGAGCTTACGAAATGGTGGCGCAGTGGGATGAGACAGGCGGTATAGATTAAACTTATTAGGAGCAGCAGAATAATTTTGTAACATTTCCACTGTGATCTGTGGAAAACTCTGTGGAGAACCAACTAACGATCATTACAAGTTTCTGAATTCACGCGACTTCCAGCAAAATGCACAAACGAGCGGCGTTCCTCTAAGTTCCATGCAGCCATCGTTTGCATAATTATTCTCAAATCAATTTCTTGTAGACTCTAATGATTGACACAGGGTGGACGAAACAAGCCTCTCTTCTTTTGGTGGGACTTGCTTTGCTCGCCTTCTGCTCCTGTGTAAAACGCAGCATGAGTTTCATGCCCGCCCAAATTGTCGAGCAAAATATCACGGCACAGGACGCGACCAATCGAAATCCTAAGGAGCGAATTAACATCAACGAAGCGTCGGTAAATCAGTTGATGGATCTTCCGGGAATCGGCAGAGTATTCGCGGACAGAATTGTTGGGCATCGAGAGCAGTATGGCCGTTTCAGAAAGATCGAACATCTCATGATGGTGCGGGGCATCAGTGAACGCCGCTTCCGTAAGATTCGAGACTTGATCACTGTAGACTAACGTCCGACAAACTTCAGTTTGTCGTCTGTGGGCTGCGAGTTCCTCACCAGCGCAGAAACTTGTTAATCTTATTTCGTGTGCCTGCGTGGATAAGGTGATCCGATCCACGAAAGGGAATCTTCAGCGAAACATCGTATATGCGTCTTAAACAACGGTTCTGTTTAGCGGGGAACACGACAAACTGAAGTTTGTCGGACGGTGGTTATGGAATTGACTGATTTGCGGGGTGCCGCTCTTGAGATTCTCACCACGACGCTACGTGCTGTTGATGCTCGTGAGGCAGTTCGACAAGCCATCAGCGTTCAGAACTCACAACTCAGAATCGACGACATAACCTCTGACATCTCACCAAAGTCCCTCTATGTCGTTGCTCTCGGAAAAGCCGCGCACACGATGGCTGCGGGATTGTCGGATGTCTTGGGCGACTTTATCACTGGAGGCGTGGTTAGCGGTCCACTTGTGACAGATCAAATCGAACTGGATCCCCGCTGGCAAGTTTTCGCAGGTGGACACCCACTGCCGAACCAGGAAAGTCTCCAAGCGGCCGACGCGGCATTTAAACTACTGCGACAAGCAAACGAAGAACGAGCCGCAGTAGTTTTTCTCGTTTCTGGTGGTGGCTCAGCCATGATCGAGTGGCCCAGCCATCCGAACATTACGTTAGAGGAGTTACGCATAGCGAATCGGGTACTAGTTTCATCAGGTGCAAGTATTGCTGAAATAAACTCCGTACGACGTGCAATTTCGTCAATAAAGAATGGTGGCCTAGCCGCTCGAGCGCCCCAAACGAACCAACTAACTCTCATAATTTCTGATACCAATCCTGGAGATGAAGCAAACGTAGCTTCAGGACCGAGCCTTCCGTATCTCCACCGACACAATGCCTCTGCGGTGCTTGAGAAATATGGACTTCAATCTTCATTGCCAACTTCAGTTCTAAATGCTGTAGAAGAGTGTAAACCTTCAACACCGATCACTGTCGACACCATTCGATACGCTCGAGTCTTGCTGACTAATGAAAATGCGTTGAAAGCCGCCGCCGATGCCGCGGAGCGGTTGAACTTAAGCGTGCAGATCGCCGACGACATTTCTGAACAACCCATTGAACAAGGGTGTGAACTGCTGCTTACGCGTGTGAGGAATCTAATCCACGCTTCAGAAGGGAAGACAGTCTGCCTGATTTCGGGAGGAGAATTCTCGTGTCCAGTGCGCGGAAATGGGATTGGTGGCCGCAATCTTGAAACCGTACTTCGTTGTGCTATGACGCTTGATGAAGAAAACAGAAAACTGAGCCAAGTCGGAGTTCACGTCGTCATTCTGAGCGCAGGTACTGACGGTATAGATGGCAACAGCTCTGCTGCCGGAGCAATTGCAGACGAAAAAACGATTCCAATGTCGCGTCTAGAAAACTTGGATGCAAAACTTTTTCTGGAAGCGAGCGACTCATTTCATTTCTTCTCCGAGTTGGGTGACATAATAATGATGGGACCAACTGGGACCAATGTACGCGACATCAGGATAATCTTGGCAAGTTCGTGACGTTCTTGAAGGATTCGTGTCTTGACTGGATGGGCTCCGGAAGAATATAAGTTCTTATACCTTTGATCGATAAACAAACGTACCCAGTAGTTGTCTTCATTTTGAAGTCGCGAGGAGATTGTTTTGTCAACTCATGTAAAATCCGGCGATGTCGAGGTAGATAGAGCAGTTACGTCCCGACTATCATTCACAGGCTTGGTCCAGTTGCTTGAACAGCAACGGACACCTCCCAGCCTTCAGCAGCTCAATTCCTGGCTGGAAAACACCGGCATCACTGCGGAAGCGCTCCAACCTTTTATCGGATTCAAGGACGGGAATTACTGGCGACATCGAGTCTGTCGTAACGACTCAGTTGAGATGCTGATTCTTTGTTGGCGGCCCGGTCATCGTACTCCAATTCACGACCACAATGGATCACACGGCGCGGTGCTGGTCTATGAAGGTGTACTTTGGGAAACAACATTTGTGTTTGATGCAGTGAAAGGGCTTTGTTACAAAGAGGCACGTCAATACCTGCCCGGTGAAGTTACCGGCGCCGATGTTCCTGACATTCACCAACTGGGTAATCCTGATGTTAGCGGTTTGAACCTGATTACCGTTCATATCTACGCTCCACCACTCGGGGTCTTAAAAACCTACAAGGTTGGCAGTCCAGATATCGATCTTTACACCCCAGACGAATCGGACACCTAAACAAGTCTCGCTAAATCGCTTGGAATTGCTAACCGGTCCCTCAAGAATTAGTTCACTTCCGACCATTGCAGTTTTCACTCTGCTCATAATCGTCAGTTGTGGTCCTTCCTCGGGCCCTAAAACAGAAGAATTAACTATTGCTGCCGCGGCTGATCTAGCGCCGGCTTTCGAGGAGTTAGGTCGCGAATTCGAGCAGCAATCAGGAGTAAAGATTATCTTCAGCTTCGGTTCGACTGGGATGCTGACAAAACAAATCGAACACGGCGCACCGTTTGATCTATTTGCAGCAGCAAATGTGGATTTCATCAATCGTTTAGACCAGCTGGGCCTGATAATCCCCGAGAGCAAAAGAATCTATGCACGTGGCCGGATAACCATTTGGCGTCAAAAGAATACCCTGTCAGAAGTTAATCAATTGTCAGACCTTAATCGTGCTGAAGTTACACGCATTGCGATTGCCAACCCTGAACATGCGCCTTACGGATTGGCAGCCCGTGAGGCATTTGAAACTGCCGGAATCTGGGAATCAGTTAAGCCGAAGCTTGTCTATGGAGAGAACATCCGGCAAACGCTTCAGTTTGCCCAAACCGGAAACGTTGATATTGCAATAGTAGCTCTTTCTTTGAGTATCCCGAGCGACGGCGATTGGGTGCTAATTCCTGAAGAGATGCACAAGCCTCTCGATCAGGGTCTGGCAATATTAAGAACCACGAAACGGGAGGCATTGGCCCGGCGTTTCTCAGACTTCATCTTCAGTTCCCGGGGCAGTGAAATTATGCAGAATTATGGGTTTGTGCTTCCTTAAAAAGGAAGTCAGGAGTCAGAAGTCAGCGTCAGACCACCTGAAGGTGGTTG
>CAZNPP010000140.1:0-11820 GCA_964574785.1 uncultured Chloracidobacterium sp. | reverse complement strand
GTGTTGCCAAACGCGCCAGCGAGAAAATCTTACGCTTTAGTATTCCACCAGATACTCGAACGATAATGTCGGGGCGTAGCGCTGCGATCGTAGATTGCGAGATCTGGTGGTTCAGGTGTGGCACAGAAATAGACTCAATTTCCGCCCGATTCCACCAATCTCGCAGCAGTCCACCATCGAAGAGTCGTTCAAGCAACTGCGATCTTTTCTGCTCCTGTTTTTGTCCGATCAGATTCGAGGCCAATAGCCGAGAGAAAACTCTCCTTGGACCCTGTGTGCGAAGTAGCTTTTTCAGACGTTTTGACCGGCTAATGGTTGTACCGGACTCAGCTGACACTACATGCAATCTGCAACCGGTGGAGTGAAGCTTCTTAAGCACCCATAACTCCGACGCCTGGGGCTCGCCGGCGATCAGCGCTACTACATTCAACGTCTCACTAGCATTCATGTCAGGATCACCAATTTCCTTCCACCTCTGGGCTCATCATCTTCCCTCTTACCAAGATAATCTGTTCGCATGGCCTATAGCGTAACTTCCGATAATAATCATCACTGCTCTAAAAGGAAGCCGAAGCTCGCCAGGGCCGAGGTTCTAGTGAAAAGGATAACTCGCAGGACGATCACCTTGGTGGTGACAGGAATGGCTGTCCGCCTTGCGATTTTAATGCTAATCACGTCGGCGCAAGAAATAAGCATGGTACTCGGTATTGCCGATTCTTTTCCAACCATCAAACGCAGCACCGACCGGTAACTTATGAGCTACAATCACTTCGGCACCTGCCACCGCGAAGGTTCTAATAATCCTATCTTGAGTAGGTTGATCCGCCCGCCAAAACTCATCCTCATCGTCGCGGAAGGCTGTTGTGAACATTTCGGCTACAATCTGCACTCGCGCGAGGCGAGCCCACCTGGTATGCACAGTATTAGAGTATGTGAGCGATGCCACCTTATCGCCGGGCTGTATTCCCATTTGACGCAAGCCTTCAGCAATCTGCCAATCGTAACTTTGGGCTGCGGGTGTCTTAATGGTTGCGATCGCAAATAAGATTGTAAAACTGATGGAAACGATAACGATTACGCTTGTCGCCAGCTTTTTTAAGTTCTTCGTGTTAGGCATCCGAAGTCCCGCGAATGCCCCGAGATATAGAAGAACAGGAAACGCTGCAACATGGCGAGGCTCAACATACACAAGAAGATACATGCAGAGTCCAGCCAGCGAGGGTACCAGAAGGAACCAGTATTGGCCGACAGCAGGAAGTTGCTTCGATCTCAGAATGCCTGCCAGAACAAGGATGACCAGACCGATAATCAGCAGAGGTGAAAACAGAATTGGGTGAGTGTTGTTCTGAAAGTGTTTTGAAATGTGAATATTGAAAAACGTCCCGTAGTACACTTTTAGGCCTGTAAGTATGGGCTTAAGCTGTCTCTGAAAATCTGTTGGAACCTCGATACCGTCATACCAGTAGGAAGGGTCGTACCAGAGCGGGTAGGTGGCGTTAAACGGACTGCCAAATTCGAAGATAGCCGGCTCACGCATTATTCTTCTAGTGGCGTGCAAGGGTCTGCCGCTGTCAGGGTCTTCGCCTTGCCAGTGTCGATAGGTAACACCATTTACAAACCAGGCATAGTTCAACCTACCGCTGTCACCAAAAGTTAATCGGCCTTTAGCCACTGATAGAAGTGTAACTAAGGGAGCTGAGACGATTAGAAAAACTAGCAGCGCCAGAGAAACACGCGATATTGCAGTTTTTAGGCTTCCGACCAACAAAGCAGCGACCGCTAGAAAAACAAACGACAAAGGAAACAGAGGTGCCTTAGCTAGGTAACCTACACCGAGCATTAAACCGAATAGAATAAAGGTTCTATACCTCTTATCCCCCATTCTTATGCGCAAAAGGGTACCGCAGAGTAAATACGTAAAGCCAGCAACGCAAAGGTCAGGCGTGGCCACCTTAAGAGATATAATCGCTAAAGAAGACCAGAGAAAGATGGAGTAGCCAAGCATTAGCCAGACCCATTCTGGCACAACAAGATATCGTCCCTCTTGAGCTTCCAAGCTCCTTTTATAATTGATAATTCCAGTTAGAAGATAGTGGAACGAGACTAATGCTCCAATATAAATTACAAAGTTGACGACGCTTACGACCGTAAACTCCAAGTGAGGGGACTCGCCAGACATCACCCTTCCTAGAGTTAGTAACCAGGCGTAGAAGGGACTCCAGTATGCGTTAGCTATCATCAGCCAGTCGCCTCTCAGATAGGCGTCGCCTAGATCCAAATACGAGATTCCGTCCCCATTCATCCAGAAGCGCCCGCGCCATGCGTCTATCCCGCCAAGCAACAACGCTATCATCCAGAATAAATTTCGCAGCTTCGCAACTGACACAGGCTTCGTCATTTCCAGCAGCTCGGCACGGGCGATGGTGAACGTCTCGGATGCGACCGCGTATCGTGCTGGGTCCAGCAACCTCTCGGTCGTGACCGGCACCTCAGGTTGTGATGTAACATAGGGAACTTGCTGACGCATTAGACTCAGGCCTTCTTGAACACAAGGAACTGTTCAGAACCATTCTTTTTCCCTCGATGCTTTCGCCACTCACTGAGAGCCAATCTTTCAAGGCTCCTGGCGAAGGGTGAGACCAACCACTGACCTATCTCGCATCCAGCGATAAGTGATTTTTTTACAACGCTCGCATTAGCGCTCTTATGTTTTTCAGTATTTATGGAGTGAAGTGTCATTAGCAAGGATATGGGCATAAAGAGCGTTTCAAACGCGAGCAGTTTTACCCGCGCACCATTGCTGGTGGCCCGTCGAAAGTTGAAGAACTCATGCAAAAACCCCGGGCCTGACTTGCTAATCCAGTTCACAGCACCCCAAAGCTGATTAGCATAGAATTCTTTATATATAAACAGGCCGTAACTCTTAAACAGTTCTATTACTTTTTCACTTTTCATTCGTCTAAGATGTGCGGGATCTTCATAAAAGAATCTTATTTCATTATTTGTCGACAGTTCTTCTCCACCCTTAATTACTTTAACTATTTTCTCTTCGAACGAACCTTCATTCCCGCAGGGAAATATGATGCAGGCCCAACCACCACTCTTCACCAACCTTGCAAGGTCCATCACAGTTCTTTCTATTTCGTAAACATGCTCAAGCACGTGATATGAGAAGACCAAATCGAACGAAGCATCCGAAAACGGCGCGACTTTGGAATCAAAGCAGAAATAGTCGTTCTCTGGAAACCTCTCCTTAGCCTTTGCGATCGCGTTTGCAGAGATGTCAATACCGCTAATCTGGGCGTTTGGGAATACCTCCCTCAGAAGTTCAGACCACCCTCCCTGCCCACAACCATAGTCGAGTACGGTGTTTACAGGCCCGGGAATTTCTTCCAAAGCTACTAAGGCCTTCTTATAGTCTAACTGTCCGTGGTTTCCGCAGTATCCACGCTTATACCTTTGATCGTAAAGCTGCTTGATATTGCTCTGGGTTAGTTTCATTTTGCTTATCTATTATAGTAACTTCTCTATCCTCAACTCAGAGCTGGGAATCTCCGCGTTTTTTGCCTCTGCAAGACGCTTCAATCCTCCTGTACCTGAGCATCTGAGAGCGGGCTGAGTTTAATTCACAAAAATTCCCAATCATCTCAGTCGTAGTTTTTACAAAATTCGCCCACCCGGGATGCAACAAAAGGATTTATTAGGGCTAATCCAGACCAATGCTCCCATTCAACTTCTGAGTTACTTCGGTTTTTCGCCATACGGGGAACACGCAGATTTGTTTTGTCTGATCCCATAAGCTCTCACCTACGGTAAATCCGTCGGCGGAAAGAACATCCTGCGGCGTTCTACTCTGTGGCCACTCCTCTTCGATAAAAAGGAGCCAAAAATGATCTTCCTTAAGATCTCTAAGATCGTCGACTGCAATTGCGGGAACTTGCTTTAAGAAAAAGGGATCGATGCCCGGTTTGGAGAGTTCTTGACCTTCAGCCGTAACGATCTCAAAACGCTGCTCTTTCACCTGGTTAAAGTAGAATTGAAGACTGTAGGCTGGAATCCTGTCGAGAGCATATATACGAATACGGGAGGCGTCGGAAGGCTCACTTTGCGCGATGTGCTGCCCGAGTGTATTCCAAGCTATCTTCCTGTAATCGAGCTTGTTCGTCTCATTGATTCCAGAAAGAGTGGCCCAGCCGAGTATGAGTAGTAGCATGGACCCCTTGAGCCACTCATTCGGCATTCTGTTCACTGCGACGGCAACCAGGACTAGAAACGCCGCTCCTACGACTATTAGCCCTCTTGGAAGCCATACCGGGTTCGAAAGCATCTTCGAAGCGATAAATAACGTTAATGTCGGCAGGAAGGCGAAGAGGACCAGAATCCGGAACGCTATGGCCTCTGTCTTGTTCTGGCGCTCTTCGACAAGCCGGCACCAGGCCCAGAAGATTACGGGAAGACCGAAAAGCAAAGACCCTATAAGGACGCGGTGAGGGATTTCGAAAGAACCAGTAAAAGTCGAATAGAGAGAAAGGACTCTGTAGGCCGATGGCTGGGATAACCAGGCCAGATTGTGTCCTAACCCCGCTTCTGATGCCCACAAGACCTTTCCGACTGCATACGCCCAGGGTGCAAACAGGAGTCCAAGGACGCTCAGCATCCAAAGGAATGGCTTGAACTTTCTCCTGTCCCAAAGCATCAGGAGTACGAATTGTGTTGCAACTAGTAGCCACCCGTAGTAATGGGTGTACACCAAAGCTAAATTTACTATTCCGAGAACAAAAAGTTTTCTTAGAGCATTCTCCGTGTTATTCAAATAACGCGTAAACAGCCAAAGTGAGCAGACTGAGAAGAAGAAGAGCGGACTGTACATTCGCACTTCTTGGGAGTAGTAAATTAGGAAACCGTTTACAGATACTAGCATTAGCGCGGTATTCGTTTCTGCCACACCGAGCCTTAGCTCTCTGCAAAGCATAATGAAAGGAATTAATGCTGCCACGGAGATGAGAAAAGGAAAGAGCCGAACCCACAAGAGTGAGTCTCCACCAACTGCCACCCACACTTTGAGCATTGTGTAGAATAACGGAGGATGAACCACATCTTGGACAACAAACGAGAACAGATCGCCCAACGTGAGCCTTGCTGCCTCAAGACTGAACATCTCGTCAAGCCAAACATACGAGGTAGTTAAGTTTCGAAGCCTCATTCCAATACCAAGAGCCGCGATCAATCCCAACAAGAATCTCGCGGCGTCAGGGATTGAGCGACGTTGCTCTTTCTCACGTTCGATTATAAAGTTGCTCGAAGCCATTTTAATTAGCAGCGAGAAAGATTGAAGAACTCAATTAACACTTTTTCCAACTCTGTCTTGAAATTGTCCAAGGACAGGTCTTTGGCACGCTGCGGAATAGTGCGGGCCATCGATCGCATTCGATTGGGATTGTCTAAGAGTTGTGCCATCACTTCCGCTAAACCTTCGGGGTGAGGCCTGAAGAGCACGCCAGTATCCTGTCTAAGAATCCACGGCACGAGGCCCGCGTCAGCAGCTACTGGAATGGCACAATGGGCCCAAGCCTCAGCAATCGTCTTTGGCCACCCCTCCTGAACGCCAGGCATTATCACAATGTGAGATCGAGCGTAAAACTTCTGTACTTCGGCAAAAGATAATGCGCCGGTGAATTGCACTTGATCTGCTATGCAGGATTCATTCGCTAGTTCCCGAAGAGCCTTTGCTTCTGGTCCGTCGCCGACAAGTGTGAACTCCCAAACCAAGTCAGGACGTTGGCGCCTGAGCTCTGAAAGGCCGAGAAGTGCTAAATCGAACCCTTTCACCGCTGTAAGCCTTCCCACCGCCAGTAATTGAAACGGGGGTTGTATACTCTTGTTGCTAGATAGTTGTGCCGCTTTAGTTAGTTCGAGGCTATCCATTAGCGCGGGGCGAAAGCTTATAAGATGCGATTGACTTGTAGGACCGTATACTAAGGCGCAGTGGTGATTGCTCGGCCTACGCAATAACCACCTTTCAAATCTAGCGGTCGCACGCTCCCCTTCAAAATGGTCAAACAACCCTGCGTACTTAGTAATCGCTTGCCTGCGCATTAACCCGACAACTAGAGTGCCAATGAGAGCGGCATGGCTAGGGCCGCGCAGTTGAACAAGGTCATTGGCCTGAATCAGTTCCTTAATCCCAATGGCTAAGCGCGGTAGTTGGCTTAGACGTATAAGTCTCGCCTTGCTGCCTTCTGCCCCGTTATACGTCATTCGACGCCAAACTATATTGGTGCGGTCATAAGGGGCCAAGTTTCCTTCTACTGGCCCCTCGGCCGCTGGTGCATAGATTTCAACCTGCGCAAAGAGATCTGCCCAAATCCTTATTTCCCGAACATAAGGCTCATAAGCCAGTAATTGCCCGTTTATGCTCTCCCAATGCTTTACTTGGGTAACTATCCCGAGCCTCATATCGAATCGGGCCGATTTATTCAAAGGCTTTAGCGACAAGGCATCCATGCGTTTTCCACAAGTTCTCGTGTATTCTCAGGGCCAATATTGAAAAGACAATCGACGACTGAAAGACCCTCTAGAAACGTATGCCCCTTTTGCGGATATACAAAACATGTAGGATCAAAGTCTTGCCAAATTACTTGGATCCCTGAAACGGCAAAATCCCCGGCTCGAAGGTAGTTATGACCGCCCTTACCAGCTATGTAATGTGTAGCCCCCAACCACTCGCACATGTCTACAAGTCTTTTGGTCGGATCCGTGGCAACCACCGGGATTTCTTCGGCCCGAACAACCCTTACGTGCTGCACATCAAGCAACTGCAGTAAAGCCATAAAGCTTTGATAGTTCACCCCATCAAGTGTGTCTGGAGCACTTTGAAAAGCACTGGAAAGAGCGGGCCAACACTGCTCAAAGAACGGAGTCTTACGATACGACTGTTCGATAGTCCTCTGAATGCGAGTGCGCCACGTGGGATCAGCAACGATTACCTGATCAATAGGGAGTTCGAGCTTGGCATGAACCGGCAACGTAAGCCAAAACGGCGATTCGGCGCCATTCTTGATTTTGGTGCGGTTCTGAAAGTAGTTCTTTCGATATTGCACCGAGTGCAGCCAGACAAATACATCACTGTGGATTACTTTGTTGAAGTATCCAGGCCAGGGAAGAAAATGCGGTTGATGAATGCTAACAATCACAAGATTAATCTGATCAACTCAAAGCATTCGGCATACTCGTGTCCTATCTGTTTCCCTCGTACGCGCGCCAGATCGCCAACGATGTCATTCGAGAAAAACATCCGATTCTTTTGCGTAGCGTAAGCGTTAATAGCGGCGACCTTAGCCTCCACGGATTCGCGGCTCAAAGTTATGAACACGTCCATGGGGAATTCCATGTTATTCCACGGCAATTCGTAACCTAGAATCGTTGTGTATTTGAATGCTCGTCGCGCTTCGGCAAATGCGACCGCATGGGATTGATGCATATCGTGACTGTTCGGGACAAGAACCAGATCAGGCTTCATCTCATTACTTAGTTCATAGAACAGTTGCAATATTTCGCCACGTACGTCAAAAAGATTTCTGGGATCAAAGTCTCGGAGGAGAATTCGCTTTGGATCGAGCCCCAAAATTTTCGAACTGGTACGAAACTCTTCAAGAAAGACCGTGGAATCTATTAGCGGTGGTAAGGAAAGGCCAACGTAATAAACTTCGTTCGTCTTATTAAGCTGGTAAATTGTTGCTCCAGCACCTAGTTCAACATCGTCGATGTGAGGAGCGATTGCCAGAATTTTGCGATCAGTCAGTGACAACATACCCTTGACTCCTGAGTGCCATGTTCAGAAAAGTTATGCGCGACTAGATGTTAGGAAAGATCGAACACCCTTGAGCTTTCAGCGGTAAGTAAGAGGTTTTCATTTTGATGGCCGACACAAACAAAGCCCAACCGGGTGTAGAAGGCAATTGCTCCGATATTGGCTCGATGAACTTTCAGAGTGATCTTTTCGCAACCCGTATTTAGCGATCGCCAAGCAGAAGCTGCTAATAAGATACGCCCAAGATTCTTTCGCCTTTCGCTATGAGTAAATGCAAGACGGTGAACATGAATAGCGTCATCTTTCCGCGAGGCCACCAAAAAGCCGACGGGCTCTTCGCCACGCATAACAACCCAAGATAGTTGCCACTTAAGGGGCAGATCCAGCATCCATTGAAACATGCTCCAAGGTTCAGTATTACTTTGTGCATCGATGATCTCGAGCTGCTCCACATGTTCGGCTGCCAGCTCTTTGGATAGTATTTGCATTTTGTAAGCTTTGGTGTAACCGGTTTTAAAGAGCTCGCGCAAGCGTTGCGGCTGACCACCCAAGAAACCCAGACCCAAAAACACACCCGAAATTGCATCGAGACCGGAGGTTGATAGAGTAATTATGAGAAAGCCAAGCAGGCCGATAAAAGGCACACTCTCGCCATAGAGTCTCCAGTGCATACTTTTTTCAAGGACGAGAGGAATGACAAAAATGGCAAGCAATATGAGACCCACCAACCCCATTTCAACTCCCAAATGCATATAAAGGCTGTGCCAGCCCATCCAAGCGCCACGTTGAAAAGACGTGTCATGCTCGATGGAATATATCCCATATACAAATCTTCCTGACCCTGGTCCGAAGCCGATGATTGGTGAGTCCATGAATACATGTGGAAACAGCGCCCATTGATCGGACCGTCCGCTAGTTTTTTGAGTCAGTGTACTTTCGGACGAGACAACTTTGCCAAAAAGCTTTTCAGCCACTTGTCCTCGCCCGGTGGAAAGAAGGGCAACGATTAATACAGACCCCAGAATCATCGGTAATATCAGGTTTTCTCGATGTTTGTGATCAAATAACAGTGCGAGCAGGCACACCACCACTACAGCCCAACTCCCCCGTGAGGTCGAGAGTACTAGAAAGGAAACTGTTGACAGAATAAGTGATAGACGAATCACTGGACGTCTGTCAATCATTAACCACTTACCCTTATCCGCGATTGATAACAATAATACCAAGGCCAGTGGTACCCCAAAGGTGATCGGGTTTGCCAGTGCCCAACCGTCCTCCGGTCTACTTGCATATGACAGAGAGGCAAAATTAATAGCCACTACAACCAACCCCATTCCTCGGAACGTCGTCGCCAAAACCCGCCGGCGCCGTGCAAGTAGATAAATAGCCGCGACCGACATTACAAGTTCGAGAGTTCTGAAATTTGCCGAATATGATCCGGTCAGATAGAAAGAACTCAGCCAATAGAGAATTCCGAAAAGCGCCAAGCACCGCCATCGCAGATTTCCCCAGAGCCGACTGAATTCCTTAGGATTGGTGACTACCCACAGCCCCAGCCCCAAAGATAGAATCAACAGCGTGGTATTGTAGTAAAAGTAATCGCGCAACAGCATCTGAACGGGCAAGCTGCTCAGTGCCAGGCACATATAGGCTAACGGGCGTTTGAAAAAGACGTGACGGGCTAGCGACAGTAACAAAGAAAAAAAGAAAACTGGCCCGCCAATATCCGGTCTGCTGAGACCAGTGAATAGCATGGAGGGAATAACAACCAACGCAATCTCGCCTAAAAAGGCAGACTGGCGATCCCCTGGGATGGATTCTTCTCCTACTAGACCTTCGACACGTCGCACCATTGGCAAGGTGGGCAGCGATCTGACGGCCGATATTTGATTCATACCGATGAGCTTCTGCAACGGTTAATCTCTTGCTGTTGTGAGCAATAGAGCGTACCGAAGTTTCGCCGGGGGTTCATCGTACTTTGGAGGAGTGAAAAGACAACTCACCACTCCCCATGTCAATCCTGCCGCATGGGAAAGAACATGGTATTGAAGCGGATATCTGATAAACCAGCCGAAATCCATAGCGACAAGGAACACCATGTCAAGCCAAAATCTGAATCTGTCGGCAATTCTCAATTCTTGGGCATGACGGCGCCAAATAAAATGGCGGTTCCTGACTTCCATAAGGCCTTTGCGAAAAGATGTCGGCCGACCTCCGGGAGCATGGTTGTGTATAACCCGGGCATCACCGCACCAAACCAGAGTATTCTCGCGGCGAATACGGAGCGACATCTCAAGGTCTTCTCCCTGCGAATACCCATAGAAGAACTCCGAAAACCTATGCCTATCGAGAACCTTCCGGCGAAAAGCCATGGCGCAACCTGACAATGTATCGATCAGCTTCACCCCGGAGAAAGGCTTTATCAAGCTTTTTGGAACTGACGTGCCGGAGGGATGATAGATTCCCGGTTCTATTCGCGGTACTAGGCGCAGAGCCAAACGGAGTCGCCAACGCAGGGAGACTGGACGATCTATCTCGTTCAAAGGTAACCCACACGCAGCCCCTATCTTGTGGACCTCGTCTTCCATGAAAACCCGACGGATCTCTGCGAAATACCCCGCTAGGGGAACGCAGTCATCATCAAGAAAGAAGACAAACTCCTTCGAACTTATGTCTATACCAACATTGCGCTGCCTGGTTAATCCAGCCGGGCTGCTGACATAGATGAGATCAAACGGAAGGTCTTTCCCCAAGGTCCACTCACGCACCTTCTGGTCAACATGATCGCCCGGCGTACCATCAACTATCACAACCTCGCTTGGGCCATCAGCACTCTCCGCCAGAGTGCTAAGCAAAAGCATGAGTTCTTGTGGCCGCTGATAGGTAGCCACAATCAACGTGCAATCTTCAAAATTGCCCTGTCTGGCCGCGTCTATGCGCCAACCAGCAAAGTGTTGTAATCCATTTTCTTGCATGGCGAACTTACTTCCATCTTCGAGATCATCGCCCATTCCCGTTGAACGAGTAAATTAGATCACGGTAGAACTGTTCGTTTAAAGGCAGCAGTTTCTCGATTGAGAAATCGCTGGTAACACGCAGCCTTCCTGCCGCACTCAGCTTCGACGCCAACGAGTCGTCCCTCAACAGGTTTACTATAGACTCAGCGATCTGTTCTGGTTGGTTCGGATCAACTAGGAGTCCATCCAATCCATCCGAGATAAGCTCAGGGCCACTACCGAGCGACGTATAAATCGTTGGACAAGCGTGAGCCATCGCTTCAAGGGGCGCCAAGGCGAAGGCTTCTGAAAAGGAAGGGAGCACCGCAACCCGAGCTGTTGACAACGCTTTAAAGATCACCTCCCTCGAGACGTGCCCGTGAAAGACTATGCTGGTATGGAGATCCTCTGGCAACAGTGAGTGCAGATATTCAGTCATCATGCCACCAGAAGGCGCTTTGCCATCCTTTCCGTACAAGTGCAATCTAGCTTCAGGGCGCTCTTCCTTCACCAGTGTCCAGGCTTTAATCAGTGAGATAACACCCTTTTTCGGAGTCAATGTTCCAGTAAAAACAACATTTTGCTTACTCCGTGAGCCGAAAGAAGGGAGCTCTGAGGGGACTGAGCTCGGGTTGTACAAGATGGCTCGTGGGCCGGACTTTAGTCCAAAGACACGGGCCGTCACATTGGCCGTATACTGGCTAACCGAAACCCATGAATCCGCCCGACGGTAAGACCAGTTCTCGAGGCGGAAGAGACTCGGGGAGACAGCGACCCCCATCTCGTGCGCAAAGTAGCTATACGAGCCATGAGCCCGTTGTACCAGAGGCACTGAAAGCTTGGGCCAGCCGGCAAACCAACCGCTAAAATCAGGGGCTTCGACAATATCTACGGACTGCTCTGCGATCCATCTTTTAATCAAACGATAAAGCTCCCAGCGTGAAACAATCCATCCACCACGATAGCGATGCTCACGCAAACGCCAGACTTGGACACCTTCGTCCTCAGCATAAT
>CAZNPP010000139.1:2977-11823 GCA_964574785.1 uncultured Chloracidobacterium sp. | reverse complement strand
ACATCGACTTGGTCGCTG
Organism: uncultured Chloracidobacterium sp.; assembly: GCA_964574785.1. GTDB lineage: Bacteria > Acidobacteriota > Blastocatellia > Pyrinomonadales > Pyrinomonadaceae > PSRF01. The sequence continues at coordinate 11,805 of CAZNPP010000139.1, read as the reverse complement.
ATTCACGGCGAAGGAATTTGAAGTGCAGTCAGTCGACAATACTACTGAGCTCGGAAATAGCCCGAGTAGCAGTGATCGCCTCGATCGATGGCTTAACAAAACGATCCTGGTGGCACTCTTTCTCATAGCTATCTTTGGTCCAATTTCCATAGCTGCCACTCAAACAGCATGGGCTTTGGGTCTTTGTGCGTGGCTGCTGCGGCTAACTCTGCGCCGCGGGCCCAAGCTCTGGTCAACGCCGCTTGATCTTTCGTTGGCAGCCTTCCTTGCGCTCTCGCTGTTGTCTACCCTGTTCTCGTATGACCGAACGGCCTCGATGGGTCGCCTCCCGGGCCTTATCCTCTTTACGATCGCTTACCTGGTGGTCGAAAACACGACCTCAAAAAGAATGGTAAGAGCACTTGCGATCACCCTGTTAGCTTCAGCTTCTCTGACAGCAATCTACGTTCTGGGAGATCGCGTGATGGGACACGGCGTCAGAGTCGATCGCCTGTCAACCTCTGGCGTACTTCAAGAACTCGGGGTTGAAGCTGGAGACACAATCCTCGAGGTAAATGGGGTGAGGGTTAACAGTCCGATAGAGATTATTCATCAGATGAACTCGGTGCGGACCGCAGGCGGAGAGTTCAGGGTCGATCGATTCGGGCTCGAGTTCTCATTGACCATCCACCCACTGGCAGCACCACTCAGCAATGAGGATCTTGGGCTGGAAGACTGGTCGATATCCCGTAGCCGCCGGGCTGCCGGTCTCTATGGCCACTACACTACGTACGCTGATGTCAGCCAGCTATTGGGTTCACTTGCCTTCGGTCTCTTTGTATGTGCGCGGCGCAAGACCAGCATCAATGGCGTTGCTGCACTTCTGGCTGTTCTGACGATTGGTGCGGGGCTTTTTCTAACTTTCACTCGAGCGCCGTGGCTGGCGTTTCTAGCGTCCGTTACAGTAATTCTCATCATTGGCGCGTCGCGTAAAACGGCGATAGCAGTATTGGCAATATTGCTGTTGATTGTCCCGGTCGGTCTGTACGCGTTCAGAGAGAAGCGGCAAATTGGATTTATTGACCAAAAGGATACGTCAACAAGTTGGCGTCAGACCGTTTGGCGCGAGGGCTTTAATTTGCTTATATCTAGTCCCCGCCATTTACTCGTAGGAATAGGGACAGACTCTCTCGCAAACAGAGAGTTAACGTCGCGCTGGGGACTGTTCGACCACGGAAGGTTGCCTCCCGGACACATGCATTCGAACTTTCTAGGGCTGGCGTTGGATCGCGGAGTGCCCGCGCTTCTCGCGTGGATAGTTTTTCTGAGTATGTATATGCGAACTCTTTGGAAGCTCGTGAAAGAGAGGACTCAAGCTAACTGGGTAGAACGTGGGGTGAGTTTGGGGGCGCTAGGCGGGTCATTTGGCCTTATTCTGAGTGGAGTCTTCCACTACAACTGGGTAGACTCTGAAGTCGTCATGATCTTCTATTTCATAATGGGCTTGAATCTCACGCTGGCAAAGCTCACAGACCATAACTGATCTTGTTTTTAGCGCCGTGTAGTTAGTCGGTGCGAATGCGTTCATCTCAAGCGCAGTGCGCCGCTCTCTTCTTCTCCACCTGTTTCGCAATCCATTCGTACGTTCGGCTCAGACCATCTTCAAGCCTTACTTTGGGTTCCCACTTCAGAACTTCCGCCGAGCGGGTGTTATCGCTATTTCTTCCCCGTACTCCTTGAGGAGCGTCCAAATTGTAGCTCTTATGAATCTGCTTGCCGGAAATGGCTACGATGATATCCGCGAGTTCGTCTATCGAAACCATTCTATCACTACCCAGATTCAGCGGATCGCGGTAATCAGATCGCATCAATCGATAAACGCCTTCGACGCAGTCGTCTATGTAATTGTATGAACGGGTCTGCTTCCCATCGCCCCAGATTTCTATGGTATCGCCATCTTTTGCCTCTGCTACCTTTCGGCACAAGGCTGCTGGTGACTTCTCACGTCCGCCTTCCCAAGTTCCGTAAGGACCAAACGTATTATGAAAACGGACGATTCGCGTCTCGAGTCCATAATCTTCCCAGTAGTACTCACAGATACGCTCCATGAAGAGCTTCTCTTCACCGTAACCTTTTTCAGGCTGCGCTGGCCAGACTTCTTCTTCTTTTAGCGCTGGCGCGTCTGGCTGAGTCTGCCGGTAGATCGGGTATGCACAGGCCGAGCTGGTAAAGAGGTATCTTTTGACTCTATTCAGTCGGGCAGCATCAATCGAGTGCAGGTTGATCAGGGTGTTATTTCGCACGATAGAGGCCTTATCGTGGGTTATAAAGCCGATGCCACCCATATCAGCCGCCAACCCGTAGACTTCCTCAATCCCTTCGAAAGCCTTAAGCGCCTCAGGCCAGTCACGCAAGTCGCAGAGACAAAACTCGTCCGCATCGGCAATTGACCAGAACTCCGGCGATCGAATGTCTATTCCCCGCACCCAATAGCCTTTAGCGCGAAGATATTTGACCAGATGGCCGCCAATGAATCCGGCTGCCCCCGTTACGGCTACCCGAGTCTGTTTTGATCCCAAATCAATCATCGCTAGCTCTCCAACCTGATTTTCTTAGGTAATACGATTGTTCCCGGCTGATTCATGTAGATAAGAACTTACAATTAGTGAACCCTCTAAACTTTTTCAGTCTGAAGAGTTGAAGAATTGCCAGCCAAATGAAGCGCGGATTCAAGATGAGATACCTTCGCCAGAGACGTTTCGGTTCCTGAGTGAGTCGGAAGAGCCATTCCAATCCAAGTCTTCCGATCCATGGTGGGGACTCTTTAACATTTCCGGCGTAAAAATCGAACGAAGCACCAACGCCGAGCATCACAGCCTTCAACTTCCCCTTATGTTCTGCCATCCAGTTTTCCTGTTTAGGACATCCTAACCCCAGAAACAGAAACTGCGTTCCCGATTCGTTTATCTCTCTCGTTATTTTCTGATCTTCTTCAGCCGTTAAAGGTCTAAAAGGAGGCGAATAGGCATAAGCGATTTGTAGATTCGGATATTCTTCTTTTGCCCGGTTCACCATTGCGGTCAAGACTTCGTGCCGTCCCCCATAGAACCCGATCTTTAGATTTCTCTGTTCTGCAAACGCAATGAGCATAATCATCAGGTCGTTTGCCCTAACGCGAGTTGCCTCCTTTGCATCTTGAATCTTCTGGAGCCAAACAACAGGCATACCATCCGGGATGATAAGGTCGGCGTTATTGACCTTGGCGCCAAATTCCGGTTTGTCGTACGACTCCATGACCATATGAGCCGTTAAAAAGCAGACATAGCCACCCTCACCCCGTTCGCCAAGTTCAGCAACTCTCTCGATTACCGACTGGTGGGTGACAACATGAGCAAACAGACTGAGGACGCGCTTACGATTTTGCATTTTAATACAGTGTTCATCCAGAAACTCTGGGTTAAGATACCTTATCCAAGTTCGCGACTTCCTTATAAAGACACTCCAACTTTTCAATATAGTGCTCAATTGAAAATCGTTCTTTTATGGTCCGGTGCGCGTTCTCACGCAGACTTTGCCAGTTGACTTCTCCGGAGTGCAGAAATTTTAACTTTCTTACGATTGCTGCCGCATTGTAAGGCTCAACAACAAAGCCGTTTTTGCCCTCCTCGATTACCGTTCTAACCGAAGCCGTATCAGCGACAACTGGAACGCAACTAGCGGCCATCGCTTCGAGCATCGCAAGCGGCAAACCCTCGCCGTAACGCGAGGGAAGCAAAAAAATGTCGCTTTCAGCGAGCACCCGCCATTTTTCCTTTCCCCTGACGACGCCGCCGTAATAGAACTCATCACCTAAAACCTTCTCCATTTCCTCGATAAAGAATTCCTTGAGGGGCCCCGTCCCATAACAGGAGAAGTTAAACCGAAGCCCCTCCTTTTTAAGAATCCCACACGCCTCGATAATTTCATGCAAACCTTTCGACTCGTGCAATCTGCCAAAAAAAAGAATGGTCTTCACTTTGTTCTTCCGTTCGACGCTTTGAACGTCTTCGGTTGAAATCGCATTTGGCAGAATGACTATCTCCAGGTCTTTCCACCGTCTCGTTAGGTTATGCTTTTCATATTCGCTCAATACCAGAATCTTATTTGCGGTTCTCAGCATTGCTGCGGTAATCGCTTCAACAAACCGGCTTCTGAAATCTTCGATCAAGAATCTGCCACCGTTCGGATGCAGAAGAACGGGAGCCCCTGCGAATCGCGCTACAAACGTCAAAACCGCGTCACGCATGATCGCCAGGGGCACGAAGGCCGTGTGAACGTGAACAATGTCAGGCTTTTCGCGAACCAGGCAACGCCAGAAACGGAACGGCAGGAATAGCTGCTTTAGCACCCAGCCTATATCTGTACCCTCGTGATCTTTCCGACCCACCCTAAAGTGCGAGAATTCGCTTTTACCGTGACCAGCTATTTCGCGAACAAGCGTCGAGATTCCGCTTACGTTCTCCCTTTCATCCAAACTTGGCGACGTTAACAGTACTCTCATCGTGCTGCCAGCCCGTGCATGCATCGCCAGACAAGGCGCAGTCATTACTTACTGCCGGGGCCGACTAAACCTCGGATGGGATCGACGTTGAATCGCTACTGGTCTGGTCTCGAAGCAGGCCCGTATAAAGTTCTCTTAAAAGCTCTAAATGGGACCGGATGCTGAAGTGCTCCTCGGCATGTCGAAACGCTCGCATCGCCAACCGTTCTCTAAGGTCTTCACTCTTTAAAAGCTTTAAGAGGCTCTCGCTCAGAACTTCGGCGTTTTGAATCGGAAATACTTCAGCATACTTTCCGCCATCAGACATCTCTAATAGCGGATCGATATCCGATACAATCAAAGGAACCTTTGCCAACATTGCCTCCGCCATGGCTACCGGTAAACCTTCGCGCAAGGATGAAAAAACAAAGATGTCGAGCGCGGCTAATATATCGGGGACGTCGGTGCGTCCACCGAGAAAGTGGACCTTCTCAATGATTTTGTTCTCAACGCAGAACTCCCTGCAGGAGGTTTCGTAGGCTTCGTCCTCAACCTTCCCGGCAAAAATGCAGTGCACGTTTGGAATTTCAGCGAAGACTCGCGGCAAGGCCTTACAAACCGTAAGCTGGTCTTTGCGCGCTTCCCGGTAAAAATTGCCAATCATGCCGATGAGTAGAGCGTCATCCGGCAAAGCTAATTCACGTCGCAGGGATTTTCCAGTCGGCTGTAATCTTCTAACGTCGGCGCCGTTGTGAATCAGAGTAAAGTTCTCTGGCACCAAACCATCAATTTCCTCATGTACCTTTTCCAAAGCGCGGCTGACGACGATGTTCGCATGAGTTCGAGAGATCAAAAACTTGATTGCCTTGAGATTTTTCCAGTCCAGCGACACTCCACCCTGAAAACTCAAGACAAGTCTGATATTCTTCATTCCGATAGTAGCCAGGTAGAGGTGTAGACCATCGACCGCCTGATAGCCATGAACAATCTGAATTCCTCGATCCTTTATAATTCTGCGAAGCTGCCAAGCGAGATGGAGATCTAGCGGTAACTTACGTCCGAGCTTGATAAACTCAACTCTAGTCAGCCGGAAATCGGTTTCCATGCTGCCGCTCTGCGCCGTTACTAGAGTCATCTCCAGGCCAAAATCCGCAGCATTTTGGCAGATGTCCAATGCTTGCGTTTCCGCTCCGCCCCGGTTAAGTGTGTCGAGGAAATGCAAGACCTTCATGTACCAATCCTGGGTTTTGACTTCAAATTTGACCTGTGGCCTTATAATTTCTGGTAAGGGCTCAAAATTCAACGTCCCAAATCAAAGAACAAATGTCCGACGTTAGTGTACTAGTTCCTTCTTACAACCACGCGCCATTTATTGAGCGGACTTTGCGATCGATCTTTAGGCAGACATATTCTCCAAAGAAGCTGATTGTAATTGACGACGGCTCAAAAGACGAATCCGTTAAAATAATTGAGCGGGTTCTTCGTGATTGTCCGTTTCCTTCTGAATTCAGCTCACAAACAAACCGTGGCTTATGCGCCACTTTGAATGAGGGTTTCTCGCGCACGGGCGGCGATTTCTTTGCCTACATCAGTTCGGATGATCTTTGGTTGCCTGAATTCCTGGAGAAGAGAATCGCGTTGCTGAAAAGGCGGACCGGTGCTGCTTTAGCTTACGGTCATTCATATCTGATTGACGAAGTGGACCAGATCTTCGACTGCACGGATAATTGGGGGCCTTATGCGGACGGAAAGGCGTTGGAGATGCTTCTTTACCCGCGGATTCCGGCAAGCGCCAGCGTGTTGTATCGTCGCTCCTTTTTAAATCGATTCAATTGGAATGAAGATTCGATTTTAGAAGACTACGAGCTCTATTTGCGGCTAAGCACTGTGGGCGAATTCGCTTTGGATGACAACGTCTTATCGGCGTGGCGGATTCACGGAAATAATGCGAGCGCGAATTTTCCAGTGATGATGAATGAATGGATCGAGGCGCAAAATCGCGTGGCCGGTGAAATCGGCTTGAACGCAGCAGAGCTGTGTCAGGCTCAAGCACGATTAAGATTCAACTGCGTGGCACAGTTCATACGCGATAGACGAAGAAAGGAAGCCGCACGAATACTTTGGGAAAATTTGGGCGGTGCGCCGTCTCCAATCGATGTAGCGAAAGTGCTTTTTCGCTTTCTAGTGCCGGACATTCTTCTTCGTTGGCGCAGAAACCTGATCCGCCGGAGAACTAGCAGAAAATATGGAAGAATTATTTAAGACCGGTGAAATATAAGCTGGGGTAGATGAATTGTGAGAACCCTGATTGTGCGATCATTTTCATCATGAGGTGATGATTTTTATAAACTTCAAGAAAGTAAATGTTCGTTACATCGTCGACGACAGAAAAAACTTCGGTCAGTAACACCTTGAGCTCATTAGAAGTAAACCCGGCGTGGGCACCGAGTTCGTTCCGAAACTTTCCCGTGAGTCTCGCCTTCCAGTCTGTGAGGTTCCATTTCACTTTGTCCGAAAATGAAGCATTTTTACTGCCCACGTAACCGATAACTCTCGATCTGTTCGGCGTTCCAATCAAAAGCGTCCACCGTTCTTCAGAATGCGATGAATTTCCCGCACTGCTTTAGAGGGATTGTGAATATGTTCCAGAGCGTGATAACAAAAAACCCAGGTCGAATGAGCGATCGGCGAACTCGAGATTCGTTGCGTCGCCTCGCTTAAGTTCAGCATAATCCGCCGCCTGTTTGTCGAAAGATTCTTCGATGTCGATGCCGACACCTTGCACGTTTAATTGCTGCGAAAGAATCGCCGCCTCGACGCCGTTGCCGCAACCGACAACCAGCAAATTTTGCAACCGACCGCTATGAACTCTCCTTATCTGTGCGACCTTTTCGGTCTTGGAATCCAGTGGGAGAAACATGATTGTTGCTTATCGGATTGCGCCCTTGTACTGATTAATTAACTCATGGTCTGACAGGATGGACTCGGACTTCTTGCCCCAAAAGTAGTAGGCTGAAGCCGCATCGAAGGCCCCTGGTCTACCGACCAGGAAGTAGTCGAAATACTTAAGCCAAAAGCTTGTTAACCTGCCGAACGCGAATGCGAGCTGCTGAAGCGTCCTACGTCGGAAAAAGCTCTTCAGAAAATAGCAGTAAGACCATGCCAGGACGACGCCCGCTGCACTCGAGGGGCCACTTTCGATCTCGGTAAACGCTCGAAACAACCGCCTGTATCCGAGGTGTGTAAAGCGCGTAAAGTCGAAGCGTCCCATGTGAACCTGCTGTAAAAACGGCGTTTCAGCGTACACGACCCCGTGGGGTTTCAAGATTCGGTGAATTTCCTGGACGCAACGCCATGGGTCCAAAACGTGCTCCAAAACCGCTTGTGCGATTACGCCATCAAACGTTTGATCCTTAAAAGGCAGATCGTGCGCGTCACAAACAAAATTCGTTCGCTTAGCAATAGCCACGTCACTTTCGATGATGGTGATCTCTTCGGGCAGATCGTCTAGGTTGAGTCCCCGGCCTTCAACAGCACCGCCGATTATGAGGACGAGCGGCTTCCTGTGTTCTTCGAGCAACTGTTGGAAAAATTTCTTGTAGTTAACCTCCGCGTTGACGTTGAGGCATATATCAGGAAACGAACCAAGGGCTTGCTTTAGGGGGGAAGTCCTCTTGTAAATTGTTTCTCGTAAGGCGACAAAATCGGCAATCTTGAACAGGCTATTTGACTCGTTGATCAGTACCGGAACATTGTCGATTAGTGGAAACTGCAATCCACATTGGCGGTTTTGGCAAACAAACTGACCGGTAAAACTGATTGAGCTCTTACACACCGGACAGGCAAGAATCTCGGACAGTTCTTGATTTGTCATGGACTTTTTTGCCATAAACCCGCTCGAATCAATAAAGGCGCCATTGTTTCAAGAGCCATTAGCGACTCTAATCCAGTCGTCTAGCCCAGACCGTAATGCGTCCAGTCTGGCGCAAGGCGCTCAGGATATAACTTAAGGGTAACAGCGAACGATGAAACAAACTTCCGTCCGGTGTAAAAGAAATTAGCTTGTCCGCAATCCTGGGAAACCTTTTTCTGTCTTCAAGAAAATTGCCCAGGCTAATCACCAAATTCTCCACATACCGTTGGTAATATGTCTTTTCAATACGCCAGCCACCACAAGCCAACAACTTAGCTAAAGTCTTTGTTGTGGGAAGGTACAGGTGATTGGGCAGATGTAGCCCGTGCCATGCGTCCTTGAAAATCGCAAATTCCCAGGCGCCCGCGTCGGGAACAGAAATGGCAAGCCATGCTCCTGGTCGCGCCCATGAGTGCA
>CAZNPP010000139.1:0-2877 GCA_964574785.1 uncultured Chloracidobacterium sp. | reverse complement strand
TAATGCGAGTGCGTTGGTATGGACCGTATTCTTCGGGATAGTAGAATCCTATCGTCTCTTGTGTAGGGCGCGGGTTAGTGCGCATCAGCCCACAAGAGCGACACTTGACGACTTGAAATTTGCCGGGTAAACCGTGCATCCGGTCACGGCCCGTCAAGACTGGCTGGTCATCCTCCGGACAACCTAGCGGACAAGGGCGAGACTCCAGAACAACCCCTTCTAAGTTCATAGGTACTTGCGCTGAGTCGGAATGAACCTCTCCAATAGGAAGAGCTGAGCGATCACGTTTGCCATAACATGAATGCTAACAGCAACAGCTAATCCGGCTAGACCATAATAGATAAATGCCACAATCTTGGCCGGAATATAAACACTATACAGCATTACTGAGAGCCGTACTGGTGTTCTCGTATCGCCCAGAGCGTAGAAAGTTTTAGAGGTGACTTGCCCCATGGCTCCGCCCACATACAAGCCGCCGAGCAGAACCATAAGCCACCAGAGGAGTCGCACGTTCTCGGGTGTAACCCCGCCGTAACCGGTAAGTAATAAGCGCATCAGCGGTTCGCCAAAAACGAGCAGAGATAAATAGATGGTCACACTGATTATCCCTATTAGCAGTAACCGACCTCTATAAGCGCTTTTGAAGGATTGCCACTGACCTGCCTGCGCCGCGAGCGCGAGCGCCGGTGATACGGGAGCAGCAATCGTTTTGTCTTTCACCAGGGCTGACATACCCAACATCTGTTGAGCAAGGTAAAGAGAAGAGAGACCACCTGCAGACCACATCGACGAGAGAAATCGATCCACAAGGGTGTCGGTCTGAAAAATACCGGCGCCAAACAGAAGGGGTCGTACGCGTCGCCAAGTCTCCATCATTACGGGCGAGTTCCATCTGGGCCATTGCCAGCGCATTATCCCTGGTGCTAGCCAAATGACTTGTAGTCCTGCGCGAAGCCCCAAGGCCATCGCGGCAGCATATAATCCGAAGAAGGGAAAAAACCAGATCAGTCCGATAAGGGCGCCGGCGGTTGAGAGGAGTGACGAGAGTTCCGCGCGCACAAATCGCCCCCGTGCCTGCCAGGCTGCAAGGGGCACTGCGGCAGCCACGGAAGGAATCATCGTTACCAATTGAATCTGAGCCACGACTGCTGTTTGCGCCTTGCTGTCAGGCGAGAATCCAGGCACGAGCCAGTTAACCCATAACTCTGCGGTAAGGAAAAGCAATAATGCGATTAGCCCGAACAACCCGCCGCTAATCAGAAACAAGGTCCAGACGTTTAGCCCGAAAGCCTCCTCTTTCTCAGTAGCCAAAAGCGGGACTAGAACTAACGCTAAAGCCGTAGCAACGATGTTAATGATCAGTTGCGGCATTGCGATGCCGGCGAAGAGGGCGTCAGTTTCGTTACCAATTCCGAGGCTGGTGATGATGTACCATTGCATTAGCAATGTCAGTGAGACATTTGCGATGGCCAGGCAAGCAAGTATTAGAGTCACTTCCGTACGAATTATGGCCTGAAAATCATGAACGAGCCGTGAGTTGCCTTGGAACGCACATGTTTGCCATTGAGATAGGCTCTGGAAACTGTCTTCATCAGAAAATGGGAGTACGGCCCACTAATCGCGCAATGTTGACTCGCGTGCTTCTGTTTCAACAACGCTCATAGATTAGCACGTTGTGATGCAAAACGATCCGCGAGAGCTCAAACGTACTGTGCAAAACAGCGAAGCGGATTGAAGTGCGGTGCATCACCCGTCTAGTGTGATTTAGGTTGACTCTTAACCCTGTTTAAGATTAATTTGCCGGTCCGCTGTCCTTTTCTGATTAGACGCAGGCGCAAGGCCTGAACTAACTACGACGATATCTGTCGTTTCCAACCTTTAAAAGAGGCGCATGAAGCTACTAAAATTCCTTCTGCTCAGTTTGGTCCTGTTTGCTGGACCACACGCACAATCGCAAACACTTCGCATGGATGCTTTGACAACCCAACACCACCTGATGCCCGTCCCGGCCTCAGTTGAGTTCGGCAAGGCCAGATTCCCAGTCCTTTCATCCTTCACCGTTGGTCTCAAGGGGCACACGGATGCACGCCTGACTGCGGCCATTGATCGGGCCATGAGGCGTCTGGAAGGGCGCACCGGTTTTGTCTTCGACCGAAAGTTCGCCCCCGATCCTGATTCTGCGTCGCTTCTGATTCATGCACGGGCAGCCGGACACACCATTCCCTCGGTAGATGAAAACGAATCGTACAAACTCGAGGTCACTGGCTCGAGAGTCTCGCTTGAAGCGCCAACGGTCGTCGGAGTCATCCGAGGCCTGGAGACGCTCCTCCAGCTACTCGAGGCCGATCGACAAGGTTACTTTCTCCCTGAAGTCAGGATTGATGACAAGCCCCGTTTTCGTTGGCGCGGTCTGCTGGTCGATTCGGCCCGTCACTTTCAACCGGTCGAAGTCCTTAAACGCACTCTTGATGGTATGGCTGCTGTGAAGATGAATGTCCTGCATTGGCATCTTACAGAGGATCAGGGGTTTCGAATAGAGAGTCGTAAGTACCCGAAACTTCACCAGATGGGATCAGATGGTGTCTATTACACGCAAGAGCAGGCACGCGAAGTGATCGAATACGCTCGCGACCGTGGCATCCGGGTAGTACCGGAGTTCGATATGCCCGGTCACGTTACAAGCTGGCTTGTGGGCCACCCCGAATTAGCAAGTTTACCTGGTCCCTATGAGATTGAACGCCGGCCGGGCATTATGGATCCCTCGCTGGATCCAACTCGCGAGGAGGTCTACAAGTTTCTTGACGTCTTTCTAGGCGAGATGGCGGCACTCTTTCCAGATGCTTACATGCATATCGGCGGGGACGAGAATGAAGGTAA
>CAZNPP010000138.1:0-11987 GCA_964574785.1 uncultured Chloracidobacterium sp. | reverse complement strand
ACGGTTGGTCGAGTCAAGGCATGATACTTTGGCGCAGTGTGGCCCTTTGCAAGAGCGCGTTTAATTATCTCGTTGATTACGATACCGTTTTCTGCGTGCATGCAGATTAGACCGCCGCGTTCACCGGCGGAGGTCATGGCGCGGAAAATTGTGGCGTCATCCACGAGAAAAACTCCTGGGTAGGCCATGAAGAGTTTGAAGCTAGTGATCCCTTCATCCATCAACGTATGCATTTCTTCGATCTGGTTATCTTCCAACTCGGTTGTGATCAAATGAAAGCCATAGTCAATTGTCGTTTTGCCTTCAGCCTTTGCGTGCCAGTTATCGACTCCTTCGATTAATGATTGTCCTTTCTGCTGGACCGCAAAATCGATAATTGTGGTTGTGCCACCATGGGCTGCAGCTATGGTTCCGGTACGAAAATCGTCGGAGGATTGCGTACCACCGAAGGGGAGCTCCATGTGTGTATGGGGATCGATACCGCCGGGAATGACAAGTTTCCCGGAAGCATCGATTACATGATCAGCTTCGACGTCTAACCTAGCACCAATTAAAGAAATCGACTCATTTTCTATCAGAATGTCGGCACGATAATTGTCGGTAGCCGTGACTACCTGTCCATTACGAATAAGGGTTCTCATGACAGATAATTACTCCTAATGTCGGCATGAATTCGCCAGGCAAACTTAGCATGGCTTGCAATTATGAAATAAGAACAGAACTAACAGAAAAAGGAATGACTGGCTTGCGGGCGGTATTATCCTGTGTTTTCGGTAAATCGTAAATGGTGAATGGTGAATGGCACCATTCACCATTCCCTGTCTTACTGCATTAACTCAGAAGTGAATTTCGCGCCATTCTGTTGAGGCAGTACTGCACTTATTTTTACTACCTTCCTCGAGTCCTTGGCGATCCAGGCAGTTCTTTTCTCGCCTTCAACATCCGTAGTAGTTATTTCAACTTTGTAGGCCTCAAAACTTCCCGCTGGCACTGTCACTCTTTCCGTCCCTACCACTGTCAGGTTTCGTACTTTCAACTTGTGACTCTGTACATCCAAGTTGCGGAAAGAGACACGGTAGCCTTCTGCCAGAGGCAGCGCTGCAATTACGTCATATGCGCCAGCGCCGTCAGCAAATAACCCACCTTCCAAATCGACGTTTATAGGACGAGACTGGCCGCCCACGATCATTGTTCCTGAGGCTTTCCCATCTTTCAACGTGAGGTCGATCTCCACTGGGCCTTGGCGGATGGCCCGATGCTGTAGCAACAGACTGCCTTTCTCTATTGTTGCTTTATCAGAGATTTCCCCCTGTGGCGTTTGGGCCGTCTCGGTGACAACCCAGGAGCCGTTCTCCTCTTTGATCTCGGTCTTAACTGAGAGTGGAATGGACTGACCACCGACCTCGAGATTAGCTTTATAGCTGAATATTCCCGGGGTAAGGTCAACAGCGGGTTTAGGAACCGTAATCACTGCTGACTCAATCTTCGGCAGCGTGACGGTGTTTACATCTATAGTGATCTCAGTCAGCCTTTGCGCCACTTCGGGTGTCATACTCTCCTGATAACGCCCGCCGAGATGCGTAGCAAGAAATTTCTCAGACGCGGCGAACATTGCCATGTTATTTACAGGCCGGGCGAATCCATGCCCTTCATCATAAGCAACCAAGTATTCGACAGGAAACTTCCGATCACGCAACGCAATGACTATCTGATCAGACTCCCGCTTCTTAACTCGCGGATCGTTGGCGCCTTGAATAACCAGAAGCGGTGTCTTGATCTTGTCAGCCGCATTCAGTGGAGATTGCCGTTCCAATTGAGCTTTGCCTTCAGGCGTGTTGGGATCACCCATGCGTGCGTAAAAGAGTTTCCGAATCTGTTCCCAATATGGCGGTATTGATTCCAGCAACGTAATCAGATTTGACGGACCAACGATCGATACGGCGGCTGCATAAACATCGGGCGTGAAAGCTACTCCGGCTAGTGTAGCGTACCCGCCATACGAGCCGCCCATGATGCCAATGCGCTTCGGGTCAGCGATACCTTCAGCGATAAGATATTTTGCTCCCCAAGTAACATCGTCTTGCATCTTATCGCCCCACTCTTTATTACCTGCATCCAGGAATTTCTTCCCGAATCCTGTTGAGGCGCGGAAGTTAGGTTGCAGGACCGCATAGCCACGATTTGCGAGGAACTGCGCCATAGAGTTATAGCCCCAGACGTCGCGTCCCCACGGTCCACCATGCGGGACAATCACGGCGGGCAGGTTCTTCGGAGCAAGACCCTTCGGCAGGGTCAAATAGGCAGGAATCTCAAGACCATCAGAAGACCGGTAGCGAACTGTTTTCATTGGTGCCAGGTGATCACGTGACAGTTTTTCTCGCAGTCGGTACTGAAGAGTCAGTTTCTTTGTGTCTCGATCAAATAGATGAGTTTCACCGGGATCGATATCGCTGAAAGCACCAATGAGCATTAACCTTTCATCTGTGGTCGAAGAGCTAAAAGCAATTTCCCTGCCGGGCAATTGCTTCTGTAGCAGCTTGTAGTCGGCCTCAAAGCTCTTGTCCTTCCAGTAGATTCTCTGCTTATCATCGTAGTAAGTAGTGGCAATTAGCTCATCTGTAACTTCGGAGAACCTTGCGCCACCAAAATCTACTCGCTTGAGTGGATCAGACTCTACCAGTTCCTCTTTACCCGTAGTGGGGTTAAAGAGTACAAGCCTAACTAAATCGGTCTCCCCGGTGTTGGTGACGATGTATGTTCGCTGGCCATCCTTGTGATAGCGAACAGGAGAGCAGGTTTCGAATACATTGCAGCTGTAGACTTTGGCAAAAGCCTTTTCATCCACTCTAAGAATTTCAGTGTCACCGTTATCCGCTGAACGAGTTGCGAGGCGTAGTTGATCCTTCAGATCAAAATACCATGCTGTTATGCGCTCAGTGTTTTGGCGAATCAGAGTGCGTTCGCCGCTCGAGATCTTTACCTTGTAGAGGTCATGCCAGGCAGGATCACGATCGTTCAGACCAACGTAAATGGTGTCAGGCTCACTGCGGGGAACCGAGTAGATTGCAGCGCGTACGCCTTTGGCTTCAGTTAGGTTACGGGCTGCAGGAACCTCCTTACCTTTTGCAGGAGTCTCAGCGGGATTAACCGCGAAGATATTAAAATTCTCATCGCCATCCTTATCCTGGACAAACAGAATGTATTTACCATCACGACTCCAGAAATAGATTCTTATGGGACGTTTTGTGTCGGCTGTGATCGGCTTAGCCGCAGAGAAAGGCTCGGCCGTACGTTTGACCCAAATGTTTCGTGTACCATTGAAGGGTTTTATGAAAGCGATAAAGCTACCGTCCGGAGAGATTTGGGCGCCCGAGATTTCGGGATCGCCAAAGAACAACTCCCGATCAATGAGAGGTGGCAGTCCCTTGGTCTGAGCTTTAACGCATTCTGGTGAACCTAGAAACAGTGCACCTGAGAAAATCAGCAGGAAAACAGCGAGCAATGACTGGCGGAACGCGGCCGAGGAGAAGCTTGCAAACATCTTTAAAAGCCTTTCGTTTTTGGTGGAATGGATTATTGTGGCAAACAAAGGTCTTACGTTAGCAGGGAAGGGAATGTTTCACTTTGCACTGAAAACTCGATATCAACTTTCTTTTTCCTTATTCGGCAGATCCATCTGTTTTGAGTGGTCGAGTAACTTCGCGTCGAGCAAGTCTTGTTGGCTTGGATCAACCCAGATGTCAAGATCCTTCGTATAACGCGGCTCTGTGTACTTCATAACCGCGTAAGCGCCTACAACCAAATACCTAACGTTGTGGTCGTTGTAGTTTCTTAAGTGTTCTTTGAAATGAAGCTCGCTGGCATCTCGTCCCTTAAGCTTGTTGGCAAACACCACGATTTCCCAGGCTGCTGCCAAGATGGCTGCGTCCCCTTGTCTTTGCCAAAACTCAATGTCGAATGTCCGGTCAGCGTCTTTAAACTTAACCATCCGAGACATCACCACAGGGGTTTTTGAACCCTTCCTTTCCATACTTTTGGCCCCACTTAGACCGTCGCAAATGCAGCATCTAGCGCAGTGATTAACTCGTCCACATTGTCTTTGCTCGAATTCAACATCATGCCGGTGCGGATGACATTTCCGTATAGACCGCCTTTACCGATCAATACGCCGCGTCGTTTTGTTTCCTCAAAGACTTTCAACACGGCTTGCGGGGCGGGCTCTTTGGTCTCCCTATCGCTGACGAGCTCAAGGCCCTGCATGAGGCCCATGCCGCGCACATCACCAATAATCGAATATTTCTCCCTTAATTCATCCAATCGCTGCCGCAAATAACTACCAACCTCTGCCGCATTGCGTTTTAGATCTTCTTCTTCGATGACGCGAATAACTGCCAACGCGGCTACCATCGAAACCGGATTGCCGCCAAAAGTTGAAAATGTAAGGCCGGGATAGCTATCAGCGACTTCCGGAGTAGCGATTGTCATACCTACAGGAACGCCATTACCGAGACTCTTTGCGGAAGTGATTAAGTCGGGTTGGACATCCCAGTGTTCGATGCCGAACCATTTTTCGCCGGTACGTCCCCAGCCGGTCTGAACCTCATCTGCAATAAACAGTCCTCCGTGTTTGCGTGTAATCTCAACGGCGCGCTCGAAGTAACCTGGTGGCGGAACAATGAAGCCACCAACGCCGAGTATTGGTTCAGCCATAAATGCCGCAATCTCACCCGTGGTGGTGGTCATGATCAACTCTTCTATATCGTTGGCGCACGCAAGCCCACATTCGGGATAAGTGAGCTTAAACGGGCAGCGATAGCAATAAGGCGCTCTTGCGTGAACGAAGCCGGGAATCTGCGCTGGAAGCGGACGCCAGGTTGAATGGCCCATGGCCGTTAAAGCCGTTGCTGAGCGTCCGCTATAACTGTGTCGCAGAACCACGATTTCGTGTCTGCCGGTATGCAGCTTTGCTGCGTGAACAGCGGTGTCGTCAGCTTCAGTGCCGCTGTTGGTAAAAAAGGATTTTTTCAGTTTACCAGGGGTGATCTGATAGAGTTTTTCAGCAAGATCGGATTGCGGTTTGTTGGCATACAGCGTCGATGTATGTTGCAGCGTTTTGACTTGATTGATGATGGCTTCGTTTACTTTGGGGTTGGCATGGCCCACGCTCACCGTCAGTACGCCGCCAAAGCAATCGAGATATTTGTTTCCCTGATCGTCCCAAACATGAAACCCTTCGCCGCGCACGAGAGCTAGTGGTTCCTGATAGTAGGTAGCGACAGCGGGGAAGAGAAACTCCTTGTGTTTGCGGATGGTCTCGGAGATTGGTGTTTTTTGTTCAGTTGCGCTCATAATTACTACTCCAAAAGTTTTCTAATCAGCGAGTCATTAGGTAGGAGAATCGCCTTTTAGCTTTTTTCAAGCGTTCGTTGATTTCTTTATGGCGAGGCACTGGTTGCGATACACCAATTAGTTGATTCACATACCAGTCGTGTTTTCGACCATGGGCGGACGAGTGTACAGCCCATACCAGTTAGGATCTTGATAAGATCGCGTCTTTTCATTACGCGACCGCCATCTCTTCAACCTTCCTGACAAACGGAATCTCTTCTGATTCGAGGTCGGTGAGTAGATCCTTAAGATGATCGAGGAGGTCGTCTTTGGACGTTCCCTGAGTCCAGTAGTCTGGGTATTCGTTTATATATCCGATGAAGAACTCACCATCTTTCCAAAAGGTATATTTAACGGTTCTCAAACCCTTAATCTCCTAGTAACTAAACAACTGACCTGTGCTCATGACGAGTACGACAAAATCAGCAAGTCCCGGCTAGATTACCAAGATTTTAACGCCTTCTCTAGCGTTCGGCCGGCGTTAAATATCCGGCCGCTTCGATAGCCTCACTCCGATTAAACTCGAGCGCTTCACGCAGGGTGACCTTCAAACTATCCAGCAACTCTGCCCGTGATCTTTCCTGGCAATTTATTCCGGAGATTTCTTCGATCCAGCCGATCCACCAATCACCATCTCTTGTAATTACAGCCGTATACACAGAGTTCATTGCAAACCACCCTATTCTTCGACTCTCTAATACAGATTCCCTTCGCGTCTACGTCCCGTGTAATCAACGTATACCACTTTCAACTCAGTGTAAAAATCCAGCGCCGTCGAACCTTGCTCGCGATCGCCAATTCCGGTTGCCTTTATTCCGCCAAACGGAATATGAGCCTCTCCTCCAGTCGTAGGCGAATTGATATGGGTCATCCCTGTTTCGATCTCGTCAACGAAACGGAAGATCCTGCCGGCATCATTAGTGAAGATTGATGACGAAAGTCCGTATTCACAGTCATTGGCAACCTCCATTGCCTCATCGAAGTTCCTAACGCGGAGAACTGATAACACTGGTCCAAAAATCTCCTCACGGGCGATCCGCATGTCGGGTGTAACGTGGTCGAATACAGTTGGTCGTACGAAATAGCCCTTATCCAGTTTTTCTGCAGTGGCGCGCTCACCACCACAAAGCAGCGTTGCGCCATCTTCCTTTCCAATATCAATGTAGTTAAGAACTGTCTTGAATTGGCTTTCATCAACGCAAGGTCCCATCTCAGTGGCTGGATCGGCACCGGCTCCAATGCGCATTCCCTCAGCACGTTTTACTATCCGCGTAACAAACTCGTCGGCAATCTCATTTACCACCACGGCTCGACTGGTAGCCGTACATCGTTGGCCCGTGGAACCAAACGCCCCTTGAGCTGTCGACTCTACGGCAAGGTCTAGATCAGCATCTTCCATGATGACGACAGGGTTTTTACCACCCATCTCACACTGCACCTTCGCACCACGCCGGGATACTTGTTCGTAGAGTCGAATGCCAACTTGATTTGAGCCAGTGAAAGATACTGCCTTAACTGCTGGATGGCTGATGATTTCATCACCAGCATCGGATCCAGACCCAAGGATCAGATTCAGAACTCCAGGAGGCACTCCAGCTTCCGCAAAGAGCTCGACGATGCGGACTGCAGTAGCGGGCGTTAGACTGGCGGGCTTGAAGACAACTGTATTTCCCGCAACCAGGGCCGGCGCAATCTTCCAGACCGGAATCGCCACAGGAAAATTCCACGGGGTCACGCACGCTACTACCCCAAGCGGCTGTTTAATTGTGTAAGCAAAGTTTGAAGGCAGTTCCGACTGGATTGTTTCCCCGTTCATGCGCCGAGACTCGCCCGCACAGAACTCAGCAACGTTAATCGAGCGTTGCAGTTCACCACGGGATTCGGCAATCGATTTTCCCTCTTCACGCGTGAGAATCTGGGCCAGTTCTTCCTTGTGATCCTCCAGCAAACGCGCCGCGCGGGCTACAATTCGACCTCGCGCTGGGGCCGGTGTGGAGCGCCAGGCAGACAAGGCCGCGGCAGCTTTATCTACCGCCTGACGAGCTTCATCCCGAGTGGCTTGATGAACCACACCAATAATGTCTTCGGTGTCGGCTGGATTTAGGTTGTTGATTGTTCGTGTTGAAGTGGACTTTATCCACTCCCCACCAATGAAATTTCGATAGGTCTCCATAGCTTTTTACCTGTACTGATAGATGACTGGAGCGAAGGCGTTAATATACCATGCGACTTACCTATGATCGATGAGAGCTCAAAGCTTACACCGCAAAACCTGGGACAACTGCTTGATCAGCGTACGAATGCGGCACCGAACAAGCCCTTCCTGTTTTCCGATCCTGACGGGCGTAGCTTTACTTACGGGCAGTTTAGAGCTGCAGTTGCTCGAACATCTAAACTCCTGGAATCACGAGGAGTGCGCAAGGGGGATGTCGTCAGTCTATTGTTACCCAACAGTGCTGAATACGTAATTGCTTACTTTGCCTGCTGGAAACTTGGGGCTCTGGCTGGTCCCATAAACTCGCTTCTGAAGGCACATGAGATCATTTACGTGATATCAAATTCTGAGGCGAAAGCACTACTCGTTAGCTCAGAGTTTCTCCCTATCATCAGCAACATCCGCACCGAACTACCAGAATTGCGTGAGGTCATTGCTTTTGATAATGAACATACGGTTACTCAGGAATATTTAGCTAGTGAATTACAGAATATTGATGAACACTCTGCGGACGTTGGCTTGAACGATGAGGCCATCATCATCTATACGTCCGGGACGACAGGTAAGCCAAAAGGATGCCTGCTAACGCACGGTAACCTGATAGCAAATGCGCAACAGATTACAGAATGGTTGGGGTTCACCGAACATGATCGCCTGCTGTCGGTTATGCCACTGTTTCACATGAATGCAGTGACAGTTACCACGATGTCGGCGCTCTATGCCGGTGGTTCGACTGTTGTAAGTCCAAAATTCTCCGCTTCACGTTTCTGGCAGATTATCTCCGATTATCAAGTAACTTCTTTCGGGTCAGTCGCAACAATGCTATCGATGCTGTTGAGCACTCATCCTGCAGGAGTACCGAAGGGTCTAAAGACAGATCAGCTTCGATTTGCGATGTGTGGTTCCGCCCCCGTGCCGGCTGAGGTTCTAAGGCGTTTCGAAGAGACCTTTAATTGCCTGGTCATTGAAGGCTATGGACTGTCGGAATCTACTTGCCGATCAACATTCAATCCACCAGACAGGAGACGCCGCCCGGGCTCATGTGGTCTACCTATTGGCAATGAAATGAAGGTTGTTGATGAGAATGATCGAGAGGTCGAGACAGGCGTTTTGGGAGAGATAGTTCTGCGCGGCGAGAACATTTTTAAAGGCTATTACAAAAATCCCGAAGCGACCGCAAAAGCCTTTGCTGGAGGATGGTTTCACACCGGTGACATTGGCTACCGTGATGCCGATGGCTTCTTCTACATAATCGATCGTAAGTCGGACATGATCATTCGCGGCGGAGAGAACATTTATCCGCGCGAGATTGATGAGGTGCTCTATCAGCATGAGGCAGTTGCGGCGGCCGCGGTAATTGGGATTCCAGATTCGTTATACGGAGAAGAGGTTGCTGCTTACGTAGTGCTTAAGGAGGACAAGAGGGCTACCGAAGCTGAGCTAATCGAATTCTGCCGAGAGCGTTTGGCGGATTACAAATGCCCGAAGTCAGTTCGTTTCGTTAAGGAGATACCAAAGGGACCTACTGGAAAGCTGCTCAAGAGGGAGCTTGTGAAGTAGGTCTTTGGTTTTTGGTCTTTGGTCTTTGTAAAGAAGAATTTAACGCAAAGCATCAAGAATTTAACGCCAGGGTGCAAAGAGTCCTGGCGCCTTTGCGCCCTTGCGTTAGATTCGTGCGGCTTTCCGCCCCTATTGTCGGGTTACGGGAAGGATTGCCAAATCAGCACGAATAACTCCAAGCGGAGTAGCTGCCGTCAGTCTCAGCGGCAGCTTACGATCATCGTCGCTTATCCATGCCCTGAACTGAAACTTGTCGCCCTCAGCATCGTCTGTAGTTAACGAAACCTGAATCGCCGGGATGCTCTGCGAACCCAGTTGAATTGTCTCCCTCTTCAAAGCGCTTACGAACAAGGTCCTGGGTCTGTTGTCCACCAGGATCGAGATAGCGTTACGCCGAGGCGGGCTCAAGTTAAACGTACGTATGGCGTAGAAGAGTGAGAGATAGTCATGTGTCCCAACCGGGATTTCAATCCTCTGGCCGCTGTCAGTTGTTGCCTGCCCGCCAGTCTGATTTAGGTTGAGGATCTGATTCAGCCGCCGGTTTCCTTCAACCAGGTTCATTTCAGTACGGAAGGGAAGTAACGTTTTGGGATCAGCGTAGGAACTTATCTGATCATTGGCAACGAAAAGACGCTGAGCCGCATTGGTTGTTTGTGCTGCGACCGTGAAGAGTAGACCATCACGATCAAAATAACGCGAATGGCCTCGTACCTGAAAAGTGGCTGTCCCGACTGGCTGAGATACGCTAGGCAGGAATACCTGGTAGTTCAGTTGCTCCCCTACCTGGAATGGTAAGTCCAACAGAGCTCCACCATTGTTCCCATGAGCAACTGGAGCTGAAGGTTGCGACGGGCCAGCGACAATAACAGGCGGTGCGACATCGGTCTTCTGAGGAGCAGGTTTAACGAATTCGGAACCTGCAAGTTCGGCACGAATCTCTCCGGCCGAATGCTGTGCTGTAATCAAAACAGGTATGTGTCTCTCATCATCACTGAAATAGATTCGAATACGATATCGATTGGCTGATGAATCGTTGAGAACTCTGATCTGAGAAGCGAGCGCGTTGAACGATCCCACGTTAGTCCTAATCATCTGCCGGCCCGTTACTTTTATCTCTGCTCTGTAGTCCTGATTGTCACCGCGTACGGTGAATTGATAGGTCGAGCCCTCTGAAAGTGGAAGTGCTCGCAATCGGTAGATCGCTGAGAGGAGATCGTAAGTACCAGGGAAACCCGCCTTCCTTTGTTTTGGAGGGATTGCGCCAATTCCCGTTGGTTGGGTGAAATCCATCGACCGATCAGACCGTTTTGCGGATTCTCTTAACACTTGCTGTGCAAGAAAGGGCAGCCCAGTGTAGGGATCAATATAGGTTATGTAGTCATTATTAATTGCATAGAGCGCGGCGTTCACTACGCCTGTTGTTTCGACACGGGCTCGCAGTTGTATTCCCTCGCGATCGAAAAAGGTGCCATGTGCTGCAACGAAGATCTCGACATGGGCTGCGCTTATGAAATTAGAAAACGACACATTATAAGTAAGCCGCTCACCCACGCGGTAGGGAGCCGGAGAGAGGGGAGGTGACCCTAAATCACTCTGACTCTGAGCGGCGATGGGCGTTACAAGCGCAAGGACTATTAGAAATGAGGTGTTGAGTACAGCTGTTTTCAAACTCGAATTCACGTTTGCATAATAGGTTTTAATCACTGTCAGGGCAAATCTTAATTTCCCAATGTCGTACACGCTTCTTAAGCCTGACAGTTCCTATTCCTGAAAGCTTTTGATGTCAGAACCACCTAAATTGCCGCCTGAATTTCGGCAACCAACTCTCGAGCTGCTGCCGCGGGATCAGGAGCGTCAATGATTGGTCGTCCTACAACCAGGTAGTCCGCCCCTGCATGGATAGCTTCTACAGGGGTCATAACCCGTTTTTGATCAGCTGATGGAGACTTCAAGGGCCTGATTCCCGGTGTAACAACCAGAAAATCTGGCTTAATGACGACCTTGCGAATCAATACCACTTCTTGGGGTGAGGCGACTACACCATCCATTCCACTTGCGGCTGCAAGTTTGGCTAATTCAGCTACTTGATCTTCCGGAGAAGCCTGGACACCAATCTCTCTAAGACTAGTCGAGTCCATGCTAGTTAGCACAGTTACAGCCAACAGTGCGGGTCTTGGAAGCCCTTCCTTTGTTGCAGTTTCAGAGACGGCTGCGGCAGCGCGGCGCATCATCTCTCGGCCACCAGACGCATGGACATTCAATAGCGTTACCCCCAATCGTGCGGCTTCCGCGGCAGCTGAGGCGACTGTATTTGGAATGTCGTGGAATTTCAGATCCAGGAAAACCTTCTCGCCGTACTGTACGATCTCACGCACAATGTCCGGCCCGGCTGCAGTAAAAAGCTGAGATCCAACCTTGAACATGCCAACCAATTGCTTAAGCCTTGCGACAAGTTCGCGTGCGCGCGCAATTGAATCAACATCAAGCGCGACTATCAGTCTATCCTTCGCCAAGCGTCTCATTGAATTAAAGAGGTCTTTATGATTTCTTTAGCACGAGAACCTACCGCTGCGTCTAGTGATTGAAAACCCTCCTCAGCGAGGATCTTTTCTAAACCTTTATTTATTCTCTTCGCAACTCCCGGACCTTCGTAAATGAAACCAGTATAGAGTTGTATCAGGCTGGCTCCAGCAGATATTTTCTCCCATGCGTCTTTAGCATTAAAGATACCGCCGACTCCAATTATAGGAATTGAACCACCAGTCAAAGAATATAGAGCAGCAATTATCTGATTCGATCGGTTCTTCAAAGGTGCACCACTTAA
>CAZNPP010000137.1:0-12020 GCA_964574785.1 uncultured Chloracidobacterium sp. | reverse complement strand
TTCACGATTCACCTGTTCATGACCATCAAAATGAAAAGCAGCGGCAGATAAAGAACCGAAGCTAACAAAAGCCGGCGAGACTCTTGTCTTGATTGCGAAAAGGCCGCACGAATACTGCTGTAGAGAAACAGTAGCCCTAAGACGATCGCGCCGAAGAGATAGATACGTCCGGATACTCCCAGAGCTGTTGGGAGCAGACTCACCGGAAGCAGCATTACCGTATAGAGCACTATTTGCTGACCAGTGACCCTTCCTGATGATTCCACGACTGGCAACATCCTAACGCCGGCGCGAGCATAGTCTTCACGATACAGACACGCGATTGCGAGAAAGTGCGGAAACTGCCAAAGAAAAAGGATTGCAAACAGCACCCATGCTTCGATACTTAGCTCTCCGCGAGCAGCCGTCCAACCTATTAGCGGTGGCATAGCCCCGGGAAAAGCGCCCACCCAGGTTGAAAGCGTTGTCCGAGTCTTCAGCGGAGTGTAGCCAAATAAGTACCCTCCTATTACGAATAATCCCAGTAGCGCTGTCAGATGATTCACGAAAACTGCCAGGTAAGTCTGAGCCAATATCGTGAGACCCGTTCCGAATAGCAACGCTTCCCAAGGCAAAAGCTTTCCCGATGGTAGTGGACGATTGGAAGTGCGTCGCATGAGGCCATCAAGGTCGCGCTCAATGTATTGATTCAACGTCGCTATACCTGATGACAACAGAGCGATACCTACCATCGCGGTGGCGAGCGCGAAATAATCAACCCTGCCAGGTGAGGCAAGACAAAAACCGGCTGCCGCAGTCACCACAATCAGTGATGTTATTCGCGGTTTTGTCAGCTCGAGATAGAGAGGTATACGCTCGCGTGCAGTGCGAGGTCGCACCTCGAGTTCGCCAACCACTGACGTATTGAGGTCTACCGCGAGTTCCTTCATGAAGCTTCTAATGTATCAACTGCCGCACACCTTATCACAAAAGATCAATAACTCTGTGATGGCGCCAGATCTAAGGAGGAATCTGAAGAACGTAAAGCTCTGAACGTCCGCAATGTCATCAAAATTGTCATTCCGAACAACAGAGCGCCGCAGGCAACATGCGCCACGGTAATGCTTATCATGGGATTCAGAGGCTGCGGATCGTTTGGCGACGCCACTCGTGTGATATAAGCAGCGACTCCCAGGAATAGCTGAACGATCAACAATGTCAGCGCGATCGCGGCTGGCCTGGTTAAGAAAGTTTCACCATTGTGGCGCCGCAAGATTGCCAGTGTTGCTATTGAAAGTGCCAATGTCACCGCGACCGCACCACCAATGTGCGCCAGTAAGAGCTCAGTCGGCAGCGGCTTATCCCACGTTGTGGAGTGTCTTAAGGTCGCGCCCAAAATAAGCTGTAGAAATATCGTTGCTGTTGCCGCAATGCATAAATAACGAGCCGGTATAGTCCCCTTTTCTTCCAGGGTTCCCCGGTAGTTTCTCCAACTCCTCGACGTAAAGATTGCTAAAGCGACCGTAGTGCAAAAGAAGAGTTGAGCCAGCGTAGCATGTGCCGAGGAAACCGCCACCGGTAGCATCAACTTGACAGTTAGGCCACCGAGAAGCCCTTGTGCTATTACGGCGCAAAGTGCAAATACTCCCAATCGTCTAACCCATCGCCGATCTTCCTTGCGAAACAAGATAATTACCAAAACGATGGTTAGGATGCCGACGCTAGTCGCCACCAAACGGTGGCCGTGTTCCCAGAAAAGATTTCCCACCATCTTGGGAAACACCTGTCCGTCTGAAAGCGGCCAGTCGGACGTGGCTAGCCCGGCATCATTACTTGTGACCAGTGCCCCGGCAATAATCAGGAAGAAAGTTGCACTGGCAACAAAAATCGCAAAAAGGTTCAAGCCCAGGCTGGATTGCCGATTGGCGATTGCCGATTGGCGTTTAGCGGCTGTTTGCATTGTTGACTTTTCGATTTTCGATTGCCGATTGTTGATTCTGATCATCGATTTTAGATTCTTAGAATCACAGCACAGTTCTAAAACGCCACAACCACCCTAACTGGCAATTGTCAATCGCCAAATCCGCAATCCCCAATCCGCAATACTTCAGTGTCTCCCAAGCATGGGGAACTCGATTGCTGGCATCATCTGCAGCCCACCAATGGATGCTGATGCCGTTCCATTGAAGGAGAAGTCTGCCGTTGCACTTCCGCTCGCTGGTACCGTAACTTGCATCGTCTTCTCGGTGCCTGAAGGACCACCTCGCTCGTGCCAGGCCGCAACTGTATACGTGCCTGCCGGTAGACCTTTGATCTCGAACGTTCCATCTTCGCCAGTTACTGCATGAAACGGGTGTCGCAGAACACCTAAATAAGCTCGCATCCACGGGTGTTGGTTACACTTGATCGGAATAAGTACTTCCGCCCGCGCGAAGCTTCGCTCAATTGGCGGGGCTCCACTCGCCTGTGTCTGGTTCCATTCAGGGTTATTTTTTGGAGTAGGGTGCACGTTGTGTTGTGTCGGATCACTATTTGTAACTCGCAACATCTGGTTGGTCTGGGCACCTAGCACATGCGGTTTATAGTGACAACCCTCCTGATCAAGTACGACTGGCTCAGACGGAGTAGCAAAAGTAAAGTCCGTAATCTTCTTGCCGTCAGCAAGCTGTCCATCTTTGACATAGACAAAAACATTTGCCAGTTTGCCATCATTTACAACTGTATCTTCGGTCATCAGATTGGGATTCCTTTGACCGCAGACCGGATCTGCCGAAGTGTCGATTCTTTTAGCAGGTGGTGGTGTACCGTTGTAAGCAACGGTTCCATTCACACTGCCCTCGGTTCCGGTGGGCTTCCATTCCGAGGCCCCAGTCGGCGTTGGTTCATCTGTCTTAGTATCCTCGCCGCGACCACAAGCTGAAGCAATTACCAGAAGTGACAAAACGATCGTCAGCGCAAGCCACACCTTCATCTCTCTCTTCACCATCATTTGAACTCCTCCAGTTAAGGGAACTTTTTTATTAATTTACCAGATGCAAACCCTAACGAGCACGCGCTGAAGTAGCTTATGTTCCCGGCGCACGCGCGTTTGCCCGCACATTCGGGGTTCGCGCTACTGTTGGACCACGTCTATTTCTACGGCTTCCAGTTGAACTGATCTCACGGCTACCATTTTGAGAACCTGTCCGCGCCTGAGTAGTAGCACCCGCAACTGGAGTAACCGGTGTTGTCGCAAGTAGTCGTTGCTGTTCTTCGCGAGTTAACAGCAGCATGTAGCGAACAAGCAATTCCGCATGGTCCCGATGGTACTCATTTGCGCTCTGAGGCGGATTGGGAAGATTTATCACCCAGCGCTCTCCTTCCTTCCGGAACAGCCCTGTCGGCATAGCAGTGCCAGGGCTTATCTGCGACGGATCAAGGAGCCAACGGAATGTCCAGTCTGGTTTCAGGCGGTCTCCGGCAAGTAAGAAGTCTGGTGCGATAGCTTGTCTATCCCGGACTGGGTCGCCAGTGATATGACAGTTCAGACACGGTGTTCCCGACGTGAACATCTGGCGCGCTACCAACTTCTCCTGATCACTCAAAGGCTCGAGAGGTCTTCGAATGTAGGGCTCCTGTTGACCAGACATAGCCATGAAGAACCGGACGAGAATCTGCAGTTCATTTGGTGAAAAACTAAATGTTGGCATCCGCACCTGGAGATAAGGCCGCACTCCATTTTTATCTAATCCAGGTTGCGGACGCAATGCTCCCTGAGTTTCGTTGGCAGTTCCACTTGTCTGACCAGGCTGCCCATTTTGATTGCGCGGTACCGCTGTTGATGTTCCGCCGCTCATAGAGGGATCGTCAAGGAAGCGTAGCAACCAGTTTGGATCCACTCGAGCTCCCTCGCTGGTTAGTCGGGGTGGTAGTAAATCCTTACCCTCCGGAGTCTGATACAAGGGTAGATCCATCAGCGTCGAGCGATGTCCAATCTGAAGTTCGTGGCAACCCATGCAGTTGTATTTCTTTATGACCCACCAACCGTTCTGAATGTCCTGCCGTCGTTGGTCTTCAGGTTCATAAAAAAGCGATCGGGGAACGTTTGAACCCTCGGTCCCTACACTCCCAAGCAAAAATGTTGTAAGCGCAATACGCCACTCTTCGGTAAGGTGAGGCTTTGGCATCCGCAGCCGATCTTTAGGATCCTTCTCCTTCCCTTCGTCATAGATCTTCGGCTCAATAATTTTGCGTTCGAAAAATCCTTTATGGTTATACCAGGGCTTATTCTTCTCCTTGGGTCGCAGGTTCAGCGGGTCCTTCCCTTTCTCAGCATCGTGCGTCAATAAAGCAAAATCGAGCCGCTCGATAGGAGTTGCCCCTTGAACAGTCAACTCCTTTCCTATCCGCTGCTCCTCTTCGAATCCCTTTATTTCGTGACAGCCGGCACAACCATACTGCCTAATCAGCGTGTGCCCTTTCTCTTTCAATTTGGGATCATCCATAAATGAGGCATCAGCGTAGGCGGGTGGCGATGAAAGCGAGAAAAGATACGTAGCGATATCACGTGAATCCTGATCGGTAAGCCGAAAGTTCGGCATCACCGTCATGTTCTGAACCTGCAATTCTGCTCCATCATTGGGGCAGCGAGAGTGCAGTTCCGTGTCAAAGACGAATGGACGATTGTGCTTTGCGTAATCCTCAGGGGTCAGATCGCGCTTCTCTTGCGGGCAGTAAGGCGCGAAGCGTTCCCTTGGATCATGAATCCAGCGCACGATGTAATCGAAGTTTGCCTTTTCACCTATGCGCTGCAGGTTAGCAGCGAAGTCCCCGCCAATGGAGTTGTCACCTTCACCGATGGAGTGACAAGCCATGCAACCTCGTGTTTCGAATAGTTCCTTACCCCGATTGATATTACCTCGTGGTTGCTCAGATAACTTTCCGGAAAAGCCTTCCTGCCACAAATACGCAGATATGGCTCTAATCTGCTCGTCACCGTCCGCATCAACCGCGAACCGCCAGAAGCTAGGCATCTTTGTACCAGGACGAAAACTTTGCGGCTCCTTAAGCCAAACAGGAATCCATTCCTTCCGCAGCTTGAGGCGGACGTCTTTTAGATTGGGGCCGACCTTCTTCTGATCCTGCATTAGGTATTTGGACTGGAGATTCAACTGATCGATACGTGCGTCCAACAAGCTATTTGTCACACGCAGCGATTCGGCTTCTGCGAGCAACCGACGGGCCTCTTCGTCATCCGTAACTTCAGTGGAAGCAGCTGTGTTCTGACGAATCTGTTTCTCGTTCGCGGCAATTTGCTCTCGTAGTTGAGTTAGACTTTGGCGCGTGCCTGCCAACGCATCTGTCTCCTGATCAAATCCTTCATAACGATGGCAACCAACACATCCTCGCTCTGAGAAGAGATCGCGTCCTAGATTCAGAACAGTAGCGCCGTCAGTGACTCGGTCTTTGGCGTGACACTGCTGACAGCCAGCTTCAATGTTTTCGCGTTCGAACAACGGCCACAGCCAGTACTTGTGCCGACCGTGTCCCTTTATCTCTCCAGTTGTAGCGCGACCATTTCCCCAATGGCATCCAGAGCAACCGAAGCGATCAGGGTTGTGAATTCTTAGCAATTCACGATTTGGATGGCTTATGAACGCTCGGGCCAGCGAATCCGGCTGTCTTCCTGGTCCACCCGGAGCAACATCTTCGGCCTTGATCTGAAGCGGTTCGCGAATGCCAACGTGGCAAACTTCGCAACGATCAACAATTTCATACTCATTAACGCTTATCTGGTGACCCAGAATTGAATAATCAAAGTTATCCATCTTTCGGATTAGTCCGTCGATCTGGGACGGACCCAATCCGATCATATGATTTCTGAGATACTCGTCGCGCTTCCGATCAAGTTCCGATGGAAGCTTCAGGAGCTCGGCCTTCCTGCCAAGAAGACTGGCGCGCTCCTCGCGCAAACCCTCGTAAAGAGCTTCGAGCTCTGTATAATTCATTCTCCGAACCACTAGCTTGTTGGAACCGTCCTCAGCAGGTAGTTCTACGCTAATCTGTTCGTTGCGCCGCTGTTCTGCCTGTCGCCGATACCGATCTTTGGCAGCTCCTGTAGAAGTTTCGATGTTGTAGTTGATGACTGTGAGGCGGCCCCTTTGGTTTTGAAAAGGATCAGTCACGGCATCCAACTGCCGCTGAATCTGCACAACTTTGCGGTCAATATCCGTTGTTTCAGGTCTAACTCGTTCTCGTGCCGACGCCGCTTCCTCCGCCAAAGCTTGATATTCGGGGCTCTCCTTGACCTCCGCCTCAGTCTTCCCTGCCTGATCTCGGATGCTCTTCAGATAGCGCGTATACCTTGCAACAAACTCTTGTTGGATTCCCTTCCAGGGGCGCTGATAAAACGCTTCGTCGTACAGGGCCCAAGCCAGAGAGGCAGTAAGCAGCAACGCCGAGATCAGCATGATGCCGCTGGTTGAGCGACTGACGATTGGGTCGGGCTCTGGTCGCTCAGCCTCTTTTTTCACCAATGATTCAGCAGGCTCAGGAGAATCAGCCACTACGATCACTCCTCCGCACTAATCAGATGTTGAACCAGGGGGTTACCCAGACGTACTTGATTGTCAGGGTCAAACGCAAAATCAGTTTTACCGGCATCGCCAGCAGCACACTTATCGCAAAGAACTGGAAAGTCAGATATTGCAGCAGACTAGTGCGTGCGAGAAGCTTTTGCTCAAATGGATCCTTGGTTGTTGCCCACAACAGGAGGCGCCGATACCATGGCAAACTGCGATCGATTCGATCCATGCCGCCACGAGTCATCAACCAGTGGAAGAAGAGTCCTCCCACGAGAAAGAAACCACCAACCACCAGCCCTCCAAAAATCCACTTCCAAGGCTCACCTGCGAGAAACCCGAGTCCTATCGTCTTTCCAAACGTGCTGGTAGCTATAAGATCATGAAGGTCGATATTCTTATCAAAAACAACTGCGTTGTGATCCCAGGTTTGCCCTGGCCAGAACCAGATCCAACCAGGTCCGCGAATAAAAGTACCGATGACGATCAGCATAATCCACATTAGGAATCCTGCCCCAAACATCCAGATGGCAAATCGTCGCTGCTTGACCGTGTAGTAACCGTTTCCGAGTGGGTTCGAATCTACATACGGAAAAGCCATCAGTCCGATCATGATCAACGTTGGCATGACAACCCCGGCTATCCAGGGATCAAAATAGACCAGCATCTCCTGCAAGCCCAAAAAATACCAGGGCGCTTTGGAAGGGTTCATAGTCAGATTCGGATTAGCCGGATCTTCAAGCGGAGCATTGAGCGTGATTGACCAGACGAAAAGAATAAACGTGACGATCACTGCGGCAAGAAACTCGATGCGAACCAGATAGGGCCACACGTGAAGGTCACGAGCCCATCCGGGACGCCACGGTTCTACTTTCCGGTGATGCGCCTTCGCAAGCTTTGGATCCTTTTCCAATTCCTCGATTAGACGGTCGTTGGCGCGCGCCTGCTTTATCCCCATCCATGTAAAGAATGGAACCAAAAAGAGCATAGCAACAATAGGAACATTGTCAGGCGCTGATGTTATCTTCCAGAGTTGATGCCAGTCTTCGACCATCAGCGCAGCTACGCCAAGCACAATCAGAACAAAGCCAAAGCTAATTAGCTTGCGAACTTTTGGACTGAACCTGGGCTTATCCATAAACCTGTAAATCTAGTCTATTTCTTCTTGATGGCCTTCATCTCCGACTCAAGCATGACGGGGGCTGGTCCGGAAATACCTCCGTCTTTACGTATTCGCCAGAAGTGAACCGCCATAAAGATCGAGGCCACCAACGGAATACCGATGCAATGCCAAATGTAGGAACGCAAGAGAGCATTGGAATCGACAATCGAACCACCAAGCAGCCCGAAACGAACATCGTTATAAGGAGTCATTCCTAACTGGACCCCAAAGGGTCCATCGTGACCAAGCATGGGTGTGGCTCGCGCCATGTTTGTGCCCACCGTAACTGCCCAGAATCCCAACTGATCATCTGGTAACAAATATCCAGTAAAGGAAAGTAGCAGCGTAAGCACCAACAAGACGACACCCACACACCAATTGAACTCGCGCGGACGTTTGTATGAGCCGGTTAGCACAACGCGAAACATGTGCAGCCAGGTAGTTATCACCATCAGGTGCGCGGCCCAGCGATGCATGTTTCGCAGCAGTTTGCCAAAGGGAACATCATGCTCGAGGTACAGAATATCTCGAAAAGCATCGACTTTTGTTGGGTGATAATAGAACATCAGCAGCACACCCGTGAAAGTCAGTACGATGAAGAGATAGAAGGTGATCCCGCCCATTCCCCATGTGAATGGGTAGCGCACCGCGTCTCGGTTGATCTTAGCCGGGTGCAGATGGAGAAATACATTCGAGAGAATCGATAGTGACCGATTCCGCGGATCTGATCGATCATGCGAGACGCGAAAGATCGATTTCCACAGTTGCGTTTCTTTTGGATCCTTGTAAGTCTTGGCCTCTTCGACAGCACGCTCTTTGAGCGCCGTTCCCGTTTCACGCACCCTTTGAGCGAGACCAGTAGCAGCAGTCTTTTCACCGCTACCAATCTGTTTTACATCTTTTTGATCAGGACTTTCTGGCTCCATACCCTCACCACAGTCAAACTATCCATCTTAGTCAAGATCACAATGGAATGTATGCACCTGGCTCATCAAACTGGTTCGCTTCACCCTTTGGCCAGGCGTAGAGCCGGCTTATATCGACAACGATCTGACCTTCAGCATCGATATCGACGTGAGCTCGATCCATAGGTCGCGGGGCAGGACCTTCGAAATTCACCCCTTCGCTGTCGTAGCCGCTTCCGTGACAGGGACACTTAAACTTGTTCTCACTGGCTTTCCAGTCAGGGGTACATCCCAGGTGAGTGCAGACTGCATAGATAACAAACAGCCGGTCAGAAGTCTTGGTGACCCAGATGCGATATTGTTGTTGCCACTTTGTATCGACGCCGAGCGCATAGTCATTTGGAGACCCTATGCGGAAGGTGCTCGAGGGCTCGAATATCGCTCGGGGCAAGAAAAACCGCAAAAACATTAAAAAACAGGTGGTCAGGAAGCCGGCTATCGTTGCCCAGACGATGCGACGCCGCATTTTGTTAACCATCGGCTCTGGCTTGCCATCTACGTGTGTGCCCGGAGCTGGTTTGGGAATCGTCGCTTTTGGCTGAGCAGGCGAAGCTGGCGGACCAGAAGCGCCAACCTTTGGCGTATTACCAGACGCCAAGGCGGACTGCTCTTGCTTAACCTGAGTATCCACTATGCAAACCTCCGGCGATTGAAATCTGCAATGCGGTTTCGAGGAGACTGATCAATTTTGTAGGTATAGTTCGACACCATTCGCAGAAGGTTGACTATACAACTCCCCCGAATGCAGGGATTCCTCTCTGCGAATTAGATCGAATTATTAGCTTTAACATGAAGAGCGCCGCGCCACTCAAAATGTATAATTAGGCTCGGATGCCGTATTTATACCTTGTTTCGTGATTGACTGGCAAGCACATTTACTAAGGATTAGAAGGATTTATGGTGACAAAGGCTCAGGTTGTGCTCTTCACCAGGCCGGGCTGCCACCTCTGTGAGGATGCTAAGGCGGCAATTTTTTCAGCTCAATGTGCCGATGAATACACGCTTGAAGAAGTGAACATCGATAGCAGTCCTGAACTGCTTGAAAAGTACAAATATGAGATTCCCGTAATCACCATTGACGGTGTCGAAGCTTTCAGGCACCGCCTTACCCCTAAAGCCTTCCGGAACCGAATTCAAAACAGGTGAGGGCTTTGGCTTTGGGCCTTTGGTCTCTGGTGGTCTTCAGGCTTTGGACATTGGACTTTGGACTTTGGACATATTAAGCCGTCGACTGGTCTCTTCAATCGAACGGAATAGTTTTTCTCTCTCTGCCTCATCCACAGTTTGCCTGTAGGCCATTACCATCTCCTTTAGAGAGGCAAACTCCTTATAAAGCCCAGCGTTTTCTATTGGTGGAGTAAGATAAGAAATCAATTCCGCATAAGAACGCCGCTTCGCGATAGCCCCCTCTGAAGGATTGTTCACACTATAGAGATAAATATTTGGTAACTCACCTATTAGCCTGTCCGGCCAGCATTCACCTGAAAGTCCAATCTGCTTTCCTGGCATAAATTCCAACGAACCATGGGTACCGACGTGTACGACACAATCAACCTTCAACACCTCTTTTATATAGGAATAAAACGCCACGAACGCATGGTGTGGAGTCCCGCCGCGGGCCATCATCAAGCGCATGGGATCTCCTTCATAGCCAAAGGTCGGTTGGATCCCGATAAAGACATTTCCCAAACTGATACCTTGGATAAGAAGCTTTCGACCAAAAACATTAACTTGACCTGGCGCCCGTCCCCATTCCGACTCAATCTCCTCTGTGAATGGACAAAGAGCGCGGTACTCATCAACTCCCATGCTATAGGCTACGTTTGCTGTGGCGCCGTATCTTTCTGAGTTTCCATTAAGAAGCAGCTCTCGCAAATGAGAACAAGACCCTGGTAATTCGATGCTGTAGCCATCCTCTTTAAGCTTCACAAGCGAATCCCAGATGCTGGGAAAGACATCAAGGTCGGCGGCTGTTCCGATGTTGCCTTTGTTCGGCGGGAAACAAAATACGACGAATGCAAGCTTTAAGTCCTTGCGAGCTGCGGTTCGCAGGCGGTTCCAACCTCGCAGCCGCCGCGCAAATCTCTGGCAGCGCTCATTAAGAGGAACAGGTTCGACACCGTGCCTGGATATTCCGCCATAGATAAACGGTTCAGTTGCTCCATCGATCTCGGGAATAGCGATCTGCATTCCCGCCTGAACTGGATTCAATCCAGTCATCGATTCCCGCCAAGCCTCAATACTTTGTGTATCTAAGCTCACTGCAGAACGATAGGGTCTGTTTAATATGCTAAGAAACTTGGAAGCCGCTTCGCTATCATTCATGGCAGGGCCTCCAACAAAGCTGAAACCTGTTAATGAGAGAATCTGGCTGACACGGGAACTCTGCTTTGCACCTTCATAAAAGAAGGTTTCACATGCTTTCCGGTTATCCATCAATGTTGCAATAGCTGGAATAACGCTTAGACCCTCGGCTTCGATTGCGTTTATCAGAGCGTCGTAATGCCTTGTGGTGTTGCTGACCACTTGAGGCCTCATCAACAAGAGGCCAATTGTCTGCTCAGGAAGCAGGTCTTGTCCTTTTGAACGCTTCCGGTGCCAGCGCTTATATTCGTCGAATGATACGAACAGTCGTGGAGCGTCAGGATGATAGATTGCGACAGCAGGAATTGTTTCGGGCTCTGGAAGTTTTATCTTGAGGCGCTGGATTCTCTCAGTAGCAACGTAATGCTTAACAGCATAGAGGATCATCGTGCGAATGTTTGCCGGCGAGGGTTGCAGGAAGTAACAGAAGAGATAGAGGTAATGTTTAATATCGCGAAGCGCACCGGCGCTAGGGATGAATTTCAGTAGGAGCGGCAGCTTATCAATGAACCTAAGATAGTGATCATTCTTGTGGGTTCTGTTTTGTCTTCGCGATCCACGAGCAGCTTGCCGCCCTATCCATGAGCCGATCCTGCTTAAAAGATGCAGGCTTTGTCCGGAGTCTTTCTGGACGCCTTTATCATTCAGAAGGCGACTCGCATTAAGCCGGCCCATGCGGGTTTGGCGCATAAGCTCTGGCATGCAGTTGATGACGATTACTGCCTTGTGGCGTTCCGAGTGCTTACGCAGCGCGGGAACTAAGCGTGCAGCGTTCTCACCATCCATGACATGAATGATAAAAACAATATCCGACGTGCTCAGATCCCGTTCAACGGCTTCCCATTCACCAGTGGTTAATGGTAAGCCAAAGTTGTGTGCTGCTATATGCAGATTGAGCTTGTAATCACGATTGATCTCCTGCTCCGCCTTTCTTAACGGCGCCAGCAGACTCGACCCAACGTAAAGGAATGTAACCTTCACCCCTACCAT
>CAZNPP010000136.1:0-12065 GCA_964574785.1 uncultured Chloracidobacterium sp. | reverse complement strand
CTTTTTTATTAATGCAATACAATGTGTTTTTACCTGCTAAACGCGCCGTCTTCTAGGGTCAGGAGCAAGAAGTCAGAAGTCAGGAGCCAGAAGTCAGGCGTAAAAAGTAAGAAGTAAGAAGTAAGAGGTCAGAAATCAGCGGGCGAGTCTTAACTCCAACCCTTGCTTCTGACTTCTTGGCTCCTGACGTCTGACTCCTGACTTCTGACGGCCCAATCATTTTGATGAACCGCTGTTTAGCAATAGCTCGTAGTTACCCATGCCTCGATTGTGGCTGTCCAAGGCTGCGAAGGTATCTGAGGTCTCTTCAAGCATCTGTTTGGTCATTGCGATGGAGTCACTGAGTTGCTCGAAGTCGAGTGAGGAAACACGCTCTGGAGTTGGCAGCGTGACTACCTGGTCATTAACTAAGCCAAAGAAGTTCTCTATCGATTGCAGCTGCCCTTCTACTAACTTGACCGACCGTTCGATATCGTTGAAAGCTGCAATCCTTCGTTTCAGAATTTCTACGTTGGCCTGCTGAATTCGTTTTTCACGATCGTCTTTCGCCGCTTCAACTGCTCGTTCTGCCTGTACTAACTGGTTTTGAACAGCCTGACGATTGATGGACCGCAGGTGTTGTTTGCGACGCCGATACACGTCGAGCAAATCCACGAAATCTTCCCAGCGCTGGTCCAAACTCTCGATGTTTGAGGGAATCTCTTTTGTACCAGTGAATTTACGGTAGTTTGAATAGATTTGATTCTTCATCCAGCGGAGATACTCGACCGCCTCACGCTCACGTGGATCAAAGGCCTTGATTAAAGCCTCACGTTGCTGATCGCGAAGCTTGAGCAATCGCTGTTTCTCACGACGGTCTACAAGGCGACGATAAAGTGAACTTGCGGGCACAGTAGCTAAGTAAAGGGATTCAGCAGCCAGTGCTGCTACCAACGGAGTTACATCCTGAACGTAGGCGGCCGCAACTGCAAAACCAGCCATTCCCCAAAAGTTGATAGGTTCCTTAAAGGCCTCTTTCAGGTACTTGAGGTCAAACTTCGAAAACGCGGCCATAACTTAAAAAGACTCAACCACCAGATTCGTCTTTCAATTAGATTGACTACCATTGCCGCCGCTCGCGGGAGCAGGCTCGCCGCTAGACTCGCCTTCAGCAGGTAGTGCCTGCGGGCCTGAAGCTCCAGCGCCAGGCAATAGTCCCATGTCTCGTTTGTATGAAAGCAACTTGTCCTGCAATTGCATATCTAAGGCTTCACGCTCTATGTCCTGCATCTGAGAATCGACTGAAGCGGAACCTAACTGCATTTTCGCTTCAGCCGCGGCCGCGCGACGATCAATCTTATCTCGCATTTCATTAAACGACGAAGCGTCATCTCCAAGCTGAAACGAAGCCATCGTTTGAGCCAACTGCTCCTGGAGCTTCGCCTGTTTCGACTGATTAATTAGCTGCATCGCCTCGGCTGTGCGCCGCTGCATCTGTAATACGTAATTGTCACGCGCCTTCAGCGCCTGCTTGGATGCAAGGTTCGCATGCTCCAGTTGCTGTGATGTCTTCTGCAGATCCATTTGTGCCTGTTGCAACTGGCCAATGTAAGCCGTTGCAATATCATCTCGCCCCATCTTCACAGAAGCTCGGATTTTCGAGTCAAGATCGACAACTTGTGATTCGAGTCGCTCTTTACTCTTTGCCAGCAACTTTTCGGTTGCCATCACCTGCGCAACAGAATTATTAAGATCTGGCACGCGGTCACGCATGTCTCGAATAGTCTGCTGAAGTATCAGTTCAGGGT
Source organism: uncultured Chloracidobacterium sp. (assembly GCA_964574785.1). Lineage (GTDB taxonomy): Bacteria > Acidobacteriota > Blastocatellia > Pyrinomonadales > Pyrinomonadaceae > PSRF01. Next base: position 10,278 of record CAZNPP010000136.1, on the reverse strand, counting down.
CCTCCGTCCTCTCAATTATTCCCCCGAACAACGAGCGCAGCGATCGTTTAAATCTGCTCCAAAGTCCCATTTTTCAGCCAATCCTCCAGCGCCAAGATGTGCGAGCTATAACTACGCGTGGCACCCAATCGCCTGTACGAAAGTTAACGTCACTCAGTTCAAAACTCCAATTCAAAGCTAAGCTTGGAGTATAACAGCACTAAGAGGTTAGCTTCCAGAGGAACGAAGACTCGGTCTATGATTGGTAACCTCCGAATTTGCCAATATCCCGGCGGTATTGCATTCCAGGCCAATGAATTTTGCTGATAGCACCATAGCAGCGTTGTAATGCTTCCTCGAGCGAAACGCCAGTAGCCGTAACTCCGAGAACTCGACCTCCAGCGGTAACCAATTCGGAGTTGCTCCTCGCTGTCCCGGCATGGAACAGCTCTACTCGGTCTTCTGTACTTATCTGCTCGATGCCTTCTATAGGCAAACCCTTCTCATAGTTACCAGGATAGCCATGACTGGCGAGAACCACACAGGCTGAGGCTTCATCGGACCACTGAATCTTCAGTTCACCCAACTTGCCGCGTCGCGTGGCTTCAAATATTTCCCGAAGGTCTGTTCTTAAGCGGACAAGGATCGCCTGCGTCTCCGGATCCCCAAAACGCACGTTATATTCGAGCACCTTAGGGCCATCTGAAGTAATCATTAGACCGATAAACAGCACACCTTTAAATGAAAATCCCTGCTCATCGGCGCCTTCAAGCGTAGGTTCGATGATCTCCCTACTGATTCGATCAAGCATCTCTTGGGAAAGAATCGCCCGATCAGTAATTGCTCCCATGCCACCAGTGTTTGGTCCAGTATCGTTTTCACCAATACGCTTATGGTCTCTCGCTGGGGGCATCACTGCATAACTTTGACCGTCTGAAAAGAGCAGGATAGAAGCCTCAATCCCGGTTAAGGCTTCCTCAATCACAATTTGGCGAGCGGCATCCTTCTCGATCAATTTCCCACTGGTTAGATCCACCACAGCTTTGATAGCGTCAGCGCGTGAGTCGGCAACGATCACTCCTTTTCCCGCCGCCAGACCGTCGGCCTTTAAAACAACTGGTGTTGAAGCTGAACCAAACTTTCCGCTTTCTAGGAACTGAACCGCTTCGTCAGACGAGCTAGCGGTCTCATAGCGTGCGGTCGGAATGCCATGTCGTTTCATGAATTCCTTTGCAAAAACTTTGCTTGATTCAAGTCTCGAGGCCGCCCGACTGGGGCCTGCTATTGCCAACCCTGCTTGTGAAAATTCATCAACGATACCATTGGCTAATGGAGCCTCAGGTCCCACTATGGTGAGATCAATGGATTCAAATCGAGCAAATTGGATTAGAGAGGCGGTGTCACTCGGGGGAATAGAAACACACCGGGCCAGTCGCTCAATACCGGCATTTCCAGGTGCGCAATAAACTTCTATAGGTACGGCAGCGGTCCTTCTAAGCGACCATACAATTGCGTGTTCTCGACCGCCTGAGCCGATGACAAGTATCTTCATTTAGTAGGCTTCAGAAAAATAGGCAGAGGAGTCCAGAGTGGACCCGGAAAAAGGCTCCTTTTGCTTGACGGAGTGTGGATGCTTGCATGCCCGCCCATCTCTGTCAAGAATTTCACTTAGTCAAAACCTTGCCAGGGTCTTGACACATTTTCGACATAGTTATACTTTTCCCGCAGTTTTTATTTTCGGTGGAGGGCTCCGAAGCCCCAATTCCTCTCTTGAGCAAAGAGTAAACCTCTTTGTGTAGCGTCAAAAGCTTTGTCAACTACTCACCATTTTGGACGATCGACCCAGGGAGCCTTAAGCATGTCACAAATCGAAGCAGCCCATGAACTGAGACCGAATTCCGACATCGAGTATCAAGACCGGAGTATCCAATGCGTTGACTGTGGTGAAGAATTTGTATGGACCGGTGGAGAACAGGTCTTCTTTCACGATAAGGGTTTAAAGAATGAACCGAAGCGTTGCAAGCCGTGCAAACACGCCAAGAACGAGAGGCTTGCCGCAATTGCCGCGGCTCAGTCCTCAGGCATTCGGCAACGAATTGAGGTTTCAGTCCAGTGTGCGCAATGTGGTCAGCAAACAACAGTGCCCTTCTACCCGTCGCAAGGGCGTCCAGTTTACTGCCGCTCGTGTTTCTTGGCTGGCCGCGGCGCAGAGGTTAATGCTTTACAAGCTTAGCTGAACGCATCGCGCACAGATTAGAAAAAATCGATGAACTCCGAGGGCGCCCCGCCGCGCTAGCTCTGACTTATTCTTACCTTCAGTGATTGAGATCAGATCGACTTCCTTTGAGTCGCAGTTCACTGTTTGATCCGAGTTGCAGACCGTATTTGATCAGAGTTAGTGATGCTTCTAAGAGCGGGATCCTAATAAGGAGGGATCTACTTCCTGAAGTGTTAACAGGTCAGCGAATACAGTAGCCTAAAAAGAAAGCGGGCGGGGACCTCCCACAGCCCCCACCCTAAGGCCACGTGTCCTCACCCCACGCGACCACTTCGTCCACCGGGGAGGTGAACGCAGCCGGATTATGCAACAGTCTGCCTAAACTTTCAACCACTCCAAAACACTAGTTTTATCAAAAGTAGGTGCAAAAACATATCGCTTTGAGAGGGTGTTGTTTGCGACGTGGTGCGCGTCAGCGCCGAACGTTTCGCCTTTTGGGCGCTGAACTTATGCCACTCCCAATTGCCGCTGAATCATTAATCTGTGGATCAGGCTTCTGAGGGCTTTCAGAGGAGGCTAGGTCAGAAAGCGCAACGACGATTAGCAACGCCGTGACTCCAACAGTAGCCAAGATGTAAAGTATCGCAGTCTGCTCCCAATAGATAAGTAGAATGATGGTAATTACGAGAGCTGCTATCCAACCAAAAGTGATCAGCTTACCGGGCCGTTGTCCTCTACTCTTCATCATCTTAAGTCTAAAGTTTTCGCGTTATGCTGGATCTCCAACCAAGTCTAATAAAGAACCCTTAGAGGAAGTGATCCTCCTACAGTGCCGAAAGAGTTAACTACTCCTCCGGTAATCGCTCCCACGAGCGTGTCACCAATGCGAGAGCCGGACAAAATGCCTGCTTCTGGAACCTCAATAACGTCATAGGCTCGCAACAAGAAATCCGGCTTTTGCTGCTTCTTAATTGCCGCCAGGTCTACTCGAATCGTTTCCTGCTCGACAGAACCAGGTTTTTGCCGGAATATTCTGATGTCACTGATCTTAGCTTCTTTTCTCACGCCTCCGACCATCGCCAGTGCTCGACTTAACGTTAGCTGATCGCGCATATACACGCCCTGTGGGGCATGGACACTTCCAGTGATGTAAATTGGCTCCGCTTCCGTCACGAGAATATAGTCTCCTGGACGGATAACAGGATTTGCTTCGGGAATGCCAGCCGCCAGGTCCGCAATCTTTACAACCTTTAATGGGATCTTAGTTGCATCGATAGGGCCTGCAATCTCCTCTTCACCGGGTTCAGGACACATCACTGGTTCAGTGTGAAGGATTTGAATGGTTCCGGACGCACGCTCTGTGAATCCACCTGAAGCTGCCATCAACTCGTTAAGCCTCACCCTCCGCTGCATCTGAATTCGGGTTGGTTGACGCACAGCTCCGAAGACTGTTGCCGGCTGCCTACTCTTTCGCTCCGTAATGCGGACGCTCACCTGCGGGTTCTTCAGGTATTTGCCATAAGCTGCGGCGATAGTTTTTTGCACCTCTTTTTCAGTGCGACATCTTGCTGGTATTGGCTCTTCAAGAAACGGTAATGAACTAAGATTTCCGTCACTGTCCACCTCAGCAATGGCGTTTAAGTCTGGCTGCCCAAAAATCCTAACATCAAGGACATCGCCGGGGCCTAGCAAATAGTTCCTAATACCTTGATTGTCAACTGAGGGTTGGGGACCGGGCACAAATCCTGTCGTCGGCTCCTGCCCGAAACTAACTTGAGCTATAAAAAGACCACTTAAGAAAGCGGCTGAAACAAATCTCTTTATGTTCATACAAACCCTCACTACCTCAGAAGATCTTTTAAGATCCAAGCCGGTGTTCAGATTCGACGGGGGTTTTTTGCATCCTTGGGATGCTTACCACGCCCGCCTTTTCTATGTCTCCTCACCGTACCCGGCACAGCAAACCCAGTAAACAACAGATTGCAATGATCGCACAAAAGATTATAGATGCCAACCAGACGAAGGAGCAGCGGCATGGGTCTATAACCTCGCCTAATATTCGAACTACCACACTTTGGACAACGTTGTGAGATCACCTTAGAAACAAAAGATCTGCCACCAGTAACATTTATTCTTTATATTCTTTGCCTTGGCGGCCCGAGGAGCCCAAACGAGCACGTAAACTCTCAATCTGACGGTTAATACGCTCGGCGCCGCTGATTCTTGTCTCATCCTTAACGCTCTCTCGTAGAAGATAGAATAACGCATCCTGATAACGGGCGATGGCGCGCCGGTAATGACCTTTGAATGCAGCGCGCTCGGCCAGTTCTACCCAATGCCCCACCTTAATCGATGCAATAAACTCGCGTACAGCCAGTTTGGATTCAATTAATTCAACCTCATCAGAATAGATCTTCAGAGCTTTGTCGAGGCACTCAAGCGCCTTGTTAGCAGTCTCTATTTTGTCCGATGTCCGAGCTTTCTGTTGAGCCTGGTGTGTTAGGGATCGTGAAGAGTCTCTCGCCCACGTTAATAGATGATGCTTTTGAAGCACTTTTACACGTTCCTGACCTGCTCGTAGTGTTATACGTTTGTCTGACGACAACCTGCTCGAACGGAGTGCTTCGTCTGTACTGGACAGATATTCCTTACAGAGATTGAACAACTCAAGGTGCAGTTCTGGGATGGTCCCAGGAACATCGAGCTCTAGTGATCGCTTCTGAATGTTCCGGATAGCAGTAGCTTGACGTGAGTGAGAGTACGAATGCTTTACGCCAACTTTCCTATTAACGTCACGGTGAACAGGATCGCGATCTTCCTGGTCAAGAAGATATCGGGTCCACGCCCGACGCATCACCACCTCCCGAGCTGATAGGGCAACCAAAAGCACAACACTAGCGGCGAGTCCGGCAGGTACCCATGCAACCTCATCTCCACCACTAACGAACATCCACCAAAGAGCAAGAAAAAGGCCAACTGCAGCAACAACTGCTCCTAGCAGGTATCCGGTACTTGACGGGATGCGATTGGGTGCTCGCCTGCGCCTTTCTCCGGAACTGCGCCAGTTAGATCGAGCAGTTCTTGTGAAGAGATGATCAGCCGAGTTATCAGGCAATGTTTCCCTCTCCAAGTTGGTGAATAGTGAATCGTGAATAGTGAATCGTGAATCGTGAATCGTTCGTGATTCGGTTCCTCAACGATTCACTATTCACAATTCAACAGCATTTCATAGTCAACTTTTTGCACGTACTCTGTCAATATACAGGAGCTTTACATAAAAGCTTATCAGCACCGAGAAGGAACCGTATGAAGAACGAACTTTCACAGAAACTAATTCTAGTAACAGGTGGAACTTCTGGGATCGGTCGAGCTACAACTCTGAGATTCTCAGAAGCTGGTACCACAGTGGCGTTTGTTGGACGAAATCGCGAGGCTCTCAAAAAGGTTGCAGCCGAAGTAGCCGACCGGGGAGGTAAACCACTCCCAATCCAAGCTGACCTCACGTCTGAAGATGCTATGAAGGCAATTTTTGGTGCGATTCAGGAGATGAGAGGCGTGGATGTTCTAGTTAATGCTGCCGGGCATATAGCTTCAGGAACCATAGAAGACACATCTCTCGAGGCCTGGGATGCTATGTTGGATATCAACCTGCGTACTGTACTTAAAGTTACTCAGCTAGTCCTTCCCAGCCTTATTGAACGACGTGGCAATATAGTCAACGTCTCAAGTGTAACTGGGCTGCGAGCGTTTCCTGGAGTATTGGCATACTGTGTCTCGAAAGCCGGCTTGGACCAGTTAACTCGTTGCGCGGCGCTGGAATTAGCAGCCAAGGGGGTTCGAGTCAATGCGGTGAATCCCGGCGTTGTCGTAACAGAGATACATAAACGCGGCGGGATGACTGAAGAGCAGTATGCTGCTTTTCTTGAACGCTCTAGGCAAACTCACCCAATAGGCAGAGTCGGTGACGCTTCCGAGGTAGCTGAACTGATTTTCTTTCTTGCTTCCGAGCGTGCGTCGTGGATTACTGGGGCCACTTACTCTATAGATGGGGGCCGCGCCCAAACCTGTGCCCGTTGATTGGTCGGGTGATTATTTGTAACTTTAGTGCAATATGTTTATATACTTGGCGCGTTCTGCTCCCGACAACTCCGAGTTCGCGCAGATCCTGCAGTCTCTTCAGGAGAAATGAATGATCAACCAGTCAAGTCCAGTTCCCTCGAGCTTCGCACCCACCATAGTAATGCCCAGATCGGGTACTACAAGCGCTATTCACCTCATATTGGGAATTACAGCTATTCTGGTGGCCATTCTTCTCGGCCTCATTGTGCTGCTTCTGATTGGCGTTGAGACGGGTCCCGTAGCTCTACTAATTGGTCTCATATCAGCAACGCTTCCTGTCCCTCTCTACGTAGTGCTTGTGCTGTGGATTGATCGTTACGAAGCTGAACCGCTCTGGATGCTGTTAACAGCCTTCTTCTGGGGCGCTCTCATTGCGGTTTTTTTTGCTTTTCTAATTAACACAGCGAGTGGGGTGCTAGTCTATGCCTTAACCGACAGCATGGAAGCGGGACATGCCTTTGGCGCTGTAATTTCTGCTCCCATTGTTGAAGAGTGTGCAAAGGCTGTCATTCTTTTCATCTTCTTCTTTGCAAAGAAGGATGAGTTTGATGGGGTAGTGGATGGAATTGTCTACGCCTCGATGGTGGGGCTCGGCTTCGCAATGACGGAGAACATCCAATATTACGGACGCGCAGTCCTGCAGGGCGGCGGCGGCGGTTTAACGGTTCTCTTCATCATTCGTGGGATGATGGCGCCGTTTTCCCATCCGCTGTTCACAAGCATGACCGGAATCGGACTCGGGCTTGCGCGTCAGTCAGGAAACACGATCGTCAAGTTTCTCGCGCCCATTGTTGGTCTTCTAGCCGCCATCTTCATGCATGGCATTTGGAATGGGTCTGCATTAATGGGAGGTGGTCTGGTTTTTCTGCTCACCTATTTTTTGATAATGGTTCCCGCATTCTTTATAACGTTGGCGGTGGTCTTTGTAGCGCTGCGAAGAGAAGGACGTGTGGTTCGTCAGTTTCTACTGGCAGACTTCGAGTGTGGGATTCTGACGCAGCAGGAATACGATCAACTCTGCTCCGTACGTGGACGCATGGGAGCATCTTTCAACTCTTTTTCGCGGGGGGGCGTAGGGACGTGGCGCGCTTGCATGCGGTTCAATCAAATGGCGAGTGAGTTAGCATTCCATCGCTGCAGGGTTGCTCGAGGAATCCTTCCCAAGAGAGAACAGGCACATGAGCGTGAGGCCGCCTATCTTCGCGCTTTACAGGAGCTTCAAAAACACCTCCGCCCAAGCTGAGTTTGTATTGGGAAACATTGATAGCACAGTTACGTGGGGTTGGCATATACTAGCGCCGCCTCAGAGACGGTCTTTTCCACCAGAGCTTAACGTGAGAATCCAACTCCTACCTAGCACGTTTGACGGTCACGGTCGCGCAACTCTTGAGCAGCGCCTTACATGCTTTCTAATCGATGATTGCGTGGCCATTGATGCAGGTAGCATAGCTATTGCTCTAACCGGCGAGCAGCGCCAGCAGGTGCGCGACATTATTGTCACTCACCCTCACATGGACCATATCGCAAGTCTCCCCATTTTTATCGATGATCTCTACCAGACCCTTGAGAGTCCTGTAAGAATTCATGCAACTTCTGAAGTGATTGAGATGCTCGAGCGCGACGTCTTTAACTGGAGTATCTATCCGCGCTTCTCCGGGTTAAAGAATGATTTTGGTCCAGTACTGGAATATGTTCCCATCCCATTGCGAAAGGAAGTTGTCGTCGCCCATCTCAATGTCGTAGCCATACCTGTCAATCACATAGTCCCTACTATTGGCCTGATTGTGTCGGACAAGAAGAGTACGGTTGCGTTCAGTTCGGATACGGCAGAGACGGAGGAGTTTTGGGAGGTACTTAATCGCACCGATAAGCTCGATGCCTTGTTAATTGAGGCCTCTTTCCCAAATTCGATGGCGGATCTTGCTCAAGTGTCGAGACACTTTACGCCTGAGTCGCTGCATCGCGAATTGCAAAAGCTCAGCCATAATGGAATTGACATTATGGCCGTGCACATAAAGCCCGCCTATCGAGATAAGATTATTGCGGAACTCGATACACTCGGTGTCTCTGGACTGCGAATAATGGAGCCGGGAAAGACCTATACATGGTGAGGGTTTTCAGTCCCAGTGATTACTGCGGTTCAAATTCCCCTTCGACATGTTCCCCGGCTACGCCATCAAGCAGGACGCGGCCGCTTGGCAGCAGTTCTTTCACGCGGTAGGTTCTTTCTTCGTTCTCCCGACCCGGCATTAACTCAGCTCTGAAAGTTACCCACATACCTGGCCGTGCCCACATGTCACGTGCTCTCAGGGAACGTTGTTGCTTAGACCTCATGTTCTTCTTTCTGGAAATGAAAGCATTTGCTGCGCCAAAAGCGCCCGCACTTAGTGCGAGTGCACTTAACAGTAGCTTTGTGCCTTTCTTCATTTACTAATTACTCGCACAGCGGATCAAGTCGTGCGGTGATTGTAGGCAATCCGCTGAGGGATCTTTCGGCGTTCATTGGAGTGAAGTGCGTCCACTCGCCAGGTACCTTGTCTTCGGCAAAGATTGCCTCAACCGGACATTCGGGAACGCAGGCATCACAATCAATACAAGTCTCCGGATTGATTACCAACATATCATCATCGAGATGAAACGCCTCAACCGGGCAAACCAATGCGCAGTCAGTGTAACGGCAGTTAACGCATGGCTCGGCTACTACGTAAGTCATTCAAGTGGCCTCCTGAGGACCTAATATGATTGGGGGGAGGGCAGCGTCTAAGGCTCACCTGAAATCGTACTCCCACGCCAACAACGCTAGAACGTGTGACTATTCTAAGCGCTTATCATAAAGATCAAAAGTTTGGAAAGGAGAGGTAGTGTCGTAATTTGTAGGTTCCGTGGGCGCCGCTTCCGCCAGCGAACGGTTCAATACGAGGTTATCGATGCGGAAGGGGCGCCCACGGGACGCCCCTACAAATTAGGACACAACTAGCGGAGACTTCCCTCTTTGAGAGGTTTCGTAGTTAGGGAGATTCCGGACTTGGAAACGTATGATGAATGCCGACCCTCACCATTTGGCCACGGGAACGCCAGTTGAGAAGTCATAGAAAGCCAGATCCTGTTTAGTCACGATCTTGGTCAAAAGAATGATCTGCCCGGTGTGCATCGAGAAGTGTTCCGTTACATGAAATATTGCCTGCAAAGCGGTGACTTCAGTTCCCTGTATGACGAATCGTTCCAACATCCTGGAAATTTCGAAGCTACTCAAGACGCCGTCAACCTCAGCAACAGTTTCGGTTAAGCGAGCAAATAATTCTTTGCTAGATATCAGAGACCGTGCAGCGAACTCTGCATCTCGTGCACGTTTGTCAGTAGCTCCACCTAACCCGCAAACAATCCACTGGCGTGCATTACCGGCAAGGTGAAGCATCAAGTTCCCGACGCTGTTTGATTCAGGATTAGCTCGCCACCACACCTGTTCGTCTGAAAGTATACGGACGCATTTCTCAATTTTCGGGAGGTACTCTGTCTTGAGTAGTTTGCGAGCCTGATCCTTGAAGGCAGTGGCTACATCCGAACGGTGCAAATCGAGTGATGTCACGTTCTAAAATGGGAGGATTTGAAGAAGCATTTCTTCTATTCAGAGTAATCCAATTCAGTTGCTTCTTCAGGCTTCCGTTTGTGCTTTGCTTTGCGCCCCGAAGGTCTAGCTTTCTCAGCCGGCTTAGCCTCACTCATTGGGTGACCCGGAGGAGCCGATGGTTTTCTAATGCTATCGAAGAGAGGCCGCTCCTGATGTTTCCTGGCTCGTTTGGTCTGGGCCCTCTTAGCCATCTGAGCTTAAATCCCAAAGTTAGATCGTCTGAGGCATGGGCAAAATGACAAATGAAAAATCGTAAATCACAAATGGCAAATGGTCTCTTCCTCCTTCATCCTTTAAGTTATGCTTCATTAGGACTTGGTGTATCTGAAACGAG